>ONNK01000129.1 GCA_900319185.1 uncultured Bacteroidales bacterium
GGCCGCCGCGAGTACAATCCCGAGGAGCTGCCCTGGATCGAGGGTCCCTGGATGACCAAGCACAACGGCAAATACTATTTGCAGTATGCCGCCATCGGCCTTGAGTTCATCTCGTATTCACATGGCGTCTATGTCTCCGACAGCCCTACCGGCCCGTTCACTTACTCAGAGCATAACCCTCTGACTTTCAAGACCAGCGGTTTCCAGGTAGGTGCCGGACACGGCAGCACCTTCCATGACAAGAAGGGCAACCTCTGGACCATCTGCATGATCCCCGCGCACTATGGCGAAGGCGGCCGCGGCTCCGAGCTCGCGATCTTCCCTACCGCGGTTGACAAGGACGGAGTCATGTATTCCGACACCGGCTACGGCGACTATCCGCAGTACTATCCTGCCGACCGCAAGGTCGGTGGCGCCGACAACTACACCGGCTGGAAGCTCCTCTCCTACAAGAAACGCACGGAGGTGTCCTCCACCTCCGGCAACTATCTCCCGGTCAACGCCCTCGACGAGGACTTCCTCACCTGCTGGGCAGCTGAGACCGGCGATCCCGGCGAGTACTTTATGGTCGACCTCGGCGGCATAGCCAGCGTCAACGCCATCCAGATCAACTGGGACCACATCGGAGCGCAGCAGGCGGCCCGTCCGGCCGGCGGTATGGGCGCTCCCGGTGCAGCTCCTGCCGTACCCGGCCCTGACACCCGCTACCAGTGCTACGAGGTATCCGTCTCCCCTGACGGAAACTTCTGGACCAAGGTCATAAGCAAGCCCGAAAACAACCTCGAGCTCAAGCACGACTACAACGAGTTCGACACCCCTGTGAACGCCCGATATGTCAAGGTCACCAACATCGCGACCTATGACAACGCCAAGTTCTGCATCAAGGATCTCCGCGTCTTCGGTACCACTCCGAACATGAAGACCTCCAAGGTCGCCGACGTCAAGGTCGTTCGCAATCCCCAGGACCGCCGCGAGGCCGACCTCCTCTGGTCGCCAGTTCCTGACGCCGACGGCTATGTGATCCGCTACGGCATCGAGCCCGACAAGCTGTACAACAGCTACATCGTGTACGGCAAGAACACGCTTTACATGCACAGCCTGAACACCGGTCCCGAGTATTACTTCGAGGTCGAGGCCTTTGACGACGGTCTTCCTTCCTATCAGGAGAATACCCTCGCCACCCTCGGCAGCGGCGCCGAGATCCAGATCGCCAAGCGCGGTGCTGGTCCCGGCGGCAACTCCGGTTACCGCCAGGCCGCCGACACCAAGATCCTGATGCTCAAGGACGGCGTCGACGAGTATGTCTTCGACGACATCGATCCGGGCAACTGGGTGCTCAACCACTCATACGGTCCCGTCCTCTGGGCAGGCGAACTGACTGAGAAGGAACTCATCTCCAACGCAGCGGATCCGCAGCCTACCGTTACCGCGACCCTCACCCTCATGGGAGTCGGCACCGAGATCACCAACACCCTCATGATGAAAGTCGTCCCGGGCAAGGAGAAGGGCAAGATCGTGGTGTACCGCACCAAATAACAGGTGAAGCTCAAGACACGTACTCTGATTCTGCTGAATATTGCAGTATTCCTCGCCGGATGGACTGGAATATTCGGCAGAATCATTTCTTTAGGAGGCCTTCCGCTTGTATGGTACAGGTCGATGATCGCATTGGCCGTCCTCGCCGCGGTACTGCCTGTCCTACGGAAGGTTCACGCAGGCGCCGGGCTGAAAGCGCCCGGCCCGCGTGACGCCCTCCGCATAGCGGGCTGCGGTGTACTTCTGGGCATCCACTGGGTCGCTTTCTTTGCCAGTATCCAGGCTTCCAACGTCTCTGTCGGCGTAGCCTGCATCGCCACCTCCTGCTTCTTCACCTCTTTCTTCGACCCGGCCATCAACCGCGGCCGTCTCTCCTGGAAAGACTTCTTCATCAGTTTCATAGCCATAGCCGGCATCCTGCTGATCTTCAGCCTCGACGTCCGCTACCGCCTGGGTATCGTCCTCGGCCTGCTGTCTGCCGCGGTTTACTCCGTATTTGCGATCCTGAATATAAGGGTAGCCGAATCCAGCGGGCAGGACAGCGCCAACATGCTCTTCTACGAATTGATCGGGTGCGTCATCTTCCTGGCTCTCTGCATGCCGTTCTATATCCATCTGAACCCCGGTCTGCCTGCCGTTCCCAGCCGCTCGGACTTCTGGAGCCTGCTTGTTCTCGGCTCCGTTTTCACCATCATACCGTTCCTGTTGCAGATCCATGCCCTGAGGCATCTGTCTGCGTTTACGGTCAACATCTTCTACAATCTGGAGCCGGTATATAGCATCATCTTCGCCGCATTCCTCTTCGGCGAGACACGCGAAGTCGGCCCGTCCTTCTGGGCAGGCATCTCCCTCATAGTCATCTCCGTATTCCTGCAGTCCCGCCGTCAGACAGCTCACTGACAAGCTAGCAAGGCTAAACGGTAATGACGATGTAATCGAAAGGTGCGACGGTCAATGAGATACCGTCCGGACAGGGATTTGCCGTCAGGCCGAAATAGTCGGCGGCATGCTGCGGGATGCGGATGCGCAGGTGAGCCTCAAAGCCCGAGAAATTGCAGCAGAGAAGCATCGTTTCACCTCCGTAATGCCTTAGGAAGGCGAAATGACGGTCCGGATCGAAGCCGTCTTCCGACGACTGGCAGTAACACAGATCGAAGGTGAGACCTTCGCCCACACATGGGGCAGCTGCGAGTTGCAAGGCGGCGCGGTATCGCGCCAGCACTGCGGCCTCCACCGCCGGCAAGGCTTCCCCGTGGACAAATGCATAAAGGCGCTGCAATGACTCCGGCCGCGCGAAATTGAAGATGCTCGTGCGACCCTCGTGCCCCTCGGATGCATCCACGCCAGTCTCCTGCCCGAAATAGAGCATGAAGGGTGCAGTATTGAGCATCAGGGACGCGCAAAGCGCTGCATAATAGCCGGGCTGTCCTGAGAACCAAGGGGAAGCCAGACGCTGCTCGTCATGATTCTCAAGGAAGTTCAGCATCCTAGGCTGAAGGTCCTGAAGGAACTGCCAGTTCCAGGTGATGGCGCGCGCAGTGCCGTGTCCGGCAGCTATGGCGCGCAGTACATCGTACAGTCCCGACTTGTCGTACAGATAATCGAAATGCACATCCTCGATGTACATCCGGTATTTTTCTTTCTGATATACTTCAGCGATGAAAATGACTTCAGGGAACTCTTCCTTAATCCTGGATATCAGCCATTTGAGGAACTCTGGCGGGACCAGTTCGACCATGTCGCAACGGAAGCCGTCCACGCCTTTGGAGGCCCAGAAACGTACGATGCCGTACATCGCCTCCCAGGTCCTTCCGGCCGAATAATCTATCTTTATCGTATCAGTCCAGTCATAGTCGTGCCATCCGCAGAGCGGTATGCCGCCATGCTTGTCGGAATAGTCGCAACCGACGTGGTTAGGGACGAAATCGACGATCAGCTTGAGACCGTGGGAATGGACGCGCCTGACCAGCGAGCGGAACTCCTGTTTCCTCCGTGAGGGGACATCGGCCAAATAGGGATTGACGTCGTAATAATCCGAAATCGCATAGGGCGAACCGGCATCGCCCTTTACGAAGGGCTGGCCGGTGGAATGCCGGATGATACCCGTACACCAGACATGGCTGACTCCGAGTCCGCGCAGATAGCCGAGGGTGGCGTCGTCCACGGACGACATCCTTCCCTCGCCCCACAGGCGCGGAAGCATCTGATAAATAATAGGTTTGGACATACTATGGCAACAGCTTGGAGATGATCTCCGTGAGCTGGGCGGTCTCCAGCAGGAAACCGTCGTGACCGAAATTGGAAGTGATCTCGAGATACTCTGCGCCAGGGATCATCGCAGCCCACTTCTCGACATGGAAAGGCGGGAAGAGCCCGTCCGTGTCGATGGACACGACGGTCGTGCGCGCCTTGATGCGCGAGAGCGCCTTGGCGACGCCGCCGCGGCCGCGCCCGACGTTGTTGCTGATGACCGAGGTGCTGACGCTGTTGTATGAATAGGCGTCGAAGCCCCTTCTGATGATTTTCTCACCCTGATAGCGCTGGTACGAAGCAGCCCTGTCGGCAAAGAGAGTATCATCGTCCTGCTCGGCCTGGGTGAGGCCATAGCCTTGGAAACAACGGTAGGAAATCATGGCCTGTGCGCGTGCGCACTTGAGGCCCTCCTCCCCTCCGTGGATGTCTTCGCAGGCTTCGAACGAAGGGTCGGCGCGAAGCGCCATGCGCTGCGTCTCGACGCTGGCAGTCAGCCAGGGCGTGACGCGCGGCTCCGTCGCGATGAACAGCGCCTGCTTGAAAACCTCGGGCTCCATGACAGCCCATTCGATGGATTGGAAACCTCCAATGGAACTTCCGACAAGAAGGTCTATCTTCTCCACTCCCAGATGCTTACGAACAAGGATAGAAGCATTGATCATATCCCTGACGGTGACCTGCGGGAAAGAAAGCAGGTAAGGCTTACCGGTCTCGGGATTGATGGACCTGGGTCCACTGGAACCATATGCCGAACCAAGCATGTTGACACATGCCACGAAGTATTTGTCCGTATCGATCAGCTTGCCGCTGCCGACCATCTCGGGCCACCAGTCCTCGCAGTCGCTGTTGGCGGTGAGGGCATGGCATATCCAGATGACAGGCTCCTTCCCGTCATACTCGCGTGGAGAAGTGTGGTATGCTATGTCGATGCTTTCCAGCCGGTCGCCGTTCTCGAACGTGAAAGGACCGGCCTTGAGAGTGTATCCTTTCATTATGCGAGAGCTGTTTCGATGGCTTGGCCGAGATCGTTTATGATGTCCTCCGGGTCCTCGAGACCTATGCTGAGACGCATCAGGTCAGGGGCGATACCGGCTTCGCGCAGCTGCTCGTCGCTGAGCTGGCGATGGGTATGCGAAGCAGGGTGAAGGAT
>ONNK01000003.1 GCA_900319185.1 uncultured Bacteroidales bacterium
ACAACAACAAACTCGGCGAGAAGAAGGCCCAGGAGGTCGCAGAGAAGATCAAGGGTCTTACCGACCTTCAGGCCGTCGCCGACGCCCTTGGCACCACCGTCAGCAGCCAGAGCGGCGTCACCTTCGCCACTCTCGGCTCCAGCGCTCTCGACCCTAAGTTCGTAGGCGCTCTCGTCAACGCTCCCGTCGGAGTCCTCAGCGGCCCCGTCGCCGGCCTCATCGGAGTCTATGTCTATGAGGTCAAGGGCCACGACACCGGTTCGTTCTACACCGAGGACGATGCCGCCCGTTACGAGCAGCAGAAGAACCAGTACAACTCCCAGATGCTCATGTCCGTCATGATGGATGACGCAGACGTGAAGGACAACAGGGCTCGTTTCTTCTAGTATCATACCGGTTATCCGGACATGAAGGATGCATCTCCCTTGCGGGAGGTGCATCTTTTTTTAACAAAACACCCCTTGTCCCGTCTATTGGTAAAACATGTTTACTTAACGGACAAGAATATGAAAAGAATCTTCAGAATCGCTTGGGTCGCGGCCATTGCCGCCGCCCTGGTCATGGCGCCTGAGCAGTCATATGCTCAGTCAAGGGGCGGAGGCGGCCGTTCGGCGTCTTCCTCCGTCAGCCGCGGATCGTCTTCTGCGGGTTCCGCTTCCCGGTCCTCGGCTTCGAGTGCCGGACGTTCTTCATACGGTGGCGGCTCCAGCCGTTCTTCTTCAAGTGTTTCCAGACCGTCAGGAGGCGGATCGCGCTCTTCAGCCAGTGTCGGCCGCTCCAGCAGCAGCCGTTCGTCTGCGAGCGTATCGCGCCCGTCCACGAGCGCTTCCCGCTCCAGCAGCTCGGCTTCCCGCCCTTCGGTGAGCACGCAGAATAGGCGCTCCTCCGGCAGCACCGCGTCCCGCTCCTCCTCGAGCACCGGACGCTCTTCATCGAGCGTATCGCGCTCGTCTTCGAGTACGGCTCGTTCCAGCGCCTCCCGTCCTTCGGTGAGCACGCAGAACAGGCGCTCGTCCGGCAGCACTGCATCCCGCTCATCCTCGAGCGCAGGCCGTTCGTCATCGAACGTCGGCCGCTCGACTTCCGGCCAGTCGCGTTCCAATGGAACGGTCAACCGCTCCGGCAGCAACGGCCGTGCTTCCGTCAACGGAAGGTCTGCAGCCGGCCAGTCGCGCTCCAGCAGCTCGGCCGCAGGACGGCCCGCCAGGACCGTCACCCCGGCCCGCCCGCAGGGCGCAGCCGGTGACCGCGCCGGGGCACGCGTCGGCACGCGCGGAAACATCCGCGCCTCCCAGCCGCCGCGCGACAACGGCCCGCGCATCCACCCTCGTGAGCGCGACTTCATCGAGCACGGGCGTCCCACCCTGTTCTATCACAGGGGTCCCCACTTCTTCGGATACAGGGTCCGCGTCCTGCCTGCTCATTACATCGTAAGGCCTTACTGGGGCATTGATTACTACATCTGTGACGGCATTTACTACCGTTGGTGGAATGACTGCTACTATGTCTGCAGGCCTCCGTTCGGCATCTATTTCGACCGTGCGCTGTACAATCTTGACCTTATCCTCATTGACTTCGCGTACTACAATACTGTACGCCGCAGCTACAGGATAGCTAACGAGAACTACCGCACCATCGCGGAGCAGAACGAGATCATCGCTGAGAACAACGCCACGATCGCGGCCCAGAACGCTGCCATCGCCTCCGGCAACCTCGCCGCCGAAGCATCCTACAATCTCGCAGCCCGTCTCGGCCTGTTCCAGAGCTTCGCAAACGCGAACCAGCAGTACTACTATGACGACGGCATCTTCTTCATCGAAGGCGCCAACGGACAGTACCAGACCATAGTTCCTCCGGCAGGCGCCCTGATCGCAGAGCTCCCTGACGATTACGAGATCATCGTACTCGACGGTGACGAGTATTACAAGGTGGATGACACGGTGTATCGCACCGTGGTGGTAGACGGCAGGGCCCTCTTCGAGGTCCTCGGCCAGCTCCAGAACTAGACGTTGAACAAGAAGTGCATTATGTCGCCGTCCTGGACGACATAATCCTTCCCTTCGATACCCATCTTGCCCGCGGCGCGGACGGCCGCCTCGGTCTTGTAAGTCATATAGTCATCGTATTTGATGACTTCGGCACGGATGAAGCCCCTCTCAAAGTCGGAATGTATGACACCGGCGGCGCGAGGGGCTTTATCGCCTTTGCGTATGGTCCAGGCGCGGCACTCGTCGGCACCGGCCGTGAAGAAGGTCTGCAGGCCGAGCAGGCGGTACGCGCCCTGGATCAGGCGGACGACGCCGGACTCTTCCAGGCCGAGCTCTTCCAGGAACATCTGGCGGTCGTCATAGTCCTCGATCTCTGCGATCTCGGACTCAGTCTTGGCCGCGATGACCAGGATTTCGGCATTTTCGTCCTTGACGGCTTCGCGGACGGCATCCACATAAGCGTTGCCGGACGCGGCCGATGCCTCGTCAACATTACAGACATACATCACCGGTTTGTTGGTGAGGAGGTAGAGGTCTTTGGCCAGGGCCTCCTCTTCTTCGTTGACCGGAATGACGGTGCGGCAGGACTTGCCCTCGAGCAGCGCCGTGCGGTAGCGCTCCAGCAGGTCGGCGAGTTTCTTGGCCTCCTTGTCAGAACCCATTTTTGCCTGCTTCTGGACCTTTGCGAGACGGGTTTCAACCGTCTCAAGGTCCTTGATTTGCAACTCTGCGTCCACGACTTCCTTGTCGCGGACCGGGTCTACGCTGCCGTCCACATGGACGATGTTGCCATCATCAAAGCAGCGGAGTACGTGCAGGATGGCATCGGTCTCGCGTATGTTGGCCAGGAACTGGTTACCGAGACCCTCGCCCTTGCTGGCACCCTTCACCAGGCCGGCGATGTCGACTATGTCGACCGTGGCCGGGATGGTGCGCTTCGGCTGGCAGAGGTCCGACAGGGCCTCCAGCCGCTTGTCCGGCACGTTGGTGGAGCCGAGGTTCGGCTCAATGGTACAGAAAGGGAAATTGGCGCTCTGGGCCTTTCCGGAGCTTATACAGTTGAAGAGGGTGGATTTACCGACGTTCGGCAGACCGACTATACCGCATTTCAGTGACATACAAATTCATTCTTTTGTTGCACAAAGGTACGAATTTGTAGGATTAATACGAATCCTTCTCCTATTTTTGCTCCCAGCCCCCTTGCTACATTACAAGACTTGTCGGCAATATACATAATAACGGATGGAGAGGAATAAGATAAAGAGAGCAAGGAGAAATAGAAGAGTGGTGGCGGTGTGTTTTGGCTTGATGACGGCGACTACATGGTGGGTAGGAGCCATGGCGGCAGGGGAGAAAGGCACCGGTACCACTGTGATGTTCTGGAATCTGGAGAATTTCTTTGATTTCAAGGACGACGGGACGGGGGAGTCGGACGCGGAGTTTTCGGCAACTGGGGCGAGGAGATGGACGAAAGCAAGGTTTTACCGGAAATGCCACGCGGTGGCGAAGACGATCCTGTGGGCCGGCATGCCGGATGCGGTGGGTGTGGCGGAGGTGGAGAACCGGTTTGTGTTGACACAGGTCGTGTCGAAGACGGCGCTGCGGAAGCTGGACTATGAGATAGTGCACTTCGACTCTCCGGACCCAAGGGGAATCGATTGCGCGCTGTTGTACAGGGCATCGCGGCTCACGCTGGTGAGCGCAAAGCCCTGCCGGGTCGGCGCGCACGTGGCAGGGGATGCCGCATGGGGAGACGACGCGGTGGGAGAGGGGCTTGTGGCGAGCCTGCGGACCAGGGACATCCTGCTGGCGCAGTTCGTGACTGCGGCTGGGGACAGCCTCGCTGTGCTGGTGAACCATCATCCGTCCAAGCTGGGTGGGGAGACTGACTGGCGGCGCGAGGTCGCCGTGGCCCGCTTGCGGGCCCTGGGCGACTCCCTAGCCGCCGCTGGCTGGGCCCGTATCGTCGCAGTTGGCGACTTCAACGACACCCCGGACAACCCCCTTTTCGCCCGCCTAGCGCCCGCCTTCTCCCTTTGCCGCCAGACAAAATGGATGGCTTCCCCGTCGATGGTTCGGGATGAAGGGCTGTTTTCCGAGGAGGGTCCCACCGGGCGAACATTTACCCGGAACGGGTCCGCGCCCCCAGCAAGGGGCACTAGCAGACGAGAGCCGGTGGGACCCTCCTCGGAAAAAACGACAGGTAGCATCCGTTTCAACGGCGAATGGCAGCTTATAGACCTGTGTTTCGTGTCGCCGGCCCTGGCGGATGCTGCTTCATTCTCCGTCCTGGAACCTCCGTTCCTGACGGAACGCGATGCCGCCCACTCCGGCGAAAAGCCCCTCCGCACCTATTCCGGCCCCCGCTACCTCGGCGGCGTCAGCGACCACCGGCCGATCCTTGTCCGTATCGCCTTTCCCTAATAAACCGGTTGTTTTCACCCCATCTGTACAACTACATCTCATGCGGAAGCCGTTTCTTGTACAGATACACATGGAATAGACTTAAAACCAATAGATTTAAGACCATCTGTACAAGAAATACAGCATCAAAGACGCCAGGATGTACAGATAGAAATATCAACAGGGACATGAAAACTTTGACACACATTTGTTACACTTCTCACGATGAAGTGATGTTTAGGAACAAGGAAGATATGGATTACGCTTTCAACTCCCTGTGTTCCGCATTGTACAAGACTGGCAGTCTCTGCCTTGCCGAGGCATTCATTTCGACACACCACCATGGAGTCTATATTACATCTTGCCCCCGAGAACTCATGCGCATACACAGAATATCATATACGATGTATTTCAATCAGAAATACGGACGTTCCGGTCCCCTTGGCGAGAGGGGATTCTTCGTTCAGGATATAGACGGTATCCGCCATCAGATCACCGCCCTTTCCTATGTACTGAAGAATCCTGTCCATCATGGGATTTGCCAAACTCCGTTCGCATATCCATATTGTTCTGCCAACGCCTACTTCAGGGAGGAACTCGGAAAGGATGTCCACCCACGACTTCTCACACCAGAGCAGATACGGCAGGCACTGCCGCGTAGAGCAGAATACGATCCGTCCTGGAAGATGGGGGTGGAAGGAGTTTTTCTGCGAGAGTCTGTGATAGAGACCGCGATGGTGGAAGGGTTATATGCAACCCCGCAGGCGTTCAATTATATGCTGGCCAGAAAAAGCGGAGAGGATTGGATAAAGGAGCAGGAGATGGACCCTATCCCCCTTCCTCCTGTAACGCTGGAGACGATCGAATCGGCGATGTTGTCACAAGAGAAGGCAAAGGATGACAGCCTTTTCGGGATGTTGAGGAATGAGAAGTCGCGTTTCGGATCCTCAGAGATGACGGATATTCGCCTGTGCGGAATCATCGACGGAGAATTAACTTCCAGAAAGCCCCCTCGAACAATATATCAGATAAGCCGACAGGAAAAAACAGAACTGGCAAACAGCCTTTACAGGCATTTTCACTGTAGCACAAAACAAATACGACGATGCCTCGTGATAATCTGAACGTAAAAACAAAGTCAGAAAACGAAAGACTTGTACAGATAGACCCAAAAACACAGAGGATGGGGAAAACAGGAGACAATCTGTGCACAGAAACAAGAAAGCAATCAGAAAAAGAAGCACAGATTGAATTCCAATTCAAAGCATGTTCTGTGGGGAAATGAGGACTAGGACATAACGAGAAGAGAAAGGATAGGAGAAAAAAGGGGAGGAGGGGGCGGAAGATATGCTTTCTTTTCGTAAATTTGTCAAAATGCATAATGGAATAATACAAAATACTATAACCATGGCAATGAAAGAAAGAATCCAGGAAAAGTTCCGCACCCTTTACGGACGCGACGGAGAGGTGTTCGCGTCGGCAGGACGTATCAATCTCATCGGTGAGCACACTGACTACAACGGAGGCTATGTCTTCCCCGGTGCCATCGACAAGGGTATCATGGCGGAGATAGCCCTCAACGGGACAGACAAGGTCAAGGCATATTCCCTCGATTATGATGAGTTCGTCGAGTTCGGCCTGAAGGAAGAGGACAAACCGGAGCAGGCCTGGGCCCGCTACATATTCGGAGTTTGCCGCGAGACGGCCAAGCGCGGCGGCAAAGTCGCCGGCTTCGACACGGTCTTCGCCGGCGACGTACCGCTCGGTGCCGGCCTCTCCTCTTCGGCCGCCCTCGAGAGCACCTTCGCCTTTGCCATCAACGAACTGAACGCCAACGGCATCGACAAGTTCGAGCTCGCCAAGATCGGCCAGTCCACAGAGCACAACTACTGCGGCGTCAACTGCGGTATCATGGACCAGTTCGCTTCCTGCTTCGGCAAAGCCGGATGTCTCATACGTCTCAATTGCAAAACCCTGGAATACAAGTATTTCCCCTTTGATCCAGAGGCCGCCGGCTATAAGCTCGTGCTGCTTGACTCATGCGTCAAGCACGAGCTCGCCTCGTCGGCCTACAACAAGCGCAGAGCTTCCTGCGAAAATGCCGCGGCCGCCATCCGCAAGAACCATCCCGACGTGGAGTTCCTCTCCGACGCCAAGCGCGTCTGGCTCGAGGAGGTCCGCGCGGAGATCCCGGAGGAGGATTTCCTCCGCGCGGAGTACGTCATCGGAGAGGTCCAGCGCGTGCTGGACGTCTGCGACGCCCTCGAGCGCGGCGACTACGAGACCGCCGGCGAGATGATGTACCAGACGCATTTCGGCATGAGCAAGCTTTACGAGGTCAGCTGTGAGGAACTTGACTTCCTCAACAAACTCGCACGCAAGATGGACGTCACCGGCTCCCGTGTCATGGGCGGCGGCTTCGGCGGTTGCACCATCAACCTCGTGAAGAAGGAGCTCTACCAGCCCTTCGTGGACGCCGCCGTCGAGCAGTTCACGGCGAAGTTCGGCCACGCGCCGAAGGTCTACGACGTCGTCATCTCCGACGGCGCCCGGAAACTGTAAATGAAAAGGGTATGACAAGCGTTTTACTTTCCACCATCTGTGCCGTAGCATTGGGCGCGGCATCCCCTTCCGTCCAGATGGACACAATTGACGTCTATGTGATCGACTATGTCGATGTCAATGACTTCAATGGTTCCCAGCTGCTCGGTAAGACCATCTCGACCTACAATATCAATTTGACAAACGAGGGGCAGAATGTTGTGCGCAGGCACATAATCAAAACCGTTCTTTCCGGGAACTCTGCCGCAGTTGCCACAAGGGGGCTTTCATCCGGCTTTACGGGACTCGTCCCTATGGCTCCGGAAGATTTGGAGAATGCTGTATTCTTCCTTAACGGTGCGAGGGTCAGCCGGCAGACGTTCAACTTTCTGGACATCGAGGACATTGCTGATGTAAAGTCCTTGACAGGTGCGGAGGCGGCGGAATACCTGCGGTCCCTCAAGAGGAACAAGGGATATGACGGCGAAACCGACGGCCGCGGAGTCGTTATCGTGACGACCAAGTCCAAGAATTAAAACACGACAGATTATGGCAAGTATCATCCTCTCCACCATCTGTGCCGTCGCACTGGGCACGGCTGCCGTTCCAGCCAACGCGGACACCACGAACGTGTTCATAATCGACAATGTCGAAGTGAAAGACTTCAAAGGCTCCCAACTGAACGGCAAGACCATCTCGGCCTATGACATCACCTTGACCGATGTCGGTTCGAAAACAGTCCGTACGCACACGATCAAAACCGTCCCGATGGGGAATACCGTCAACATCACCACGACCAATACCTCTTCAGGGTTTTCTTCCGAGCTTGCATCCTTCTTCGATGAGATAGATATGGAGAATTCGGTCTTCGTCGTCAACGGAACAGTTGTCAGCGAAGAGGAGTTCAAGGCCTTGGATGTCAAGGATATCGCCGGTCTTGAAGAAATGAGGGGTCGTTCGGCGGCCGAGTTCCTCAAGGCCCTCAAGGAAGAAGGGAAATATGAAGGCGAAACCGACGGCCGCGGTGTCATCTCCGTAACGGCCAGGTCACGGCAATAAGTCCTGTTTTTCCGTCTTGTCCAGAGCCGACAAGACGGATTCTTTATACTTTCGCGAAACCGGGAGCCGGGTTTCTCCGACCGTTACCGTGTCGGCGGAGGCCAGGTGTGAGGAAGCGAGATTGACCAGATAGGAACGATGGATCCTGAAGAAACCGTCTCCCAGGAGATTCTCCCATTGGGTGATACCCGTCTTGTTGCGGAATGACTCCCCGGTCTGGGTGACGATGCGGACTTCCGTGTCGTTTGACTCGATGTATGCGATGTCAGCAACCTTGAGCGTAACGCTCTGGCGGTCGGAAAAGAATGTGACGGTGCGGTCCTCTTCCTTGAAACGCCTGGACAGCCACTTCGCCCACAGGAAATCGCCGAATGAAAGCGCCGTCAGGATCAGTCCCAAGAATGCGGGGTTGATCAGCATGGGCGGAATGTCCTTCCGGTTTTCGACATATCTGTCAGAAGTGATCTCGTACCAGACGCAATAGTGCAAGACTATGATCAACAGGACAACCGACACGAGGACAGCCAGTGACAGGTAGACCTTGTCCATCGGTTTCCTGGCCCGGGGCATGAAGAACTCCAGCGCGAGCGCGCAGGGGCAGAAGAGCAACGAAACGAGGACGGCCTGGACCGCGGTATAGTCCAGACTGACGAGGATGGCGGAGAGAATGACGATAGCCACCAGCCAATATGCGATGCGTCCGAATGTCTTCATTCCAATACAAAAATAGACAAATTCAGCAGGGTCTGCAAGGCAAAATGACCTACAGTGGGTTTTGACACGCCTGGAGAAGGTTTCAACTTTGGAGAATTCGGCAGAGTTGCCGTAACTTTGTGTCGAACCAAAAAATAACAAATAGTCATGAAAGAAGAGGTATATTATGTTGTGGATTCCCTGGGTGTAACACATCCGGAGACCATTGAGAAGGCGCGCGTGTCTATCGGCCAACTGTTCGTAGAAGGCGGTCTTGGGTTTATGATCATCATCTCCGTCTTCCTTATCCTGCTTTTCCTCGCCGCGTGGAAGGCTCCCCGCTGGGTCAAGGAGATCGGTATCGGCGCCCTGGTGGTTTCCGCTTTCGGAAGCCTTTTGGGGTTGTTACAGGTATTCGATGCACTACAGAGATTCGGTGACGTCCCTACCTCCGTCCTCTGCGGTGGGCTCAAGGTCTTGATGATTCCTTTTTTCTACGGACTCATCGTCTATTTCATCTCCCTGGTCATCCGTATCATCCAGAAGCCGAGGATTTGAGATTTGAGCGAGTCGCAGACGGAAAACCGCCGGTTCCGGGTAGGAATTGGCGGTTTTTTGTTTTACTTTTAGGGAAGGTTTGCTACCAGTAAGTAGAAACGAAAGAAATGACCAGGCAGGAATTCGACATATTCTCGGAGAGGGTCCGCGCGAAGTTGCTCGCGGTGGCGAGGTCGTTCGGCCGTTTCGGCCGGGTGGACGACGAAGACGCCGAGGATGTCGTGCAGGAGGCGTTGACGGCCCTCTGGGGCCTGTCCGACAGCGGATACCCGGTGAGGGACGCCGAGGCGCTGGCCGTGAAGATAACGAAGAGTACCTGCGTGGCGCACTACAGGCGCCGCAAGGTGAGGCAGCAGCCCCTGCGGGGCGATGCCTACGAGGGCGGCGCCCCTGCTACGGCGGCGACGGACCTGTCCGACTTCGTCGAGATCCGGCGCCGCATGTTTGCCGGCCTGACCGACACGGAGCGTACCTGCCTGAACCTGAGGAATGCCGACGGCCTGTCTCTTGACGAGATCGCCTCCATTACAGGTAAACCCAAGGACAGCGTCAAGACGACGATCTCGTCGGCCCGGCGCAAGATGCTTGAACAATTGAAAAAGGACATATAGCCATGTACGACTTGACAGATAAAGACTTCAGGAGCGGACTTGTCGCCCGCTACCTCGATGCGGAGACGGACGCCCGCGAGGAAATGCTCCTGGCGGAGTATTTCGCGGAGCACGAGCCTGACGGCGACGAGGTCGCCGTGGCGCGGCTCGTGCTGGCCGAGCACCCGGAGGCGCTGCTGGCGGCGGGCGAACGGGAGTTCGCCGCGCGCCCTGCGCGCTCCGCGCCGCGCCGGCGGCTGCTCCTTTGGAGCTGCGCCGCCGCGGCTGCCGCGCTCGCGCTCTTCCTCCTCCTGCGCCCCACTGCGCAGCCGGCCCCGAACCTCACCCCGCTGGAGGTCGCCGAGAGCCTCAATACGATAGCGAACCTCGGCCTCGGCGACATAGAGTCCGTCACCGCCGTACCCTCCGGGGCCAATTTCCTGGTGACCGTCCAGCTCAAGGACGGAAGCAAGCTGCCATTCATCATGTCCAAGGACGGGGATACCGGTACCCTTTCCCTGGCTTCAACCGAATAAAAACAACAAAACTTATGACAAGCATTATCCTTTCCACCATTTGCGCGCTGGCCTTGAATGCCGCGCCGGTTCCTGCTCCTGCGGACACGCTCGACCTTTATCTGATAGACAACGTCAGGATTGAGAACTTCAACGGCTCCCAGCTTGCCGGCAAGACTGTCAACTCTTACGTCATCCGACGGGAAAACGTCGGAGGAACACCGATCAGGGTACACTTTATCACGACAAACGCGGGAGAAGCCCAAATGCCCGCCGTTGTCTTGATGGATCCAGATTTTAACAATGGAACCGTCGTTTCCGTCGGAGACAAGGACCAACCGATGATACGGGTGAGGACGACAAATCCGTCTATGTCCGAGAACGACATCGTTTATATCGTGGACGGCCGGCACATCACGGCAGACGAATTCAAGAAACTAGACCCCAAGAACATCAAGTCTATGGAAGTGATGAAGGGCGACTCCGCCGCCAAGTATCTTCAGGACTTGAAGGACCAGGGCAAATACAAGGGCGACATCAACCCTTCGGGCGGCGTCATAATCGTGACGCAGAAGAAATAGCCCTTAGTGCCGGTCGATCCATTTCCAGAGGGCGTACATGAGCGCGCCCCAGGCGAGGAAAAGGACGACATAGACAATGTAAGGGATGGAAGTGGGGTTGCTCTCCCCGCCGACGTATTTCTCGAAGTCGGGGATGTCGGCATAATAGTAGGCCCCCGCTCCGAAATCCAAGTCCTTGGAGAGCCCCGCTCCCCGGACCATGATGACGATTGCAACAATCAAAACAGCCACGGCGACGCACGCCGTGGCTATTTTGAATATCTTTTTTCCTTTTGGACCCACTACTTGAACAGGTCAAGCACGGGAACCTTGAACACAACGCCGCTGAGCAGGAACCACACGGCGAAGAGCGTCAGAGCGATGTTGAAGACCTGGCCGATGATATAGAGCCACAGGACCTTGCCGCCCTGCATCTGCTTGACGATCTCCTTGAAGTTGGTGTCGAGGCCGATGCTGGTGAAAGCAAGGACGAAGCACCAGTTCTTGTACTGGTCGAGGACCTTGTTGATGGCGCTCACCTGGTCTCCGCCGAAGACAGGCTGGAACAGGAAGGAAGCCAGCAGGGAAGCCACGAAGAAACCGATGATGAACTTCGGGAAACGCTTCCAGATCTCGCCGGCGCCGACTTTCTGTGCACCGCTGTTCTCCACGCGGGTGGCGAAGAAGATGGCCACGAAGAAGGCGATGAAGCCGATAAGGATGTTCTGGATGCTCTTGACGAGCACGGCGGCCTGCTCGGCCTCTGGGCCGAGGGCGTTGCCGGCGAGCACCACGGCGCCGGTCGAGTCGACCGTACCGCCGATGAGTGCGCCGCCCATGAGCTGGCTCATGCCGCAGGCGCGGATGATCATGGGCTCGAACACCATCATCAGGATGGTGAATATGATCGAGATGGAAATGGCGATGGAGAGGTCGTCCTTCTTGCACTTGGCGGCGGCGCCGGTCGCGATGGCTGCGGAAGTACCGCAGACCGAGGTCGCTGCTGCGAGCGTCATGACGAGAGGCTTGTTGTCAAGCTTGAGCACCTTGGTGCCGAACCACCACATGAAGATGATGACGATAGGGGTGACGATCCAGGCGATGCCGAGGCCGTAGAGGCCGAACTTGGCGATGTTGCTGAAGAGCACAGAGAAGCCCATGATCACGAGTCCGACCTTGATGTAGAACTCAGTGCGCACGGCGGGTTTGAGCCAGTCGGGAACCCCGACGGTGTTGGACACGAGCAGACCGACGATGAGTGCCCAGAATGCCCACTCGAGATAGCGGTTGAGGGTGAACTCCGCACTGATGAGGCGGACGATGATGGCCAGGAAGAAGAGCATCAGGAAGGCTGGGATGTACTTCTTGAGGTCTCCTCCCTGAATCTTGACGGCACCGGCGAACAGCGCCAGGAGCACGATGACGGTGAGCGCAAGCTTGCCCAGGAACTTCCAGGTGAACTGGCTCCAGAGGCTTGAAGCCGTGGCGGCTTTCTCGCCGAGGGTCCAGGTTCCGAACTTGAGGGCAGAGAAATCGAACCAGCCGGTCAGGACGGCGACCGCGCCGATGAGAATGATGATGAAGCCTATCCAACAGGCCATCCAGTCATCAGATTTCCAATTTTCTTTCATTTTATGAGGTTTTAGTATAGTCTGGTTTTACAAAAATAGGGTATTTTTTCTTATTTTTGTCCAAACTGCATAATAAAACACCCGATGACATCGCAGACAGAGGTCTCCTGCAGCCGTTGCGGCGCACGGAATTCCGTCACGACATACGACAGCATCAACGTCTCCGAGACGCCCGAGCTGAAAGCCCGGGTGCTCGACGGTTCGCTGTTTGTATGGGAGTGCCCGCATTGCGGGGCGCGCAACCTCGTGCGCAGCCAGACCCTGTACCACGATCCTTCGGAGCGGCTGATGGTCTGGCTGACCGGTGGCTCGGAAGACCTGGAAAGGAAGGTCCGCGAGGCCTATGGCGGTCTGGAGGAGATGGACGGCTATACCGCGCGCTTCGTGGACGACCCCGGGTCGCTGATAGAGAAAGTCAAGATCTTCGACGCGGGACTTGACGACGTGGTAATGGAAATGGCCAAGTACGTAAGCCGTATCGAAGTGGCGGAGAGCCGCAAGGACAGTGCGGAGGTTATTCTGCACGCAGCGTTCCGTTTCCTGAAGTTGGACGGTGCGGACAATGAGATGACCTTTGCGTACCCTCTCGACGGACAGATGCAGATGGTGGCGGTCGGATTCAACGTCTATGAGGATTGCCGGGGGATACTTAAACGCAACCCCGGGATGGCGGCCGCGGCTGCAGGCTTCGCCCGGGTGAACGCGGCCTTCGTGGTGCGATTCCTGAGATAATCATCATTAGAGTTCAACGATATGAAAAAACTATTCCTTACCTCATTGCTGATGGCCCTCTGCCTCAGCCTCGGCGCCCAGGAAGACGCCGTGAGACTCTTCACCGAAAACCCCGACAGGGCAGCCAACAACATGCACTCCTACGAGTTCGACCCAATTGTCGACACCAAGGCCCCGAAGGGTTTCAAGCCGTTCTATATCTCACATTACGGACGCCACGGCTCCCGTTACGAGCAGAACTCCACCTTTGCCCGCGCCGCACTTGAGGGCTTCGCATACCTTGACTCCCTGAACCTCCTTACCGATGCCGGGAAGGCTCTCTATTCCGACGTCAATGCCGTTGTGGAGGCCCACAAGGGCATGGAAGGTTCCCTTACCCCCCGCGGTGCGCGCGAGCACAAACTGCTTGCCCAGAGGATGTATGAGCGCTTCACTCCGGTGTTCAAGGACAAGGACCGCATGGAGATCAACAGCTTCTCCAGCACCAATTTCCGTTGCATCGTCAGTATGTGCAACTTCACCAACAGCCTGACGGTGAAATGCCCCGACCACGATTTCTCATTCACCAGCGCGGAAAGGTTCATGTCCTATATCAACCCCAGCCTCAGCGTCCGCAGGCCCGGCGAGGCGCCCAGGGAGCGCCCGGCTATGCCGGCCGGCTTCCGCCCCTCGACCGCTTCTGCAGCGCCCCGTGCGTATACTCCCGCTTCGGGCACTCCCGGCTATGATTTCAAGCGCTTCCTGACCCCTCTGTTCAAGGATTATGACGCTGCCCTCGCCGCCCTCGGCAACCCCGAGAGCTTCGTCCGCGCGATCTATACCGCCGGAGGTCTCTGCCAGGTCATCGACTTCCTCGGCGTCGACATCTACAGGAAGTATTTCACCCCCCAGGAGCTGGTCTATTTCTGGGCCAGCGGCAATGACAATATCTACCGCATGTGGGGCGGCTCCGTCGAGAACGGCGACGTCATCCGCTATGCCATCCGTCCGCTCCTTCAGGATTTCATCGATAAGGCGGACGCCGCCATCAAGCCCGGCAGCCACCGTGCCGCCGACCTGCGTTTCGGTCACGACACCTCCCTTCTGCCCCTCTTCGCCCTGATGGGCGTTGACGACCCGCAGCATCGTATCATGCCGTACCAGCAGGCCCACAATATGGGCTGGTATTCCTTCTTCCAGATCGGCATGGCCGCCAACTGCCAGATGATCTTCTACCGCAACAAGAAGGGTGAGGTCCTGACCAAGGTCCTCTACAATGAGAAGGAAGTGAAGATCCCCGGCATCGAGCCGGTGTCCGGACCTTATTACAGGTGGCCGGAGCTCAAGGCCCACTTCCTCAAGCTCTGCGAAAAGGCCGCCGAGCCCTGGAACCGTGCGCAGTAATCCTCTACGTGGCCCGCGGCGAAACGACCAACCGCCAGCGTGATTTGTAACAGACCGATTATAATCCTAATAATCATCCATTTATAAAACACGCCCTTTTCTCCCTGTGGGGGTTAAGGGATGTCGACGGTGAAGACGAGACTGAAGCGATGGATGGGGATATTGTAGCCGCGGTCGACAAGTTCGGCCATGAGCGTTCCGCCGTTGTAGTTGTACGAGACACCGAGACGGGTGGCGTAAGGGATCCACAGGAGGTTGCCAAGACGCACGGCCAGGTCGGCGCCGGCGCTGTACAGGAAAGTGCCGGAAGTGATCCCGAGCCGCTCGGAGGGTTTCAGGAGGAAACATCCGTCGGCGTGGAGCGTCAGCTCGAAGTTCCTGACATATGCCATGGGACCGAGTCCGGCCCAGTCAAGCGGAAGGAGTGGCATGGCGTAGTCAAGGGTTAAGTTGGCCTGTGAGATATGACGGGTAAGGAGGAAGGACTGGAGTCCGGAGACGTTACCCATTCCCCTCGGGAGGATGCTGACTAAGCCGTCCTGGAACCGGCCGTCGAAGCGTGTCTGATATGTGGCCGTGATCTTCGTCCCGTGCGTGTCCAAGAACCCCGGGACGTATCCGTACAGGTACGCATAGGCCGATGGGGCGAACATCTCCATGGCTCCGGGACGCATGCTGACTCCGGTCTCGGCCCCGATTCCCCAGCGGGGATAGATGGCCGAGCGGGTGCGTCCGAGCATCACGTAGCCACGTACGAGGCCTGTGGCGCGCAGCAGTGGCACGCAGCGCCCTGGCCCTACTCCAGAAGGGGCCCTGGCTATGCCCGGCTCGTCGCCGATCTTGCTGATCAGCTTCTGGTAGATCTCGGCCGTGTGGACGAGGTCGTTGGTATAAGTCAAGTCCAAACGCGGGACAAGGCCCCTATACCATCCGGCCCGGGAGAAATCCAACGGAACATAGACAGATGCTTTCGTCTTGAAGCTGGGAGTATCAGTATACTTCCCGGCAAGGGAAAGCGTCTTACGGTCGCCATGCAGGATGCTGTTGCAGAGGTATCTGCGGGCATAGCCTCCTCCGATGTCAGCGCTGAGTTCGATGACCGGGTACAGGCCGGTGTACGTGAACTTCCCGTGGAAGGAATGATCCCACTGCGGCGTGTAATCGACGATTTCCCGCCTCGCAGAATAGCCCGCTACGGCACTTGCCGTGCCCAGGTCGTTCTGGAAGAATAATGTTGCCCCGAGATCTGCGGTCGAAGACAGGGTCTCAAAACTGGTATTCGCGACCGCGTCGTAGTCGATGAATACAGGCGCCCATGAATGCAACCGGAGCAGATGGGGGAGTTTGCGGTAAGGCTTAGGATCTGAGAAGGCGGTCTCATCGTTGGCAGCGGTGCCCGTGATGGTGGCTTCCTGCCCGGAGAGGCTCTCGGCAAAGGGCCATGAGGCATTGCCGGTAGCGAGTGGTACAGATGTCGCCTCGCGGTACAGCATGCGGCCTTCGGGCGTGAGAGCGGCGAATACCAGACTGTCGCCGGAAGGCAGGAAGTCGGAGGCTCCGAAGCGGTTGTTGGTGAGCCGTACGACCGAGCCGTCGGGGCTGAGACGGTACAGTTCGTTCACGCCATTTCGGTCGCTGACGAACTGTACGCCGTCCGGCACGGACCGCAACTGCTTGATACTGTAATGGAACGGTTCCGTAAGAGGCTTGAATCCTTCCACGACATCATACAATCCGAAGCCTTCGTCGGAGATGGCGCTGGCGACCAGCCGTCCGTCCAGCCAGGCAGTTTCCACGACCTGGAGGCCATCCGGCGCCGCATGGCGCCTGAGCGTCCTGCCGTCCGTCCCGTCTATGACGCGGACGGCGGACCCGCCCTGGACGGTATACTCCGTCACGGCCACCTCCGTCCCTGACGGGGCCGGGGCGGGGTTGGCCAGGCTGCCTTCGGCAGCAAGCTTATGTACCCGGCGGCTGCCGGGCTCAAGGTAGAATACATGCGAGTCAGACTTGAGCGACCATCTGGGGTCCGGCGTGATCTCGCTCCAGAACAGACGGTCCAGGCCCTCCGAATAGCGCAGCGCGCTCGTGTTCGGAGAGAAATAGCGGACGGACGGACTCCGGCCGTCCGGAAGCACCCGGACCAGTCGTGGCGCCGAGGCCAGCCCCTGGCGGATGGCATACAGGTCATCCCCGGCCGTTTCCGGGCTGTAGTATTCAGTGAAAAGCCGCCCCTGCCTTGTGATCTGCAAGGGTGTCCCGAACGGCCCGCGCGCGGCCTCGTCCGCAGCCCAGAGGGCTTGCTGTGCGGCCGCTATCTCCGTCCAAGTCCCCTTGAGACCCTTTCCCGAAGCCTGCCGAAGCGTCTGCTGCAGTACGAAGAACGGGAAAGGCCACCAGGGTTCCACGATATTCCCATAATAGCGCTTGGTGAACAAGGGGTCATCGTACAGGGACCTCGTCCCGGCGACGAGCAGGTATCCAGCCCGGTAATGGTCCGGGGTGTACAGCTTCTGCGATCCCCAGCGCCAGCGGTACCAGTTCCTGTAATCCCCGGCCGCGAAACTTACCCGGTAGTATTCCAGGAAATCCGACGAACGTCCCCGGCCGGCCGATGTCAGCCCGGTCTCGGCTGCGACAGCGTCGCCCTCGAGCAGTGCCGGCCCGGGATACAAAGCCGCCATGGCGCCAGTGAACAACTCGCCCCCCAGGACATTGAAAACCCCGAAGCCCCGGCCACGCGCGAACTGCATTTGTGCCACATGCCGCGACTCATGCACGGCGAGCTCGGTAATCCAGTCCAACGGTTCGGGTGCCAGCGACTGCGGCCGCGTGAACAGGTCCATCCTCCGCGGCGCCCATACCACGGACCCGTTGGCCTTGGCCGTGTAGGAGTGGAGGATGACGGGCATCGGCCGGCGGTACCGGGCGTTCGGCTCATAGCCTATGCTCCCGCCGACCGGCTCAAGGGCTCTCTCCAGCGCGAGCCCGTAACGGAGTGCCAGCGAATCGTTCCCCGCAGGATATATCAGGCGGAAATGATCGGACGAAATGGAAAGCCACTTCACCCCTCCCGGGTCGGCCCCGGAAGAGAAGAACTGCGCCCTTGCGACTGTCGCCGCAAAGAGAAGGAAAAATATGGCTTCGATCCTTTTCATCCGTTAGGCAAATCTAACAAAAATCAGTAAATTTGTACCGATAATCAGAGTTATATAACACATGAGTACGTTTCTCCAAGTCTGCACGATGTTAGGCTCCCTGGGCATGTTCCTGTACGGAATGTCCCTCATGAGCGGCGGACTTCAGAAGATGGCGGGTGACAAGCTGAGGTCTTTCATGGCCGCCATGACTTCAACAGCGTTCAAGCGCGTCCTTACCGGTATCGTCGTCACGGCCCTCGTCCAGTCCTCAACAGCAACGACGTTGATGCTGGTCAGTTTCGTAAATGCCGGTCTGCTTTCCCTGGCCAATGCCATCGGCGTCATCATGGGTGCCAATATCGGTACTACGGTGACGGCCTGGATCTTCGCCCTTTCATTCGGCGGCGGATCTTTCAGCCTCGGCGCCATCGCCGTGCCGCTGATGTTCCTCGGCTACCTCCTGATCGCATCCAAGAAGAAGAACAACAAGAACTTCGGCGAGTTCGTGATGGGCTTCGCCTTCCTTTTCCTGGGCCTCAGCACCTTGCGCGAGACATCCACGATGCTTCTGGACAACGATCCGGTCCGCGTCTTCCTGTCGCACCTGACGGGCTTCGGCATCGGCTCGATCCTGATATTCATGGTAACGGGCGCCATCATGACGCTCATGCTCCAGTCCTCAGCGGCCACGATGGCCATCACTATGGTCCTCGTTGCCAACGGCTACATTCCGTTCGAGATGGCTGCGGCGATGGTCCTCGGTGAGAACATCGGTACCACCATCACTTCCAACATCGCAGCGTCCGTAGCCAACGTCTCGGCAAAGAGGACGGCACGCGCCCACATGCTGTTCAACGTATTCGGCGTGTGCTGGGTGTTCTGCTTGTTCCATCCTTTCTTGAAGCTGGTAGGTTCGATAGTCGAGCTGTTCGGATTCCCCAATCCCGCCACGACCGATTTTGGTGCTGCGGATGAGACAACGCGCCATGCCCTCGTGGCCTCCCTGCCTTACAGCGTGGCTACGCTCCACTCCCTCTTCAACATCATCAACACCATGATCCTCATCTGGTTCGTACCTGTGATCGAGAAGATCGTCACTTGGATGGTGCCTTCCCCGAAGGGAGAGGAAGAGGTGTTCCGCCTCAAGTACATCAGCCGCGGTCCGCTCAATACCGCCGAGCTTTCGCTCAATGAGGCCAAGCAGGAGGTCGTGCACTTCGGCGAGATCTGTTACAAGGGCTTCGCCTATATCCGCCAGGCCGTCAACGAGCCCGATCCGGAGAAGTTCGAGCAGATCAACGACAAGCTGGTCAAGTACGAAGCCATCACGGACAGTATCGAATACGAGATCGCACAGTATCTGGGAGAAGTCTCCAAGGGAGAGCTTTCCAGTTCGTCCACCGAGCGCATCAAGAGCATCTACAAGATCATCGGTGAAATGGAGAGCCTCGGTGACTCCGGAGAGGCCATCGGCCGCATGATACGTCGCATCCATGTCCATGGAAAGCATTTAGATGCCAACATGCTGCGCAAGCTCAACCGCCTCATGGACTATGTTGAGGTCGCCTACAAGACCATGCTCGACAATCTCAGGATAGGATACAAGAACCTCAGGGACATCACCAACGCCTCCGATGCCGAGTACAATATCAACGGCTACCGCAACAGTCTCCGCGAGGAGCTGATTTCGCACATCGATGACAACAAGTACGAGATGGGAGTCTTCTATATGGACATCGTCAACGAACTTGAGCGCATAGGCGACTTTATCATCAATGTGTCCGAGGCCCTGCTGGTCGAGAACAATGAAGCTTAGGCTCCTTATACTTGCGGCAGCGGCCGCGCTGGCAGCCGGATGCGGGCCCCGTCAGGGCCGGGCATCCGACCAGGCGGCCGCAGCCGTACGGGATTTCCCCGTCATGCAGATCCCTGCGATGTATACCGACGCATCGGACAGGCAGGCCTATGCCACCGAGCATTACTGGGACCGGTTCTTTTCCGGCGCATCCGGCATGCGCTGCGATTCGCTGACCGTCTGCGGTGTGTCGAGGGACGATGTCGAGGGGCACTTCTCGACATTCGTCTCCATCCTTGGGAACCAGGACGTCAGTGGTGGGCAGAAAGGGATGTCGACCCTGTTCTCGAAGGTTGAGGCTGCTCAGGCCGCGGACTCACTGTCCAACGTCATGGAGGTGTTTTCCTGGCTTGCCGAGCACTATCTCTACGATCCCAACTCCCCGTTCCGCAGCGAGGACCTTTATCTGCCTTATGTCCGGGGGCTTGCGGAGTCTCCGCTCACCGACCAGGAGCAGGCTCCCGCCTACGCGTTCACGGCGCGCATGTGCGCGATGAACGCCATCGGCACGCCGGCCGCCGACTTCCGTTTCACGGACAACGCCGGCCGCACCCGCCGCTTGTATGATATCCATGCCGACCATACCCTGCTATTCTTCTCCAACCCCGGCTGCGAGGCCTGCAAGGATATCATCGAGAACCTCAAGTCCATGCCTTTCCTCCCAGGGTTGATCTCTTCGGGCCGTCTGGCGGTGGTGAACGTCTATATCGACGGGGACATCCAGGCATGGAAGGATTACCAGTCCTTCTATCCCCGCGAATGGTTCAACGGCTACGACCCTTCCGGCCTGATCCGCGAGGACATCCTGTATCATGTCCGCGCCATCCCTTCGCTCTATCTCCTGGACGCGGACAAGCGCGTCATCATGAAAGACGCTCCGGAGGAGCGCGTTTTCGCCTTTTTGGAGTCCATGCGTAGGGATTAACGTTTTTTTTGTTTAAATTTGACATTCACACGCATCAATGTCGAAATTAAACAGAAAAGACCATGGATATCAAGAAAACAGCCCGTTACTACACCCTTACCAATTCCAAGGGAGCGAGTGTCGTCCTCTCCGAACTGGGAGCCTGCATCGTCTCCATCTGCGTCCCCGACAAGGACGGAAAGCTCGCCGACGTAGTCCTCGGATACGACTCGCAGGAGGCATATTATCATGACGGCCCGTTCCTGGGCAAGGTCCCCGGACGTTTCGCCAACCGCATCGCCAACGGCAAGTTCACCCTTGACGGAGTGGAGTATACCCTTCCCATCAACAACGGTCCCAACAGCCTCCACGGCGGCCCCGAGGGCTTTGCCGAGAGGATTTGGGACAGCCGCATCGTGGGTGACGCCGTCGAGTTCATGTATTTCTCCGAGGACGGCGAGCAGGGCTATCCCGGCAACCTCAAGGTCGTAGCCCACTACGAGTGGAGCGAGGACTGCGAGCTGAAGCTCACCTTCACCGCAGAGTGCGATGCCCCTACGGTTGTGAACCTCACCAACCATGTCTATTTCAACCTCGACGGCGAAGGAAGCGGCACCATCCTCGACCACATGCTCAAGCTCAACTGCTCCGAGTATCTGCCGACCGATGATACCCAGATCCCTCTCGGCGACAGCGAGCCCGTGGCCGGAACCCCTATGGACTTCGTCAACGCCAAGCCCATCGGCCGCGATATCCGCGCGGACTTCGGCCCCCTCAAGATCGGCAACGGCTATGACCATTGCTGGGTCATCGACGGCGCAGAGCCCGGCCAGCTTCAGGCGGCCGCCAAGCTATGGTCAGAGAAGAGCGGCCGCCTGGTGGAGATCTTCACCACCCAGCCCGGCATCCAGGTCTATACCGGCAACTGGCTCGCAGGCTGCCCCGTGGGCAAGTCCGGCCATGTCTACGGCAACAATTACGGCGTAGCCCTCGAGTGCCAGCACTTCCCGGATTCGCCCAACAAGCCCGAGTATCCCAGCACCGTCCTCCGTCCCGGCGAGGTGTACCAGGAGGCCATCATCTTCGCTTTCAGGACCGTAGAATGAAACAGTATCTCGACCTGCTCAGGCGCATCCGCAGCGAGGGCGTCATCAAGAAAGACCGCACGGGGGTCGGCACGCAGAGCGTGTTCGGCCACCAGATGCGTTTCGACCTGAGCGAGGGCTTCCCGCTCCTCACCACCAAGAAGGTGCACCTGAAGTCCATCATCTACGAGCTTCTCTGGTTCATCGCTGGCGATACCAACATCAAGTATCTCAAGGACCACGGGGTCTCCATCTGGGACGAGTGGGCAGATGAGAACGGCGACCTGGGGCCGGTGTACGGCCACCAGTGGCGCAGCTGGCCGGCCCCCGACGGCCGTGCCATCGACCAGCTCTCGCAGGTGATCGACACCATCAGGAACAATCCCGATTCGCGTCGCATGATTGTCAGCGCCTGGAATCCCGGCGAAGTGGACAGGATGGCCCTGCCGCCCTGCCACTGCCTGTTCCAGTTCTACGTGGCGGAGGGCAAGCTCTCCTGCCAGCTGTACCAGCGCAGCGCGGACACCTTCCTCGGGGTGCCGTTCAATATCGCATCCTATGCGCTCCTGACCATGATGATAGCTCAGGTCTGTGGCCTGCAGCCTGGAGAGTTCGTCCACACAACGGGTGACACCCACATCTACCTGAACCATTTCGAGCAGGTGGACCTGCAGCTCTCGCGCGAGCCGCGCCCGCTGCCCAGGATGATCCTCAATCCCGAGGTAAAGAGTATATTTGACTTTGATTACGGGGACTTCACGCTGGAGGGATACGACCCCTGGCCGGCCATCAAGGCCCCGGTAGCAGTATAAGTATGGAGAAATGCCTGATAGTGGCCGTGGCCGACGACTGGGCCATCGGCGTCAAGGGCGGGCTGCCCTGGCACCTGTCCGAAGACCTGAAGTATTTCAAGGAGAAAACCAAGGGATTCCCCGTCATCATGGGGCGCACGACCTATTTCTCCCTGCCTTTCCGGCCTTTGAAGGGCCGGAAGAACATCGTCCTCAACCTCGGGTGGGACCCGATCCCGGACGATGTCATCTGCGTCAATTCCTTCGAGGAGGCCTATGCCGCCGCCGAAGGCGCGGAGAAGTGCTTCATTATGGGCGGCGCGTCGGTTTACCGCGCCGCACTCATGGACATGGACACACTCTATATCACCCACGTGCATACGACCATTCCCGAGGCGGATGCTTTCTTCCCGGTCATCGAAGACGAGTTCTGGGAGAAGGTCTCCGTATCGGAGACACACTTCGACGAGGCGACCGGATACGAGTTCGAGTTCGTCGTGTACAAGAAACGTGGAGAGTAAGCGTTCTTTTTGACACTCAGTTAGTTAGTAGTTTAATATGGAGAAGAAAAGAGAAGGCTTCGGCAGCCGGACTGCCGTCATTTTCGCCATGGCCGGATCGGCGATCGGCCTCGGCAACATCTGGCGCTTCCCGTATATGGTGGGGGAGCATGGCGGCGCGGTATTCGTCCTGATATACATCTTCGCCACGATCCTGTTCTCCCTGCCCATCTTCGTCGCGGAGGTTGTCATCGGCCGGCGCAGCCACTCCAACGCGCGCGATGCGTTCGTCAGGATGGCTCCCGGGAAACCTTTCTGGAAGATCGTCAGTATCCTTCCTATCCTCATCCCGACCATCATCGCATCCTATTACAGCGTCATCGGAGGCTGGTCCCTGGAGTATTTCTTCAAGGCCTGTTCACTGGAATTCCTGCGGACCGATCCCGGGATGGCGAGCGGTCTCTTCGGGGGTTTCGTGTCCTCGACATGGGTCCCGCTGGTCATGCATCTGCTATTTCTGGCCATGTCGGCTGCTGTGGTCGCCTTTGGCGTCAAGGCCGGCATCGAGAAGTTCAGCAAGTTCATCCTTCCGGTGCTGTTCGTGCTGATCGTGCTCATCGCCCTCTATTCCATGAGCCTGCCCGGCGCCGGCGAGGGCGTCCGCTATCTTTTCAAGCCTGACTTCTCCGAGTTCACGCCGCGCACATTCGCCTTCGCGCTCGGGCAGAGTTTCTACTCGCTGTCCTTGGGCATGGGCATCATCATCACATACGGTTCGTATGTCCGCAAGGACGAGAACATCCTCGCGTCCAGCGCCGGGACGGCGGTCTCCGACCTGCTGTTCGCGCTGCTGGCCGGCCTGGCCATCATGCCTGCGGTCTTCGCCGCGGGCATCGAGCCCGGCGCCGGCCCCGGCCTCATCTTCCAGAGTATCCCGTACATCTTCTGCAAGATGGGCCTGGATGCCCCGCATGTCAGCACTGCAGCCGCCATACTGTTCTTCTTTACGGTCATCGTAGCCGCCATGACTTCGCTTATCTCTCTCATCGAGGTAGGTACGGCATTCCTCGTGGAGAAGTTCCGCATGCGCCGCGTAAGGGCCGTGGTGGTCATGTTCCTGGTATGCGGACTGGCTGGCGTGTTCTGTTCGCTGTCCTTCGGTCCCTTGTCCGGTCTCAAGGTCGCCGGGATGACCATCTTCGACATCTTCGATTGGGTGGCGTCCAATATCCTGCTTCTCATCATGGCCTTCCTGTCCGTGGTGTTCGTGGGCTTCGTCATGAAGAAGGATGACGTCCGGGACGAGTTTACCAACAGTGGTACCAAGCCCCGCAACGCCAAGCTCTTCAACTTCATATATTTCCTGATCAAGTGGGTGGCACCCATTGCCGTGCTCCTGATATTCTTCACCAATTTCATCCTGTAGCGCATGGCAAGGGACAGGGGCAGTTTCAACAACCGCTTCACGGCTATCATGGCCATGGCCGGTTCGGCCATAGGCCTCGGCAACATCTGGCGTTTCCCCTACATGGTAGGGCAGAACGGCGGTGCTGCCTTCATCCTCGTCTACCTGTTCTCCGCGATATTCCTCTGCATCCCCATCTTCCTGGCCGAGTCCATCATCGGAAAGCGGACCCAGCTGAGCACCTTCGGTGCGATGGAGAAGCTTGCGCCCGGCACCCGCTGGAAATGGCTGGGCTTCCTGACGGTGTTCACTCCGCTGATCATCCTGTCGTACTACAGCGTCGTCGGAGGCTGGTCCATCGAGTATTTCCTCAAGTCGCTGACCCTCTCGTTCTCTGACCCTGCGGTCAGTATGGAGGAGCATTCCGCCGTATTCGGCGGCTTCATCTCATCGGCCTGGAAGCCTGTCATATTCCACACCCTGTTCCTGCTTGTCAATGCCGTCGTCGTCATTTTCGGCGTGCGAGGGGGCATAGAGCGGTTCACGAAGCTGACGACCCCGGTGCTGTTCGTCCTGATCGTCCTGATCATGCTTTATTCGGTGAACCTCCCAGGTGCATCCGCCGGAATCGATTATCTGGTCCATCCCGACTTCTCGAAGATCACTGGCTCCGCCTTGCTTTCTGCCATGGGCCAGGCGTTCTTCTCGCTTTCGCTGGGAGTCGGCTGCATATTGACATACGCGTCGTACCTCAAGTCTGACGAGAACCTTCTGGCTACCGGCATATTCACTTCGATGTTCGACCTGCTTTTCGCGATCATCGCCGGATTCGCCATCATGCCCGCGGTCTTCGCGGCTGGCATCGAGCCCGGGGCGGGCCCGGGGCTCATCTTCGAGACTCTCCCGTACATTTTCTCCACCATGGGCCTGGACGCCCCGTGGCTGTGCAACATCGTTGCCATTCTCTTCTTCCTGACCATCCTCTTCGCGGCCCTCACATCTTCCATCTCCATGCTCGAGGTCGGCGTGGCCTACCTCGTGGACCAGCGCAAGATGTCACGCATCAAGGCCACGGCCATCCTTTTCGCCGGCTGCTGGGTCCTCGGGATACTCTGCTCGCTGTCGTTCGGTCCGCTCAGGGATTTCCATATCTTCGGCATGAGCATCTTCGACGCCTGCGACCACCTGACTTCCGACTTCCTCATGACCTTCGGCAGCCTGCTGTTCGTGTTCTTCGTCGGTTGGAAGATGAAGAAGGCGGATGTCCGCGACGAGTTTACGAACGGGGGATCGCAGCGCTTCAACGGCCGGGTTTTCGGAGTGGTGTACTTCTTCATCAGGTATGTAGCCCCTGCGGCGATCATCGCCATTTTCGTGTCCAACCTTTTGATGTAGGAGTTTTTTCCTTACCTTTGCACGGTTTTTAAAGAATATGATAATGAAGAAATTGCTTTTCATCGCGGCTGCCCTTGTCATTGCGGCCGTGTCATGCAACAACGGTCCCAAGACCAACGCCGAGAAGACCGCCGCTTTCGAAGCGGAAATGCAGAAGATCATGGATGAGTACGAGCAGGCCGAGGACCAGGATGCCATCGAGGAAGCCACCATCAAGAAGCTCGTTGACCTGAGCCTCGCCACCATCAAGAAATATCCTTCCGATACCGTAGCACTCGAGGCCCTGCAGGCATGCTACTACTATGCGGATCCCGAGGATCTCAAGGCTGCCATCGCCAAGCTCAGCGACGAGCTCAAGCAGGAGCCTTTCGTCCAGATGGTCGCCGAAGGCCTTGATACCAAGATCGCCACCAAGGCTGGCCAGCCCTTCGTGGACTTCACCGTGGAGCACGTCCTCGACGAGAATCCCGACGGGACCCTCGTCACCGAGCAGCGCAAGCTCTCCGACTATGTCGGAAAGGGCAAGTACATCCTCGTGGACTTCTGGTCCCCCTGGTGCCCGCCCTGCAAGGCAGAGCTCCCCAACATCGTGAACGTCTACAACAAGTACCACGGAGACAACTTCGACATCCTCAGCGTAGCAGTATGGGAGGAGAGCCGCGGCATGAACTGGAGGGACACCCGTGACACCGCAGTCGTGTACGGCATCACCTGGAACCAGATGAACAACGGCCACCAGGAGCCTGCCGCCCTTTACGGCATCGAAGGCATCCCGCACGTGATCCTGTTCGGCCCTGACGGCACCATCGTCAAGCGCGACCTGCGCGGCAAGGCCCTCGAGGAGGCCGTCGCGGCTATCGCACAGTAGTGGACATCAGAGAGAAAATAGACCTTTTACCGCATTCCCCCGGAGTTTACCGTTACTACAACTCCGAGGGAACGGTCATTTATGTAGGCAAGGCCAAAGACCTGTTCAAGCGGGTCCACCAGTATTTCGTGCCGCCTGAGCGGCTCAATACCAAGACCCGCATCCTGGTCTCCAAAATCGCCGACGTGCAGTATTCGGTGGTGGATACCGAGGCCGACGCCCTGCTGCTTGAGAACAACCTCATCAAGCAGTACAAGCCCAAGTACAACATCCTTCTCAAGGACTCCAAGACATATCCCTGGATATGCGTCACTTCGGAGCCCTATCCGCGCGTGTTCCTGACGAGGCGCGTCGTGCAGAACGGGTCCAGGTATTTCGGCCCGTACAGCTCTGCCACGTATGCGCACAACCTACTGGATTTCTTCAACGCCAATTATCCGCTGCGTTCCTGCAAGCACAAGATAGATTCCGACTCGATCCTTCGGAAGAAGGTGCGGCCGTGCCTGGATTTCCACATAGGGAGATGCCGCGGGTGCTGCGCCGGAGCCGTGTCCATCGAGGAGTACGGAGGCTGGATCGACGAGATAACCGCCCTGCTGAAGGGCGGCGTGGGCGACATCCTGCGCCGCTACCGCGAGCGGATGTCGCAGGCCGCCGAAGCCCTCGATTTCGAGACGGCGCAGGAGTTCAAGGAGAGGATCGCTTCTCTGGAGAAGCACTATTCGCATTCGATCATTTCCGCGGCGCGGGATACGGATGCCGACGTCTTTTCGCTCGTCTTCGACGGCTCCGAGGCCTTCGGCAACTTCCTCCGCATACGCTCCGGATCGGTCGTGCAGTCGCTCAATCTCGGGTTCAGGATGAACATCGAGGAGGAGCAGGAGTCGGTCCTGAGTTCTTTCCTCGCCGAGATAGAGTCCAAGTTCGGCGACCTGTCCAAGGAGGTGATCGTACCGTTCCTTCCCGACGTGGAGATCCCCGGCGTGGAGTTCCGCATCCCGGTCAAGGGAGACAAACTCGCGCTGCTGTCGCTGAGCCTCAAGAACGCCAAGGAGTTCCAGTTCAATGCCATGAAGCAGCGCGAGCACACCGACCCCGACGCCTTCCGTGCGGCGGTGGTGGAAGAGATACGCAAGGCCATCGGCATGGAGGCTGCGCCAGAGCACATAGAGTGCTTCGACAACTCCAATATCCAGGGCACCAACCCCGTGGCGTCATGCGTGGTGTTCAGGGGTGGCGTCCCGTCCAAGAAGGACTACAGGAAATTCAAGATCAAGACCGTCGTGGGCGCGAACGACTTCGCTTCGATGAAGGAGATCGTGAACCGGCGGTATTCGCGCCTGCTGGCGGAAGCCCCCGACGACCTGCCGCAGCTGGTGGTCATCGACGGCGGCAAGGGCCAGCTCGGCCAGGCCTGGGAGGCCCTGTGCGAGCTGGGCCTGCAGGACCGTATCACGGTCGTGGGCCTGGCGAAGCGCCTGGAGGAGGTCATCAGGGTAGGGGATCCCTATCCGCTCTTCCTTGACCGCAACTCCCAGGCGTTCAGGGTGATAACCCAGATACGCGACGAAGCTCACCGCTTCGGCATCACTTTCCACCGGGACCTGCGCAGCAAGGCCCAGGTGCATTCAGCCCTTCGGGACATCCCCGGCGTGGGCGAAAAGACAGAACAGCGGCTGCTGATGCATTTCGGCAGCGTGGCGCGCATAGCGGCTGCGCCGCAGGACGACCTGGCGAAGCTGGTCGGCCCGGCCCTCGCCGCCCGCATCCGCGCCGAATTAATCCCGGATGAAGATGGAAGAGAAGTTCAATAAATGGTTCAACGCGTTCATCCTGATAGGGATGACGGTGGCGATCGTGCTTACCACGGTCCTGAAGTTCGGCGCAACCGAGAGCGGCCGCATCGGCCTGCTCATCGCAGCCTTCGGATCGCTGATGGGCATACTGGCCGTTGTATGCTCGGCCAACGGCCGCATACTCACGTTCCTTTTCGGCCTGCTCGACGTGGCGATCTATGCCGTGATGTGCTTCATCAACTGGAAGCGCGGCGGAGCCGGACTGGGTAACGCCATCATCAACGGCCTGTACTTCGTACCGATGCAGTTCATCGGCTTCGCCCAATGGAAGAAGCGCGGCGCCGAGGCGCACAAGCAGGTCAACGCGAGGCGCCTTTCCGGCAAGCAGTGGATGCTGTTCTCCGCCCTCTTCCTCGTGGGGACGATAGTGGTCTATTTCATCCTTTGCTCCGTCGACAAGGAAGCCGCAGGGAAGTTCCTGCGCGTGGCGGTGCTGATGGATGCCGTCAGCATGGTCTGCAACATCCTCGGCCAGTACCTCCTGTCCACCGCCTACATGGAGCAGTGGATATTCTGGATCCTGGTCAACATCGCATCGGTGATAATGTGGAGCGTCTCCCTTCATCAGACATCTGACCAATACTCAGCGATTTACGTCGTCAAGTACGCCTTCTATCTCCTCAATTCCCTGAACGGATTGAGGATCTGGATCAACCTGAGCAAACGGCACGATGATTGCAAAGAGCAGGTTCAGCAGGGCTGACCTGCGACGGGCAAAAAGGCCGCAAGTTTGGAGAATTGAAAAATAATTCGTTACTTTGCGGAACATTGCAAAGAAGTGTATTTTTAAAACATAAACTAAATCTTTGAAATTATGCAGTACGAGGAAATCGTAAAAAAGGTTAAGGAGATCATCGTCGACAAGCTCGGCGTCGAAGCTTCCGAGGTCACTGAGACCGCGAACTTCACCAATGATCTCGGTGCTGACTCTCTCGATACCGTAGAGCTCCTCATGGAGTTCGAAAGGGTGTTCGGCATTAAAATTCCGGATGAGGAAACCAGCGCTATCGCTACTGTACAGGACGCCATTGACAAAGTCAAGGAGAAGCTCGGAGAGTAGCCTTTAACAGCGTAAACACAAAAGAGGATGACCATAACGGTCATCCTCTATTTTTTTTATCCAAGCCGGAACTCTATTCCTTCGGGAGCGCGTAGATCACGCGCAATGTGGGAACCCTTCCGTCAGGGGAGTCCGGACCGTTCAGGACGGCGTCGAAATAGCGGTCCTTGTCCATCTCGATCTTGGACTTGCGGTTGGAGGTCGACGACGATGAATTGTACATGGATGCAAGCAGCGCCATGCTGTAATAGTTGGACATGCCGTATCCGTAACCGTAGCCACCATATCCGCCGTAGCCATAGCCACCATATCCGCCATAACCACCGTATCCATATCCGCCATAACCGCCGTACCCGCCATAGCCATAGAGCTGGTTGAGGTACATCATCTGCTGCATCTGGTACAGGTAATCGCTCATCTTGGAGGAATTGTCAACCTCCGACATGAAATACTCCGTGCTCATCAGCAGGGTCCAGATGTCGTAGTTGGAGAGGTTGACGCCGTCCTTGGCCGAAAGGAGTTTCTGGACATGGTAGGTGATGTCCGGGGCGTACTGCAGCAGCGAGCGGTTGAGTTTGCCGGGATCCTCGCTGGTGGAGGAGACGTCGGTCAGGCTGGCGAAAGACACGCCCTCGCTGTAGCTGAGGCGGCAGGTCGGGCTGATATAGTCCGGGTATTTGTACATCTCGGTGTAGTCCTCGGGGAACTCGAAAGGAAGCACCAGCGATGCGCGGGTGACGATGGCCAGCGAAGGGTCGCCGTGCTTCGAAATGTCCTCGCGGAGCTTCTCAAGCATCTCCCTGGCGGAGAATACCGCCTTGAGGCCGGCGCCGCCTTCGATGTGGATCTTGTCAGTGGCGAATCCATCCACCCCTTGCGTCTCGTGCGTAGTGGTATTGAAACAGTACTGCGGGAATGTGTAATAGTCCGGGTAGTCGGCGTTGCTCTTGGCCTGGACCAGCTGGTCAAGGTCGAGGAAGTCGTTGGGACTGAAATAGAAAACGAAGGAAGTATCCTTGCGGACACCGTCGTACTCACCCGTGAACGCGAGCTCCGCATAATCCTTGGTGATGTAACCGTAGGAGGTATTCACTCCAAGCTGGAGGTTGAACATGTTGATGCGTCCGCCCATGCCTTCCGGCTCGTCAGTATCGATGTATATGCCGGGGAACTTGGCCAGGTACTTGTCCATTTCCGAGAGGTCCTCGAGCTTGATCTGCAGGTATTTCTCGCCGAACTCACGGCTGAAGTAGAAAGTGAGCGAGTCCTTGCCGTTGTAGACGGGGATGCCGTCGGTGACCCTCCCGGGCTTGTGCTCGATGGGGGTGTTGAGGTCCACGATGGTGAAGTCCATCGGTTTGGCGAGCTCGTAGACGTTGATGTTCTGGATGATGTCCTTCTCCTTGGTGTCGGCGACGCTGAAGGTGTCCTTGGCGGCGGTGAAGCGGAAATACCGCAGCGAAGGGTTGCGGCCGAAGTCAAGGGTGTCTGCGATGGGGACGAGCGAGAGCGCGCAACCGCGCGTGGTGAGCCCGAATTCGGGGTCGCGGATGGCGCCGATGGTCAGGCGGGTGTTGGAATAGCCGGAGAGGCTGTCCAGCACCTTCATGCTGATCTCGGTCAGAGGGAACTCGAGGGAGTATACATCATAGAGCTGCGAGAGCGGGACGAGGTTGGACCCGATGGAGTCGTCCCTGGTCACGCAGGATGGTATGCCATATATGATGAGGGCCGAGGCGAGCAGGCCGCCGACCCTCTTCAAGAGCCTTGAAAACATTTTACAACTGATCATAAAAACTGTTGTACTCGTCGACGTAGGTCCCGTCAGCCAGCGATTGCGCGCTGAAAGGAAGGACGGGGATACCCCTTTCCTTGCAGCTGTCGACCAGCTCCGGCCTGACGTCTGGGGACGCGAGGATGACTCCGTCCGAGTACTGTACCGCTGTTTTCGCAAGATTTATGCCATCGGGATGCTCCAGAAGCGGAACGTCGGCGGCAGTGAGGCCTCCGAACAGCACGGTCTTCTGGAAGTCCTCTCCGAGGGAGTCGTCCGTAACGTCGTCAAAGAGGGACAGCACGACCTTGCTTCCGGAGAAGATGGGGTCGTCCTTGTAAGCCTTCTTCAGGTAGAGGGGGAGTACATGGGAGATCCAGCCTTGGCAGTGGATGACGTCTGGAGCCCAGCGGAGTTTCTTGACGGTCTCGAGCACACCGCGCGCGAAGAAGATGGCGCGCTCGCCGTTGTCCGCGAAGAAGTGTCCCTCGTCGTCGAAGAAGGTCTGCTTGCGGCGGAAGTAATCCTCATTGTCAATGAAATATACCTGGAGGCGTGCGGCCGAGATGGATGCTACCTTGATGATGAGGGGCCTGTCGACGTCGCTGATGATGATGTTCATCCCGGAGAGGCGGATGACTTCGTGCAGCTGGTTCTTGCGCTCGTTGATGCAGCCGTAGCGGGGCATGAACGAACGGATCTCCTTCTTCTTCTCCTGGATACCCTGTGGAAGATGGCGGCCAATGGATGCTATTTCCGATTCCGGAAGGTACGGGGACATTTCGGAATTGACGAACAGTACTCTTTTTACGGACTCTTCCATTTCGTTTACTTAAACAATATCAGATACAAAGGTAAGATTTTTTTTTCATATTTCGATATTTCACTATCTTTGAGTTTTGATTGCACTAACAGGTCTATGTCCAAAGCGGAGAACAGAATGATGCGCCGGCGCCTTCGCAGCGCCTATCTTTCCACGGTGCTCAGCATCAGTCTCGTGCTGTTGCTGGTGGGCGTGGCGAGCCTTCTGCTGGTCAACGCACGCGGTGTTTCAGACTATTTCAAGGAGCATATGCAGATATCCGTGCTGATGAAGCCGGACATCAGCGACGCTCAGACCCTGGAGTATCAGGTAGAGCTTGATTCGATGGCTTTCGTCCTCTCCACGGAGTTCATCTCCAAGGCCCAGGGCACCCGCGAGATGGAACAGATGCTGGGCGAGGGCTTCCTCGATATCTTCGAGGCCTCCCCGATCCCGGCGTCCGTCAACGTCCGGCTGAAAGCCGGGTACGTGTCGCCGGACAGCCTTGACCTCGTCAAGGCCGCTATCATGGAGTCGCCGCTCGTGGACGAGGTCTCGTACCAGCAGTCCCTGATCGAGGCGCTCAATTCCAACCTCAAGAAGATCTCCGCGGTGCTCGGCATCCTCATCGTGCTGCTGCTCTTCATTTCCTTCGTGCTGATCAACAATACCGTGCGCCTCAACGTCTTCGCACGCCGCTTCACCATCCATACGATGAAGCTTGTAGGCGCGACCCGCTCCTTCATCCGCGGGCCGTTCATGGTCCAGGCGGTGTTCCAGGGGCTTTTCTCGGCCTTCATCGCCATCCTCCTGCTTATCGGCCTGCTGTTCTTCGTGCGCAGCGAGTTCGCGCAGCTCTTCGAGATTTTCTCGCTCCGGCTGCTGCTGATGGTGATGGGCATCGTGCTGGTCAGCGGTGTGCTCATCTGCGTGGTCAGCACATATTTCGTTGTAAACAAGCTTGTCGCTTCCGGCAAGGATGAACTATACTATTGATGATGGAAGACAATCCCAAGATGGCCATTACCCGCAAGGGTCTGACGCAGCTCATCATCGGTTTGCTGGTGATGGTCGCCGGCTATATCCTCATGATGGGGGGAGGGGTCAAGGACCCCCAGGTTTTCAACTATGACATGTTCGATTTCAGGCGCATCGTCGCCGCGCCGCTGGTGATCATTGCCGGCATCGTGATCGAGATCCTGGCGATAATGGGTGTCCTGAAAGGACGCAAGGACAAGGAGAAGGAGTAGGACATGGACTGGTTGCAGGCTCTCATCCTCGGGCTGGTGCAGGGGCTCACGGAGTTCCTGCCCGTCAGCAGCAGCGGCCACCTCGCCATCGGCCGTGAAATCCTCGGCGTCGAGGCGGCGGAGGACCTCGTCTTCGAGATCACAGTCCACGTAGCCACCGTCCTCGCCACCATCATAGTGTTCCGCAAGCAGATCTGGAAACTGCTCTGCGGGCTCTTCAAGTTCAAGTATAACGACGAGACCGACTATATCCTGAAGATCTGCGTGTCGATGATCCCCGTGTTCATCGTCGGCATGTTCTTCAAGGACAAGGTCGAAGCCCTCTTCACTTCTCTTCTCGTAGTGGGCCTTGCTCTCATCGTGACGGCCATGCTGCTGCTGTTCTCCGACATCTACGGAGGCCGCGGCAAGGTTGCGGCCAAGCAGTACCGCAACGGTATCGGCTGGTGGCAGGCGCTGACGGTCGGCATCGGCCAGGCCTTCGCCGTGATTCCCGGCCTTTCCCGTTCGGGAACGACCATCAGCACGGGCCTCCTGTGCGGAGTCAAGCGCGAGGCTGTGGCGCAGTTCTCTTTCCTCATGGTGCTCGTGCCCATCCTCGGCGAGGCTTTCCTCGATCTGGTGGGCGGCGACGTGGCGGCGTCCTCCATCGGGACGGTGCCGCTCCTGGTCGGCTTCCTGGCCGCATTCGTATCGGGGCTTTTCGCCTGCAAGGTGATGATCGCCCTGGTCAAGAAGGCGAAGCTGCGCTGGTTCGCGCTCTACTGCGCCCTCGTCGGCCTCGCAGTCATCATCTACACGATGCTGTAGCCGATGGCTGAGCGCAAGGGGGTATATTTCGTTTCCGACGTACATCTCGGGCTTGAGGTCAAGGACCCGGCGGACCGCGAGGCGCGCTTTGTGTCCTTCCTGCAGAGCATTCCGAAGGACACCACACTCGCGCTCTACATGCTGGGCGATATCTGGGATTTCTGGTATGAATACCGCGACGTCGTCCCTAAGGGATACGTGCGCGTTTTTTCTGCGCTCATGGACCTCATGGACGCGGGGGTGAAGGTGTATTTTTTCCCAGGCAACCACGACATCTGGTGCTATGACTATTTCTCATCGATGGGCATCACCGTCGTGCGGGAGCAGCCTCAGCTGGTGGAGATCGGCGGCAAGGTCTTCTGTATCGGCCACGGCGACGGACTGGGCCCCGGGCTCGGCAGCTACAGGTTCATGAACGGCATTTTCAAGTGCCGTTTCGTGCAGCGGCTGTTCAGCTCGCTGCATCCCTGGCTGGCGTTCCGCCTGGGCCAGGGATGGTCGCGGCACAGCCGCCTCGCCCGCAACGAGGAGTATGTCTTCCGGGGCCCCGACGAGCCTCTGTACAAATGGACCCTTGACTTCTCAGAGCGCACTCACGTCGACTGTTTCATCTTCGGCCACCTGCATGCGCATGCCGACATGACACTGCCCACCGGGGCGCGCCTGATCGTGATGAAAGACTGGATGGACCGGTCTCAGTACTGGTATTTCGACGGGATCTTGGTCGGAGTGGGCCACTCCATGAATACTGAATAGTACAGGCGGTCGAACTCTCCCGCCTCCCATGCCTTGACGAGCTCCTCGGTCTGCGCGTCCTGGCCCTTCGGGTCGTACGCGCTCTTGAGGTTCTGGCCGAACAGGCGCGCGACGCCCTGCCAGAACACGGCCGATACGCTGCTCCTGTAGTCCTTGACGATCTTGTAGGATGTCCTGGACGTCTCCCGGTCCACCAGGCGCATCAATAGCTGGCCCTGCGAGACGGTCATCTTGCGGATGATAGGCTCGAAGTCCTTGAGCACCTGCTTCTGCCATTCGTTGGTATAACGGTTTTCCTCCGCCTTCTTGAAGTGGTTGGCCTCGATGGTGCTGTCCACATGGTTCAGCACGTGGCTCACCATGATGGCATAGGGATATACCTTGTTGAAATTGTAGACGAGCTTGTAGTAGTTGCGCCAGTCTTTCTTGTCGCGGCGCGTCCCCTTCGGGAAGCACCAGACCGGCGGCAGTTCGTCGTAGAAGATCGTGTCGCCCTGATCCACGTAATAGGCCATGTACACGCCTTTCTGTCCCCGGTTCTGCGCAGCGGAACGGGGACTCTGCACGCCTGTTGCCACCAGTATGGCGGCGACGGCGGCAATCAGTATGGCGGTGCTCTTCTTCACAATCTACAAATATACGGACTTTTTCTGGTTTCAAATATCTCGCCACGGACCCTTGCGGGGGCTGTCGAAAATCGAGGGAAAAAGTTTTTCACAAGGTATGTTAAGTCGCTGAAAAATCGGAAATTAACCATTCAGTTTGCGTGTCGAAAATATGTGAAAAAATATCTTAAAAATATTTCAGATTCAAGATTTTTTTGTATCTTTGCAGTCCCCAAATTGAGGAGAAGTGTGCCCAACCAGCTGATTCTCAGGCATTTAGGGAAGTTTGAATTTTATTTTAAAGTTATACAGAGATGTTACAACCTAAGAGAACAAAATTTAGAAGGGAACAGAAAGGCCGCATGAAAGGCAATGCCCAGAGGGGTAACCAGCTTGCGTTCGGTTCCTTCGGACTCAAGACTCTCGAGAATTGCTGGCTTACCGCCCAGCAGATTGAGGCCGCCCGTCAGGCTATCTCGCGCTATATGAACCGTGAGGGTCAGATCTGGATCAGGGTCTTCCCTGTCAAGCCGGTCACCAAGAAGCCCCTCTCCACCCGTATGGGTAAAGGTAAGGGCGATCCCTACGGATTCGTAGCTCCGATCACTCCCGGCCGCATCATCTTCGAGGCTGAGGGTGTATCCCTTCCGATTGCCAAAGAGGCTATGCGCCTTGCTGCCAACAAACTTCCGGTTGCCACCAAGTTTGTCGTTCGCAGAGATTATGTTGAATAATTTTAATGGAGAAAGAAAATGAAAGTTTCAGAAGTACGCGAAATGTCCATAGCGGATCTGCGCGACCGCATCGAGGTGGAGAAGTCCAATCTTGATACCATGAAGATCAATCATGCCATCTCTCCATTGGAGGATACTTCCAGGTTCAGGAAGACCAGGCAGGATATTGCCCGCATGATCACTATCCTCGCTGAAAAAGAAAAATCACTGATTTAAAAAGTTATCCCATGGAAAGAAATCTTCGCAAGGAAAGAATAGGCGTAGTAGTCAGCGACAAGATGGACAAGACCATCGTCGTGTCCTCCGAGGTCAGGGAGAAGCATCCCCTTTACGGCAAGTTCGTCAAGAGGACTACCAAGTTCGTCGCCCATGACGACAAGAACGAGTGCGGTATCGGTGACACCGTCCGCATCATGGAGACCCGCCCGCTCAGCAAGACCAAGAATTGGAGATTAGTTGAAATCGTAGAAAAAGCTAAGTAATTATGATACAGCAGGAAACACGTTTACAGGTAGCCGACAACAGCGGAGCGAAGGAAGTCCTTTGCATCCGTGTGCTTGGAGGTACCCATCACCGTTATGCCACTGTCGGCGACACCATCGTCGTGGCAGTCAAGAGCGCTATCCCCGGTTCCGACGCCAAGAAAGGCACGGTCACCAAGGCAGTCGTGGTCCGCACCAAGAAGGAGATCCGCAGGCCGGACGGTTCCTACATCCGTTTCGACGACAATGCATGTGTCCTTCTCAACAATGCCGGCGAGCTTCGCGGCACCCGTATCTTCGGTCCTGTCGCCAGGGAGCTCCGCGACCAATACATGAAGATCGTTTCACTGGCACCCGAGGTCCTTTAAAAGTATAAGATCATGAAGAAACTGAATATCAAGAAAGGCGATACCGTGTATGTAAACGCCGGTAACGACAAGGGCAAGACCGGAAAGGTCCTTTCCGTGATTCCCGCCAAGGACCGCGCCATCGTCGAGGGCATCAACCTCGTCAGCAAGCACACCAAGCCGAACGCCAAGCAGCCTCAGGGCGGCATCATCAAGCAGGAGTCCGGCATCCATATTTCCAACCTTCAGCTCATCGACCCCCAGTCCGGCAAGCCCACCAGGGTCGGCCACAAGATTGTCGATGGCAAGAAGATCCGTTACGCTAAAAAGTCTGGGGAGGAGATCAAATAATTATGGCAAAGAAAGCTACCAACAAGCCTGCAGAGGTGCTGGCAGTGCCCGCAGGATACGTACCTACCCTCAAGAAGGTCTATAAAGAGGAGATCGTGGAGAAGCTCATGAAGCAGTTCTCCTATACCACCGTAATGCAGGTCCCCAAGCTCGTCAAGATCACCATCAACGAAGGTGTCGGCGACGCTACCCAGGACAAGAAGATTGTCGAGGAAGCAGCCGAGGAGCTCGGTCTCATCACCGGCCAGAAGGCTGTCATCACCACTTCCACCAAGGACGTCTCCAACTTCAAGCTCCGTAAGGGCATGCCCATCGGAACCAAGGTCACCCTCCGTGACGTGAAGATGTACGAGTTCCTCGAGAAGCTCATCCGTGTCACCCTTCCCCGTATCCGTGACTTCAACGGCGTCGCCGAGAAGCTCGACGGTCAGGGCAACTACACCCTTGGTCTCAAGGAGCAGATCATCTTCCCCGAGATCGACATCGACAAGAACCCCCGCATCCACGGACTGGAGATCACTTTCGTGACCACCGCCAAGACGGACGAAGAGGCTTATGCGCTCCTCAAGGAGTTCGGCATTCCTTTCAAGAAACATAATAAATAAGAATATCTATGGCAAAAGAATCAATGAAAGCCCGCGAGGTGAAGCGCGCCAAGATGGTCGCCAAGTACGCCGAAAAGAGAAAGGCTCTCAAGGAAGCAGGTGACTGGGCCGCCCTCGACAAGCTCCCCAAGAACTCTTCCGCCGTCCGCCTGCACAACCGCTGTTCCCTGACCGGTCGTCCGAAGGGATACATGCGCGACTTCGGCCTCAGCCGCATCCAGTTCCGTGAGATGGCCTCCAACGGCCTTATCCCGGGCGTCAAGAAGGCCAGCTGGTAACATCCGGGCGCCGCGCGCGCCGTACGATATAGTATTAACAATCGGATATCGGGCGTCCAAGACGCCGGTCCACAAACAGACAAAAAAATGACTGATCCAATTGCAGATTATCTCACCAGGATCCGTAACGCTTACCTCGCCGGTAAGAAGGTCGTCGAGATCCCCACTTCCAAGATGAAGGTGGCTCTCACCAAGATCCTTTGTGAGAAGGGTTACATCCTCAGCTACAAGCTGATCGACGAGAAACCCCAGGGCACCATCAAGATCGCCCTCAAATATCATCCCCAGACCAAGGCTCCCGCGATCAAGAAGATCGAGCGCGTGTCCACCCCGGGTCTGAGGCGTTACACCGACGTGGAGAACATGCCGCGCGTCCTCAACGGCCTCGGCATCGCCATCATTTCCACTTCGAAGGGTATCATCACCGACAAGGAGGCCAAAGAGCTCAACGTCGGCGGTGAGGTTGTATGCTATGTTTATTAATCTAAAACGTACAGAATAAAATGTCACGAATTGGTAAATTGCCTGTAAACCTTCCGGCCGGCGTGAGCGTTGAGCTCCTC
>ONNK01000131.1 GCA_900319185.1 uncultured Bacteroidales bacterium
AGGGCGACGTTACCGGGTCTGAGACGGTCGTGATGGAGATAGATGACGCTCGAATGGTCGGCTGGGATGCACTTGATGACATGCTCCAGGGAGAGGTTGTACAGCAAAACCCGCAACTGCGCGACAGATACTCCGCAGATGCGTGAAAGCGCATCCTCGTCAACCTGGACCGGGAATGAGAATATACCCGGATAGCCGCGCATAAGGGCGTCCAGGAGGTCGGCCATATGAGGGTCCGGGAGATCCACTTCATACAGGGCATTCCTCTCGACGATGATCGACACACGGGTGTCTATGTCTATATCCTCGCTGAACGTGAGATGGTCCTCGCGTTCGAGATACTTGACTGCATAGTGCACGGAAGCACGGTTGAATCCATGTTCCTTGGAAAACGCTTCCAGGTCGAACTTCAGCTGCCGTCCTATACCCGTGTCGTACGGGATACCGAAAGAAACATGCAACTTCTGATAAACCTCCTCGATGAACTCCAAAGGCGGGAACGAAACGCCCTCCAACTGGTGCAAATGCCGTATGTCCGCGGAGTTCCAAAGGAGAACGGCATAGGACCGGAGGCCGTCACGGCCAGCGCGGCCGGCCTCCTGGAAATACGCCTCCGGGCTCTCCGGGACTCCCATGTGCACGACGAAGCGGACATCGGGCTTGTCGATGCCCATGCCAAAGGCATTGGTACAGACCATGATGCGGATATCGCCTTTCTTCCATGCGGCCTGCCTTTCGGAACGGGTCCTCGAATCAAGCCCGGCATGGTAGTATTCGGCGCTGTGTCCGGCAGCTTTCAGGAATGCGGCCGTCTCCTCGCATTTGCGGCGATTGCGCATGTACACGATGCCAGAGCCCGAAACCCCGGCGCAAACACTCGATAATTGTCCGAGCTTATCGTCGGCGTTACGGACAATGTAGCTGAGATTGGGGCGCTCGAATCCGCTTTTGAGAAGCGTAAAACCATGATCGACCGGCTGGCCGGAGACCTGTGCCGCGCGGACGGCCTCGGGCCGCGCCAGGCGGCACTGGATATCCTCCGCGACGAGCGGAGTGGCCGTCGCCGTCAAGGCGATCACGGGCGCATTGACACGCTCGCGCAAGCGCCCTATCTGCAGGTAATCCGGACGGAAGTCATAGCCCCACTGGGATATGCAATGAGCTTCATCCACTACGATGAAGCTTATGTCCATCACATCAAGGTATGAACGGAACAAGGCGGTATTCAGTCGCTCAGGAGACACATACAGGAACTTGCAGCCACTGTATGCGGCATTGTTCAATGCGAGGTCCACTTCCCTCCTTGACATCCCGGAATGGATGAAAATTGCCTTGACTCCGCGGTCGTTCAGGTTCTGGACCTGATCCTTCATCAACGCGATGAGCGGAGTGATGACGAGGGCGAGGCCGTCGTGCATCAATGCCGGGACCTGGAAGCATACGGACTTGCCGCCTCCAGTCGGGAGGATGGCGAGTACGTCCCTCCCCTGCAGGGCGGCCTCGATGATCTCGCTCTGCATCGGTCGGAAACTGTCGAAGCCCCAGTATTCCTTGAGTATTTCCCCGGCGGTCACGGACATAAATCGATTAAAGTGGAGAAATGTTTCCCACTTGACACAAAAGTAATGATTTCTTGTTTGACTTCTTATAAAAAAAAGCTAAATTTGCGTGATTGAGAAATAATTAGTCAAACTTAAAATATTTTTTGCATTATGCCTAAGATGGATTTATCAAAGTACGGTATCACCGGTGTTACCGAAGTTCTCTACAACCCGACCTACGAAGTCCTCTACAACGAGGAGACCAAGCCCGGTCTCGAGGGCTTTGACAAGGGTCAGGTGACCGAACTCGGCGCCGTCAACGTCATGACCGGCATTTTTACCGGCCGCTCCCCTAAAGACAAGTACATCGTCTACGACGAGACCTCCAAGGAAGGAGCTCCCGGCGAAGTCTGGTGGACTACGGAAGGCTATCCTAACGACAACCACAAGATGTCCGAGGATGTCTGGGCTGAGGTCAAGAAGCTTGCCCTCAAGCAGCTCAGCGGCAAGCGCCTCTTCGTGGTCGACGGCTTCTGCGGCACCCACAAAGACACCCGCATGAAGGTCCGCTTCATCATGGAGGTCGCCTGGCAGGCCCATTTCGTGACCAACATGTTCATCCGTCCGAAGAGCCAGGACGAGTTCGACCAGGAGCCTGACTTCGTGGTTTACTGCGCCTCCAAGGCCAAGGTTGACAACTACAAGGAGCTCGGTCTCCGCACCGACACCTGCGTCGCCTTCAACGTCACCAGCAAGGAGCAGGTCATCCTCAACACCTGGTACGGTGGTGAGATGAAGAAGGGTCTCTTCTCCATGATGAACTACTATCTGCCGCTCAAGGGCATCGCTGCAATGCATTGCTCCGCCAATACCGACATGAACTGTGAGAACACCGCCATCTTCTTCGGTCTCTCCGGTACCGGCAAAACCACCCTTTCCACCGATCCCAAGCGCCTCCTCATCGGTGACGACGAGCACGGCTGGGACGACGAGGGCGTCTTCAACTTCGAGGGCGGCTGCTACGCCAAGGTCATCAAGCTCGACAAGGAGTCCGAACCCGATATCTACAACGCAATCCGCCGCGACGCCCTCCTCGAGAACGTCACCGTCGACGAGAACGGCAAGATCGACTTCAACGACAAGAGCGTCACCGAGAATACCCGCGTCTCCTACCCGATCTACCACATCGAGAAGATCGTCCGTCCCGACAGCCATGGCCCTGCAGCCAAGCAGGTCATCTTCCTGTCCGCTGACGCTTTCGGCGTCCTGCCTCCGGTCTCCATCCTTGACTCCGAGCAGACCAAGTACTACTTCCTCTCCGGCTTCACCGCCAAGCTCGCAGGTACCGAGCGCGGCATCACCGAGCCCACTCCGACCTTCTCCGCCTGCTTCGGCCAGGCATTCCTTGAGCTCCACCCGACCAAGTACGCCGAGGAGCTTGTCAAGCGCATGGAGAAGAGCGGTGCCAAGGCTTATCTCGTGAACACCGGCTGGAACGGTACAGGCAAGCGCATCTCGATCCGCGACACCCGCGGCATCATCGATGCCATCCTCGACCACTCCATCGACGAGGCCCCGACCAAGCAGATCCCTTACTTCAACTTCACCGTCCCGACCGTCCTCAAGGGCGTCGACACCGGTATCCTCGATCCTCGCGACACCTACAAGTGCGCTTGCGAGTGGGAGGAGAAGGCCAAGGATCTCGCCGGCCGCTTCATCAAGAACTTCAAGAAGTACGAGTCCAACGATGCCGGAAAGGCCCTCGTCGCCGCCGGTCCCCAGCTCTAGTATTTCACTACGATAAAGAAAGCGGATCCTTCGGGGTCCGCTTTTTTTTGCTTCTGCGGAGGCCTATTTCTTTCCGGCAAGAGCGACACCAAGGATGATGGCGAGGGAGCCGATCGCCGACAGGACCGTCATCCGCTCACCGAGGATTATCATCGACGTGATGAGTGTGAAGAAAGGATTGAGATAGACGTAATTGGTCGTCGTAAAACCGCCGATCTTGGACATGACTTTGTTCCAGATGATGAAACAGGCCAGTGATGCGATGAGACCGAGGAACAAAAGATTGAGTATGACGACCGGCTGCGCCAGGGCTGAAGCCACTGAGGCGCCGTTGCCTCCGAACAGGAAGAAGTTATCACCTGACTCTACCCACCAGTCAACTTTTTCAGACTTGTCGACTGAAAGCCCTATGTCAAAATGGTCTTCGGGCTCATCGGTTTCAAAGCCGTCCTTGTCTTTCTTCATAGGCCACATGATGGCTACACCCATTTCCCTCAGTCTGGCGGCAACGTAATCAGGCTTGCTCATGGGCGACGTGCGACCGTGTTCTTGCGTCATATGATAGACCAGCAGATAGAAATCTGTGGGGCGCATGTTCCTTTCGATAAGCTCACAGTCCTCAAGTTGCTTTTTGTCGTAGACAACACCAGCATACTCATTGTCACCATAATCAACGACAGGATGGCTCACCGTTTTGATACACGCATGGCCTGTTGCCCTGTCAACGGCTTCGCGAACTTCTATCAGCGTAGCCACATGTCTCACGATTGTGCCGTCGATATTCAATACGGGATAGGGCGGCTCCAGTTTCATCAGATGGGTCTGTATCATAATGCTTCTTGCTATTTTGTCTGCAAAGGTAGTGATAATTTCCGAATCCTCCAAACCTCGATTATCACAAATCACAGTATCACAGTTTTTTTAGCCTATACCCCTCTATACAAATATCTTTTATAAATGTTAATTTATATATAATTATGTATAATAATGTTTATCAAGTAAGGTATAGCGTCCGTTTTGGAAACTGTGAAACTGTGAACTGTGAGTTTTTCGACTAAGTTTGCGGTATTTTACCACAAATTGCTTATCTTTGCATCCGAATCACTCACTCGTAAGCGGAAGGGTAGTTTCTCGTAAGCGGAGTACCCTTTTGTCGTAATGCGAGCAGGTTTCATATAACGATTAAATCTGAGGATATGAAAAGCCGTTTTTTAGGTCAGAAGTCGCCTTTGATGGTGCCTGCCGCCTGTTTGATGATGGGCATTTTGGCGGGGCTGAAGGTGGTTTTGCCCGTGCCGATGTGGTTTTTGCTAGGGCTGGCGGTGGTTTTGGCACTGCTGCTGTGGCGGTGGGCTTTGGCGCAGTCGGTGGCGGTGATGGTGTGTTTTGTGCTGTTAGGGTGGCTGTTGGTCGATCGT
>ONNK01000218.1 GCA_900319185.1 uncultured Bacteroidales bacterium
CTCATAGTCTGTCTTCTGCTCGACACGCCAGTTCTCCACGGTCCAGTTGACCTTCTTGATAGGAGTATAGATGGCGTCCACTGGAATGGTACCGATAGGGGTATTCTCATCCCTCATCTCCTCGGCGGGAACAAATCCGCGGCCCTTGGTGATGGTTATGGTCATGTTGAGCTTGACAGAGGGCTCGAGAGAGCAAATATGCAGCTCCGGATTCAACACCTTGAAAGAAGACAATCCTTTAGAGATATCCTCTGCGGTAAACTCCTGCTTGCCGCCGACAGTGACGTTCACAACCTCGGAGTCGACTGATTCGACCATTCTCTTGAAACGAACCTGCTTGAGGTTGAGAATAATGTCCTGCATGCCTTCGATCACGCCGGTGATGGTAGCGAACTCCTGGTCCACTCCGTCAACCTTGATCTGCGAGATTGCGAAACCTTCCAGAGACGCGAGCAATATGCGACGGAGGGCGTTGCCGATGGTCTGTCCGTATCCCGGCTCAAGAGGCCTGAATTCGAAACGGCCGACGGTGTCGGTGCCTTCGAGCATGATCACCTTGTCCGGTTTCTGAAATGATAAGATTGCCATAATTATTCCTTTTGGGGTGTTAAAAACTATTACTTGGAGTAGAGGTCGACGATGAGCTGCTCGTTGATAGTCTCAGGAATATCCTCGCGAACGGGGACATTGAGGAATTTACCTTTGAGCTCCTTGGCGTCGAACTCGAGCCATGAGTACTTCGTAGCTGATGCTACGCTGTTCTGGATGACTTCGAGGCTCTTTGACCTTTCGCGAACGGCGACAACGTCACCGGGCTTCACGAATGCCGAAGGAATGTTGCAAATACTTCCGTTGAGGGAAATGTGACGATGGAGAACGAGCTGACGGGCAGCTGCTCTTGTAGGAGCGATTCCGAGACGATAGACAACGTTGTCAAGCCTTGACTCGAGAAGGAGGATAAGGTTGACACCGGTCTGACCCTTCATGCGGGCAGCCTTGTCATAAGTGTTGCGGAACTGACGCTCGAGAACACCGTACATGTATTTGACTTTCTGTTTCTCCTTGAGCTGGGTGCCGTACTCTTTCTGCTTTTTGCGCTTTGCAGCGAGACCGTGCTGTCCCGGAGGAGTATTTCTCTTTTCGAAGACCTTATCAGGGCCGTATATAGGCTCGCCGAACTTACGGGCGATCTTGGTGGTAGGACCAGTATATCTTGCCATAGTAATTCTACTTTAAAATTCTAAATTAAACTTTACGACGGCCTTTAGGTCTGCAACCGTTGTGGGGCATAGGGGTGACGTCAATGATTTCAGTCACGATAATACCTGCATTGTTGATAGTCCTGATTGCGGACTCACGTCCTGCGCCGGGACCCTTTACATATACCTTCACCTTGCGGAGGCCTGCGTCAAAAGCGGTCTTGGAAGCGTCCTCAGCTGCCATCTGGGCTGCATAAGGAGTGTTCTTCTTGGAACCCCTGAATCCGCACTTTCCTGCAGAAGACCAGCTGATAACCTGGCCCTGGGCGTTCGTAAGGGCTACGATAACATTGTTGAAGGTCGATGAAATATGGGCTTCGCCATAAGCTTCAACCTTGACAACTCTTTTCTTTGATGTTGTAGTTTTCTTTGCCATAATTCATCAATTATTTGGTTGCTTTCTTCTTGTTGGCAACGGTCTTCTTTCTTCCCTTGCGGGTACGGGCGTTGTTCTTGGTGCTCTGTCCGCGTACGGGGAGTCCGATACGGTGACGGATGCCGCGATAGCAACCGATATCCATGAGTCTCTTGATGTCCATCTGGACGGAAGAACGGAGCTCGCCTTCAATCTTGTACTCACTGTTGATGAGATTACGGATTGCCGCTACCTGCTCGTCGTTCCAGTCTCCGACCTTGATGCCGCGATCGATACCGCAGGTGTCCAGAATCTTCTGGGCTGAGCTGCGTCCGATGCCGTAGATGTAGGTGAGGCCGACCTCGCCAATTTTGTTGTTCGGTAAATCAACACCGGCTATTCTTGCCATATTCTATTCTAA
>ONNK01000132.1 GCA_900319185.1 uncultured Bacteroidales bacterium
CCTCCCAGTTGGAGAGCTGCTGGGTCTTGGAAATCCTGATGCCCAGTATGTTGGCGGCCATTTTCTTGACGGCCTTGTCCTTGATGCCATACTCCCAACCTATCTTTTGCAGGTCCACGAAAGCGGCCGGCTCGAAGCCGTGAAGTTTCTTGAGCCCGCGCAGGTCATCGTGCACTGCAGCGCCGACCTTTACGACGCGCGGGTCGGAGAGCAGCCTGCAAAGGCTCGCAGGCATGCCGCATTTCTTGATCCTGAAGAGATAGGCCTTGGTAGCGCCGGAGAGCTGCAGCAGGGATACCCCGTAATGGGGCTGGTCCGCTGAGAACGAAGGACGGGACTCGGTGTCGAACCCGATGACCTTCTGCCGCCTCAGATAGGCGACAGCCTTGTCAAAGCCCGCTCCTGTCTCCTCGATGACTGTGATGGAGCCTGGGAATGACACCAGGGGCAAGCCCTCTATCTCTTCGGCTGGTATGGTGATCCTATACATGTCAATACAGTTCCACGAGGTTATAACCGCCGCCTGACGAGGCCGGAACGGTGATATAATCCCTCGAGGACGGATAAGAGATGTTGTGCGTGAAATTGTTGGTGCGGCGCAGCAGATGATAGCAGGCGTCCGTCACCTCGCGCCTGGCGTCGATGACCGTAAACCCTTCGGTCATGAGCCTGCGATAGCCGAGGTTGGCTTCGCTCTGGACGCGCATGATCCAGTCGAAAGAGTCGCACACCGCTTCGATATCCACGGACGGATCGTCAACGATGACCGCGGAAAGCGGCATGTTGCCGCCCGCGGCACGGTAGGCGTCCAGAAGGGCGCCGCCGTAGCTCAGGGAATCGCAGGCGAATGCCACGCAGCCGCAGCCCAGCTGCCCGCGCTCAGCCGCAAGTTCGTCGAATACTTTCGGATAGACACCGGACCCGGCACTCAGGCTGTCAGTGATCACGGCGACATGGAGGTGAGGGATGTTCCTGTCGAGCTGCTTCCCGAGCATGAGACGGGCCGGGAAGATCACCGGGACCTGTTTGCCGACGGAACGCATGAGGGTGTCGATATCGAAGGCCCCGAATGCGGCTGACATCGGGGAGGTGAAGACGACGACCTTGGCATTCTCCTTACGCTCAAGTCTCTCATTGTCAAAGGCTCCGATGCTCAGCAGGGTATCAACCGCGAAAAGGAAGTTCCTGACCGTGACGGTACGGAGACTGTCCTCGGCTGAACCAAGGAAAGCTTCATACGGAGTGTTGGCCCTGTCCGACAGGATATCGATGCGCTCGCCTGCAAAGTCCTGAAGCTCGTCAGGAACGGCGTTGCCCCGGATATTGTCGAAATCGTCACCGTTAAGGAAACGCTCTGCGAGAGCACGGTTCCGCGCCTCTGGGCCGACCAGTGCGATGGAGCCCTTGGGGTCGGTGGGATCGAAAGCGGAGAGCAGTGGCGGCCGGTATCGGTCGTCTCCCTGCAGCCGGAAGGCAGCAGGACGGCCAGGATGACGGCCGCAAACACGGGTATGGAGGCTCTGAATGATTTCATCATGAATCCGTTTAAATGCAAAGGTAAGGTTTTTCCTCTTGCCGATAGTGAAAAAAATGTTATTTTTGTGAAAACAAAAACGGAAAAGTATGAAGAAACCTGTTAAACTCCTTCTTTTGCTGACCGCATGCTGCCTATCGATGAACAGCCTGCATGCCCAGAGGTTCAATGACGATTATCGCGACGGCAGCGTGGCGTCCTATATCGACTTCCATCTCGGGGAAGGCATCGGACGCGGCGCGCAGGCCATCGGAGGAGTCAATGTTTCCTTCCTGTATCGGTTCTCACCTGAGTTCCAGTTCGGCGTGGGCGGAGGCGTCGATTATATCCACGCCCTCGCGATACAGGGCGGCGCCAAGAAGAACAAGGACTATGACTATCATGGAGAGCTCACGCTCCCTATCTTCATGCGTGGGCGGTATGCCCTCGGCGGAAGCGGCTATTATGACCGCGGAGCCAACTTCTTCGTCCAGTGCGACCTCGGATACCGCATCGGGCTGTCGGCATACAATACCGGCAAGGAGTCCGGCATCAAGAAACTCGCCAAGAATTTCGAGAACTGCAATGTCAAGGGATTCTTCCTGGAGCCGCAGTTCGGCATTGCCCCCAACAGGACCATTTCCTTCAGTTTCGGACTCCCGATCCAGCGCTACTTCAAGAACACCAGCCCCGTGTCAGTCACCACTATCACTGAGGAGACTCCTATCGAGACCAAGAGCCTGTTGTTCATGGGAGCTGACCTTCACTTCATGATCAGCTTCTAGGTCACTCAGGACCGACTTTCGCAGGACCCTTCTGCCAGACCCACGATATGGTCTGCCAGAAGGGTCCTGACGTATTGTTCCTCCATGAAATGACTGCCGTCGTAAAGGGCGTACGTACCCTCCCCGAAGCGCTTGCGCCAGCCGCGGAGGGACACCATTCCGCTGCGGCGGTAATGGTCGCGCGTACCGAAGAAAGCGAACAGAGGCGTATCATTCGACCGGCGGTCGAAGGAAGTGCGCATCTGCTTCCATTTGCGGAGCAAGGCGTAGCGGAAATGGACTGGCTGACGGTCGCCCGGCCTCGGCCTGTAGATACGGTCAAGCAGGGCTCCGACCCCTGGCACCAGGGTAACGGCGGCCAGCCTGCTCAAGACCGCCGGAGCATTGAGCGCTGGAGAAACCAGCACAGTCGGCAGGCCGTAGCGCGTGTGCATGGCAAGGGCGTGGTTCGCACCCAGAGACTCCCCTGCCAGTATGACCGGCCTCAATTCCTCTATCCAGGAGGTTATCTGCCCCCGGGCGATCTCCGGATCGAAATCATAAGTCCTCACCACCACCTTGAGCGGGGCGGGAAGGCACTCTGACAGGATGGACGGGATACGGCTGTCCGCTCCTCCGCCCATCCCATGGATGTACAATATGACTTTCGATCCTTCCATTGCAGCACGAAGATAAGGATTTATTTCTTAACTTTGTGCCCGTTATGGGATCTGAACTCAATCTGGTTGCCGACCTGGCGGTCATACTGATCGCCGCAGGCATTTTCACTGTCATTTCTCGGGCGCTGAAGCAGCCTCCAATCCTCGGATACATCATCGCAGGATTCCTCGTGAGTCCCCATCTCGGCCTGCTCCCCGCAATTTCCAGCGTGGAGTCAGTCGAGCAATGGTCCGAGATCGGCATCATCTTCCTGCTTTTCGCCCTGGGACTCGAGTTCAGTTTCAAGAAGCTCCTGAAGGTAGGCAGCACTGCACTCATCACCGCAGGGACCAACTGCATAGGAATGTTCATGGTCGGCCTCTTGCTTGGCTCCGCCCTCGGCTGGACGACCATGGAAAGCCTCTTCCTCGGAGGCATGATGTCCATGTCCTCCTCCAGCGTCATCATCAAGGCCTTCAACGACATTGCGGTCTCAAACAAGTTTTCCGGTTCAGAAATGATCTGGAACCTTGCAAAGCTCGCTTTCTTCATCGTACTGTGGTTCCTGGTGGGCATATTCGTCATTCCCTCGCTGCTCAAGAAGGCGCGTAAACACATGAACGACGAGATACTCCTGATCATCTCCATAGGACTCTGCTTCGGCATGGTAGCCTTGGCCACAGCAGTCGGGTTCTCCGCTGCGTTGGGAGCCTTCGTGATGGGTTCCATACTGGCGGAAACGATTGAAGGAGAGCACATCGAGCATCTTGTATCCGGCATCAAGGACCTGTTCGGAGCCATCTTCTTCGTATCCGTCGGCATGATGATAGATCCCGCCGTCATAAGAGAGCACTGGGGTACGATACTCGTCATTGCGCTGCTCGCCGTAGGCGGCATCATGACCTTCATCACCATCGGTGCCCTGCTCGCCGGCAAGAGCCTCGATACAGCGGTACACACCGGATTCAGCCTCGCGCAGCTCGGCGAATTCGGCTTCATCCTCGCCAGCCTCGGCGTGTCGCTCGGAGTGATGCGCGGATTCATCTATCCCGTCATCATATCCGTTTCAGTACTGACGACCTTCGCCACGCCGTTCATGATCAAGGCCGCCGACCCTGCCAGCCGCTGGCTGCACAGGAAACTGCCTGACAAGCTCCTTTCCAAGATCAATACTTCCGACGAGGAGGCACAGGGGGGCTCCAAGGCAGAAAAGGGAGAATGGAAGGCCTTCCTCACCGACTATGCCACACGCATCGTCCTTTATGGCATCATCCTAATCGCTGTATTGATAGGCTCCCATACCTTCCTCGACAATTTCCTGCAGAAAGTGATGAACGGGCTGGATCCCACCCTGATCAAGTGGACGGGAGTCGTGATAACGCTCGTGGTGATGGCCCCGCTCCTCTACGGACTTGCCGTCCAGAGAGGATCGCTCCAGACCCATGTCCACAAGCTCCTTCAGGAGAAGGACAGCAACAAATGGCCATTGCTCTCACTGATGGTCCTGCGCTTGCTCATAGCGGTCAGTTTCATCCTTGTGTTCATTTCCAGCAAGTTCGAGCTCACCTGGTGGGTCGTGCTGCTTATTGTCGCCGTTACCCTCACCTTGCTCCGCATCCTGCCGCGCTACATCAAGATGTCCGGCCTGGAAGACCGGTTCATTTCCAACCTCAACGCCAGGGAGATGGAAGTGCGCCGCAATGCGCCGGTCACAACCACCATCAAGGAAAAACTGTCAGGCTACGACATCCATCTGGATTCGTTCTATCTTTCTCCCAACTCTGAGTATGTAGGACGCAAGCTTCGCGACATGCCGTTCCGCAACTCTACGGGGGTCAATATCGTCAAGATAGTCCGCGGATCGCGTTCCATCCTCATCCCCAGCGGAGACGAGTCCATCTATCCTTACGACCGTATCCTGGCCGTCGGGACGAGCGCACAGATAAGGGATCTCACAAAGATGATGGAGAATGACATGGTGGATCCCCACTCCCTCCGTCTGACTGCCTCAGGAGACGACAAGGATTTCGCAGTGAAGATCATCCTTGTGACCAAGTATTCATACCTGTGCGACAAGGTACTCAAGGACCTTTCCATGCGCAGCAGGGGCTGCATGGTGCTGAGCGTCCTGCGCGGCAGCGAATTCATCACCAACCCGAAAGCTGACTTCCGCTTCCAGGAGGATGACACGGTTTGGATTGCGGGAGAGAAGGAATCCTGCGAGTTCTTCGATTAGGCCAAGTTCACCAGGACATACCCAAGAAATGCCAGCAGCACTGCCAGAGACCAGTGCTGCGACAGGGCAATGGTAACGACTGTACCTATCACGGCTACGGTCAGGAAAGCGATGCGCTTTGCGCGGGTGCGCCTGTCTGTCTCGATCCCCTTGCCGAACTTCATCGCAAACATCGGGATCTCGCAAACGAGAAGCACAGAGAGCACGCAAGCAAGGAGCGGAAGCACCCATACAGCGGCACACCAGCGTGCCGGCGCCGATGAAGGCTCCATGAATACAAAGCAGCACAGTGCTCCGCAAATCATCGCAGAGGCCGGCGTAGGGAGGCCGAGAAAGCTCCCGTGCTGACGCTCGTCGACATTGAACTTGGCGAGCCTGAGGGCCGAAAAAACGGCCAGTATCAAGGGCAGGCAGCAGAATATGCCTGCTCCAGAAAGGTCCACCATGGTACGGTAGAGCATGAGGGCCGGAAGCACTCCGAAACTCACCACGTCACATAACGAATCCAACTCCTTGCCTATGTCGGAATATGCGTCAAGGGCACGGGCGGCCAGGCCGTCCAGGAAGTCGAAAACGGCGGCCGCCAGCATCATGCAGAAGGCGATGTCAGGACGGCCGTTGAAAGTGAACATCACCCCCAAGACCCCACAAAGGAGGTTCAAGGAGGTGATGGTATTGGGTATGGCCTTGCGCAGAGTCATCACTTGATGCCGAGCTTGGCCTTGATAGCACTCGGGATGGCGTCCTTGTGGACGACGAGATCGATGCTCTTGCCGGCTACGAAAGCCTCGGAAGCGTACCAGATGCCCTTGTAGGCGCCGGACTCACCCCAGGAGTTCTTGACGAGATAGAACTTGCGGCCATACTGGTCCTTGGCGATACCATAGATGTGCATACCGTGGTCGTCAGTCGTGCTCTTCTTGTCGAACTCGATCTGGCGGTACTCCTGGGTGGGAACGATCTCCTTGAGATTGTCGGGAACGACCTGGCCCTGGTCGGCACGGCCTACCCAACGTTCCTGGTCAGAGCCGGGTGCAGCGGCTGCGCCGGTATCGAGAAGGAGGCCGAGGCCCTGACGGTTGAAGCCGGCCTCGCTGACGTCAGTACCCCAAGCGGCAGTGTAGCCGTGGTCGAGGGCGTAGTCGAGCACCTGCATGAACTCCTCGACAGGGACATTGTAGGCCTCATCCCAGCGCCAGTTGTCGCAGACCTCGATGGCGAACTTCGTATAGAACGGATGATGGGTGAACGAAGTGATAGTCACGTAGTCATCGGGGTTGATCTTCAAGGCGTCGCGGTAAGAGGCGGGTGTATACTCCTTCCCGTCCACGACAAAGGTCTCGGGACACTTGCCGAGATATGCGTCCAGGATGCCCTGGAAACCGTTCTTCCAAGCAGTAGTGAGGGTCCTGTTGGGGACCTTGGCAACGGCCTGGACATAGGCCTTGAGCACGGCGTCAAGCTCGGACTGGGCCGGGAGAGGAGTGCCGTAGTTCATTCCGGTCATCTCCTTGAGCGGGACGATGCCGTGGTCACGGACCACGTGCAGGACATCGTCGGCCTCGGAACCTGCACCGAAGGTGAGGTTGCCGTCCAGGCGGACGTACTTGTCAGCCCTCTCAGCGTAGGAATGGCTCACCACAAAGAACACTGAGAAGTCAGGATACTTGGCGGGATCCTTTATATTGTTGATGCGGATGGCCTCGGACTCAAGGAAACTGATGGTCGAGAAGGCCCAGCAGGTACCGCTGCTAGCCTGGTTCTTGATGGAGGTGATAGGGAGCTCTTTCACGGTAGTGAACTGAAGCTCCGGAGCCGCTGCCGGAGCGGGCTGCTGTGCGGATGCCACGAATGCGCCGGAAAGGAGCGCCATGGCGACAAGGATGGTTTTCTTCATAGTGATATCTGTTATTGTTATTGTCAACTCAACAAATTTAATCATTTTTATTGAACTTGTCATATACAGCAAGGACTAAAACAACGGTATCTCCAGTTTCACCGTGACATTCCTCCCCGGGTTGTGGATCCCGACATACTTCAGCCTGTCCCTTTATATCCCATTTGAATAACGATGAGGAGCGAAAACGGCATTTTAGAGGCAAAAATGCGGCAGATGCGACATTATAATGTGGCATCTGCCGCATTTTCCGCACTGGGAGGCAGATAATGCACTTGAAAGGAATTCCGAGGGACAAGATGTGCGGGAAATACCCTAGGGTTACGTATATTTGCAGTACCGGAGATGGAACAGAAAAGGACAACAGGACAGCGGCCGGCGATAGCGCCGCGGGCAAAGGCGCAGGGGAAGCCTGCGCAGCGAGGGGCGGCGAAGACGACGCCGCGCAAGCGCAGGCGCCGGAAGCGCAAGCTGAAGGTGCCGCCGGCAGCGGCGGTGGCAGCAGCTGTGCTGCTCGTCGCGATCGCGGTGGGGCTGCCGCTGCTGCGGAACGCCCGTCGCTCCGGCGAGGGCGGCGCGCCCCTTCCGTCCGTGCCCTTCCAGGCGCTCGGAATCGACATATCCCACAACAATGCCGGCCCTATTCTCTGGGATTCGTTACGCGTCATGGTCGACCGGTCCGGAAGGACAGTCCGTAACATTGAGCAGGCCCGGAGAGTTTACCCCGTAAAGTTCGTATTCATCAAGGCCACCGAAGGTGTCTCGATGCGCGACCCGCATTTCAAGTCCAATTGGGCGGAAGCCGGTAAACGGGACATCCAACGCGGAGCCTATCATTTCTTCCGCTCTTCCAGGGACGGTGCGATCCAGGCAAGACATTTCATCGAAACGGTCGGTCCGTTGAGACACGCTGACCTCCCGCCAGTACTCGACATCGAGACCATACACCGGGGCTGT
>ONNK01000133.1 GCA_900319185.1 uncultured Bacteroidales bacterium
CTCGAGCGCGTACTGCGAGCATGTCGGGGTGAATCGGCATGTGTGCGGCTTCAGCGGGGAGATGCATTTCCTATAGAAAATGATGAGCGCTATGAACGGAGCGCTCAGCACCTTGCGTATGACACGCTTTATGCCGTCCCAGGTGATCATTCCGCAGCCTCCCCGAGATGCTTGAGGATCTCCGCCACATCTTCGCGGATTACCTGGTAATCAAGTATTTCCTTGGAATTATAGACCAGCATGAGATCCATCGGGCCGGCGGCTCCGAGGAGATCCTTCTGCGTGCGGTAGCTCTCGCGAATCCGCCGCTTCAGGAGGTTGCGCTTCACCGCGCGCTTGAAGATGCGTTTGGAGACGGAGACCATGATGCGGTTCGTTTCACCGCCGCCGGGTGTCATGACACAGTACTTGAGACAGCCCGAAGCGCCCCAGCGCCCCTTTTTCATCAGGGCACCGATGGCTGTCTTGCCTGACAGCCGCTCATGCTTGGGCAGTGTCCGGTCCATGTCTCCGTGGAGATATATTATTGGTTGTCTTTGAGGTAGCTTTCGATGGCTCCGGCTACGGAGCGGTGCTCCGGCGAGGGAGCCTTGACAGCGATCTGCAGCCCGGCGTCTTCCATGGCCTTCACGATGGACCTGCCATAGGAGATGAAGCGGATGTCTCCCTGGGTGAAACCGGGGAAGTTCTTGTACAGCGACTCCACGTCGGAAGGGTTGTAGAAGACGATCATGTCGTACGAAGCGGGATCCAGGCCCTTGATGTCGTTGGATACGGACTTGACGAGGACGACGGTCGTGTAGTCGAGTCCCTTCTCGTCGAAAAGCCTGGTCATGGCCTCGGGCTTGGAGTTGTCTGACGTGGTGATCAGGAATCTCTCACCCTTGTGCTTGGCACCGATGAGGTCGATGACCGACTGCGGGGTGCCGTTGCCGTAGAATATCTTGCGCTTGCGGAAAACGATGTGCTTCTGCAGGTACATGGCCACTGCCTCCGTAGTGCAGAAGTACTTCATGGTCTCGGGGATTTTGATCCTGAGGTCATCCGCCATCAGGAAGTATGCGTCTATGGCATGCCTGGAGGAAAAGACGACGGCCGTGTAGTCCAGGAAATTGATCCTCTGTGCCCTGAACTCCCGCGAGGAAAGTGGCTCGATGGAATAGAAGGGCTCGAAATCAATCCGTACTCCGTATTTTTCAGTCAGCGATACATATGGGGAAGTATTCGTCGGCTCTTTCTGCGAAATAAGTATCTTGTTGACAGTCATCTATTTGTGCGCTTTGTCCCGGCATCGCGGGGGCATCAGAGCAGGATGCATCCGGCTATCAATGCCCCTGTGGGGATGAATTCAAGGGCGCAAAGATACAAAAAAGTAGTTAAAGGTCCGCAATATGAGAGTAAAATTTGACTTTTGCGCAGAATGGCAATCAAGTACATGACAGCGAGTTCGTAAAGCAGTATGGTGCGCCCCGTCCCGTCGGGGATGTCGGTGAATCCTATGACCCCCGCGGTCAGCACCAGCAGAAGGTCGGCCAGTACCCAGTAGTTGAAGAAAGAAGTGTGCGCGGTGTGGAAAGTCTCCGGGCGCGGCGCCCTCAGCGAGCAGAAATAGTACGCCAAGTATTTGACCAGGAGCCAGACGATAATAATGCCCAGCGTGACCGGGCTGCTCCAGCCTTCCGGGATCCTGTCGAGGATATCCGCACTGAAGAAACCATAGCGGTCCGCCACCAGGGCTATCGGGAGGGTTACGATGGTAGCCAGGGTATTCCTGTCACCCTTGAGCTGGACGCTTGCGTCTATGTTGACGCAGGCTTTCCACCGTGACAGGCTATCGAACAGTAGCGGTGCGATATTGAGGAAAATCCTTATGGTGAGGAACATGAGGAGCGTAGCGATGATGACCAGCACCATGTTGACGGGGAAACTGCTCCATGTCTGTACACTCTCGGCATAGTTCGCGGAGATGCTTTCCGGCATCTCGAGGGTGCCGGAAGCGAAAGCCCGCGAAGCGGGGAGTATGACACTGGTGGAGTCGGTCATCAGTTGCCTCTTTTCGCCTTGTATCCCATGCTTTGGAGCAGGGCCGTGACCTTGTCGCGCAGGTCACCCTGGACGGTGATCTCTCCGTCCTTGGCCGTGCCGCCGACGCCGCATTTGACCTTGAGGGTCTTGCCGAGCGCGGCGAGGTCCTCCTGTGTGCCGACGAAGCCCTTGACGAGGGTCACCTGCTTGCCGGCGCGGCCGCTGCGGTCGATCGTGACGATCAGCCGCTGCTTCGCCGGCTCAAGGGTCGCGGGCTCTTCCGCGTCTCCCTCGTCATATGCGAAGTCGGGGTTGGTGGAATACACTACGCCGAGCCTTTTCTTCCAGTCGTTGTCTGCCATATCTGCCGAAATACAAGTAGTCGTACAAAGATACTTCTTTTCGTTTGATTTGAGTATATTTGTAGAAACTATAACCAATCGGAAATGAAAAAGTCTTTTTTTCTTCTTTTAGCCATTTTCTCCGCAGTCGTTTCGTACGCGCAGCCGCAGGACAGGCGCACCATGGACTGGGCCGCCTTCAACCGCTACGCTGCAGCCAACGCCGAAGTCACCGAGTCCCCGCTGGTAGTATTCATGGGTGACTCCATCACCGACAATTGGGCGCAGATGAGGCCCGGCTTCTTCTCTTCGCACAACTATATCGGCAGGGGCATCAGCGGCCAGACGGTCGAGCACATGCTCGCCCGTTTCCAGCAGGATGTCATCGACCTTCATCCCCGTGCAGTGGCCATCATGGCCGGCGTCAACAACATCGCAGGAAACAACGGAAAGATCGATTTCGAGGATGTCGTCGCCTGCATCAAGTCGATGTGCGAGATAGCCAAGGCCAACAACATCGTGCCGATACTGTGCTCGCTTACGCCATGCCACCGTTTCTTCTGGAACCCCGGCGTTGAGCCGGCCGAGGATGTGATCCGGCTCAATTCGATGTATGAGGCCTATGCCCGCGAGGCAGGGATAGAGTATGTCGACTATCACAAGGCCATGGCTCTTCCTGGAGGCGTCATCTCCGAGGAAGATTCCAATGACGGCTGCCATCCTACCGTTGCCGGTTATGAGAAGATGGAAGCCCTCATCGTTCCTGTTATCGAGCGTGTCCTCGCCGCTGCTGCCCGTCCTGCGCGCCAGGCTGGCCCCGCCCGCCAGATGGGACCTCAGGACTGGCCCAATTTCAAGCGCTACGAAGAGAAGAACGCTTCGCTTACCGAGGCTCCGCTGATGGTGCTGATGGGCGACTCTATCACCGATTTCTGGTATGACAACGATCCGGATTTCTTCGAGAAGAACAATTTCGCCGGACGCGGCATCTCCGGCCAGACCGCCAGCCAGATGCTGACCCGCTTCAAGCAGGACGTCATCAACCTCAAGCCCAAGGCCGTGGCCATCATGTGCGGGACCAACGACCTGTGCCAGAACATGGCATCACAGGCTTACTATCCCGACCAGACCATCTTCGACAATACCGTAGCGATGTGTGAACTGGCCGAGGATGCAGGCATCAAGGTCCTCCTGTGCTCCATCACTCCCTGTGCGCACTATATGATCCTTCCCGACATAGATGCCGGCTCCATCATCGAGGCTTTCAACGCCCGTCTGAAAGCCTACGCCGATACGCATAAGAATGTCACTTATGTGGATTATTTCACCACTCTCGCCACTGCGGAAAAAGGCCTGGCCGAGGACGGTTCTTATGACGGCATCCATCCCGCCATCAACATTTACGACGACATGGAGCGCATCCTTGTGGACGGCCTGAAGAAGGCCCTCAAGCTGAAGAAGCAGTCCTTCTACACCATCCCTTCCGACGAGGCTGACCGCCGCAAAGTAGCTGCGGACGCAGAGAGGAGGGAGAAAGGCCAGCCGATGAATTTCAACGACATGGTCGAAATGCTTAGCCGCATGCGGATGGGACGATAACCGACTTAAAACGAATTCCATGAAAAGATCACTGTTCATCAGCATCCTGTGCCTGCTGGCCGTTAGCGGCGCGCGGGCACAGAAGCCGACGCAGCCGTCCTGGCTGAGCGACGCCGTATTCTACCAGATCTATCCGTCGTCCTATCAGGACAGCGACGGGGACGGCTACGGCGACCTCAAAGGCATCATGTCGCGCCTGGACTACATCAAGTCCATAGGCGTCACCGCCATCTGGCTCAACCCGGTGTATGTGTCGGGCTGGACGGACGGAGGCTACGACGTCATCGACTTCTACCGGGTGGACAAGCGTTTCGGCACCAACTCCGACCTGGTGGAGCTGATCCGTCAGGCTCACGCCCGCGGTATCAAGGTCGTGATGGACCTTGTTGCCGGGCATTCCTCTGACCAGAACGAATGGTTCCTCCAGTCCAAGGAAGCCCCGGACCTCCGCTATTCCGACTATTATATCTGGCCGAGTTTCAAGCCGGAGGAGCCGGCGCAGGCCGGGCCTATGGACTATGCCGCGCTGATGAATTCCAGTGCCAGCCTCATCCGCAAGTTCGTTGCCACCGATGCTCCGCGCGGGCCGTACTATGTCAAGAACTTTTTCGACACCCAGCCCGCCCTGAACTTCGGCTTCGCCAATCCCGATCCGGAGCATCCGTGGGAGCAGGCGGTCGACGCCCCCGGCCCCATGGCCATGCGCCGGGAGATCAAGAACATCATCTCGTTCTGGATGGA
>ONNK01000094.1 GCA_900319185.1 uncultured Bacteroidales bacterium
AGCTCTTCCGGCAGGAGCTGGAGGGCAGACTACCTCTACGCATCCCATTCCCTGTGGAATGCAACCACTATGGTAAAAGTGCTGGACAACACTCCCGCCGGCGCTTCCCACAAGGCAATTATGATAAGAATTAAATTCTGACGGCCATGAAAAAGTTTTTCCGCATCGCGGCTTTCGCCGCCATCCTGATGGCCGTTTCAGCCTGCGTCTATCCTTTCGAACCCGAGCTCGATGCCCAGGACAGCAGGCTTGTCGTTGACGGAGACATACATATCGGAGGCATCTCGACATTCTCTTTCTCAAGGGTCTATCCCCTTGACGAAAAGGATTACTCACCGGCACCGATCAGGGTTACAGGCTACATAGAGGGAGAGGACGGAAGCCGTCTGGATCAAAGATCCTGGCCTCCTGCGTATGAACCAATCGATATAGGTTATTATGACTGGGCGACAAACTTCCTGTCTTTCGACACCACTGACTTGCCCGCCGGGCAGAGGTACCGTCTTCATTTCGAAGACATGGAGTCCGGGGAGGTCTACGAATCGGACTGGCTGGAGGTGTGTGCAGCTCCCACGATCGACGATATTTCCTATATCCTTGACGAAGAACGTGGAGAGCTGAACGTGGCATTGAGCATGCACTGCAACGGGCACAGCCATTTCCGTTGGAGTTTCGCCGAGGATTGGGAGTTCCACACTGAAATCCGTTCCTTCTACTATTATGAACCGGAGACCAACGAGGTTCTGCGTTTCCCCGAAGGCGAAAACAACTATTATTGCTGGAGCAGGTACGAATCGCCGGAGATCAAGATATTCTCCACCTCGGACCAGGTGGACGACCGCTTCGTCGACCTGGAGTTCCACCGCATCTCCCGCAAGGACAGGCGCCTGCAGATAATGTACCACATCACAGTACATCTCGAGGCCATGGACGAGAATGCCTACAAGTACTGGCAGAATGTCCTGGACAACTCGCAGGGCCAGGGAACCATCTTCTCCCCCACTCCGAGCCAGATGCCCGGCAATATCCATTGCATCTCCAACCCTTCCGTACCGGTGATAGGCTATATCAGTGCCGCAATCCAGACCACTGGCGACATGTATTACGACAACGCGGTCGAGGACTTTTACCTGAAGCCCCTCCCGGAACAGATCGAGACTATCCGCGTCAAGCCGCAAGAGTATTATATGTATTACCGGATGGGGTATGCCCCGTTGGACCTGGTCCTGGGCGACGGTCCCGCGGGCTATGACTGGGCGCCGCGCAGGTGCGTGGACTGCAGGGCGAACGGAGGGACCAAGAACAAACCGGCCGGATGGCCCAACGACCATAAGTAGCCTATGAAACAGACAAGGTTTATCATAATGATGATGCTTTTCCTGCCGGGACTCCTCTCAGGACAGTCGCGGATAAGGGAAAGGGTATATGTCTCAACCGACCGGGAAGTCTATGTCGCGGGCGATGCCGTTTGGATGTCTGCTTATTGCGTGGACGCCTCTTCGGGCAAGTTGTCAACCTTCAGCAAGACCGCCTATGTGGAAGTCCATTCCTCTGCCGGTATGGTACAGACCGCCAAGGTCGCCCTTGAGGGCGGGCGCGGCGGAGGGCGGCTGATGCTGCCCAACTCCTTGCCCACCGGCAACTACCGGCTGCTGGCATATACGGCCCTGGGGGCCTCCGAAGAAGGATTCGACCCGGCAGTCGGTGCCAGGACGCTCTCTGTGTTCAACACTTTCAGCAACGAGCGCATCGAGGGCGGAGTTAAGGTTGTCGGGCAGGCCCCGGCGGCGGCTGCCCTGCCGCAGAGCGGCGGACTGGCAGTCTCCGCCTCCGCCGGCGCTGCCGGAAAGGCCCGCATCACGGTGACGAACCGCGGCTCCGAGGCCGTGACCTTCAGCCTGAGCGTCAGGCACGGGGACGGGATTCCCGCACCTGAGGGCGGGCGCATCGCCGACTTTGTCGGCAGCATGCGCGCCCTGCCCGCCGCGCGCGGCTTCAACGACGACGTCGTACCCGAATACGAAGGTGAGATCATCCGCGCAAGGGTGACAGGCACCGATGCCGAGGGCCTCCAGTCGGTCAAGGAAAAATACGCATTCATCTCTTCCCCGGGTGACGGACAGAACATCTACACCGCCCCCATATCGGACGACGGTACGGCGACTTTCTTCACATCCAATATCTACGGGGACCAGAACATGTTCCTGGAGATAGAGGACGTCGACCGCGACAACATCTGCCACCTTGAGATCTTGAGCCCCTTCCTCAACCTAGATCCCGGGGACATCCCCGCACTCGCGTTGTACCCCGGTTATGCCGAGGCCCTGGAACTGCGCGGAGTCGCAATGCAGTTGGAGAGGAATTTCGACTCTGATACCCTGTACTCCGAACTGCCTGCCAGACAGCATCTGGTACTGGACCCCAATTCCTGCAAGAGTTACATCCTGGACGACTATACCCGCTTCCCGGTCATGGAGGATATCTTCATAGAGTTCATACCCGAGATACGCGCCCGCCAGGTGAACGGGAAACGTGAACTCCAGGTACTGGTGACCGACCAGAGGGGGCAGTACCGGTCCCTGCACGGCATGGCGCTGATCCTGCTTGACGGGGTCCCGGTACTGGACCACGGAAAGATCCTTTCTTATGACCCGCTCCTGGTCAAGCGCATCGACATCTATCCCGACTCGTATTTCGTAGGCATCCGCGGATTCTCTGGCATAGTCAATTTCGTCACGTACAAGGGCACCCTCCCCTCGATGGCGTTCGAGGACAATGTCCGCATCGTAGACTTCCAGGGTACATGCTATCCCCTCGCCTACACCTGCGAGGGAGTCGGCGACGAGTATCCCGACTATCGCCAGACCCTCCTCTGGCATCCCCTGCTGACCCTCGGGCCGGGCGAAAGCATGGAGATGGATTGTAAGATGCCTGTCTACTCCGGCCGTTTCGAGGCCGTTGCCGAAGGTCTCACATCATCCGGCGGACCTGTCTCAGCAAGCTCTTCATTCTAAAAAAATAACCTGCGGTTTTTCCCGCAGGTTATTTTTATCAGAACCGGATCCTTTCTTAGAATGCATAGCGGATGCCAAGGGCAGCGCCATAGGGTGCCCAGGCAAAGCCGTTCATCAGGTTGAAGCACGGACGCCAGTCGAGGGAGATCTGGAGAGGAATATCGAAAATATACTCCAGTCCGATCTGGCCCGCCAGGCCGACATTCATATGAGCGTCCTGAGGGCGCGGTCCAGCCCACGTTGCAAGGAATGCACCGGGGCCCATGTAGAAGTTGAACGGGCCCACCGGGGCGATGCTGAAGTCATAGATCGCCACAAGGTCGAGGAGGTTGTCGAACAGACCGGCATCGAACTCCCAGAAGTTCGAGCCTCCGGCATAGTGCTGGTAGGAAAGCTCAGCCCCATAGGTGGCACGAAGACCGAGGGCCTTCGGCTGAGCGTTTGCAACCGCTGCCATGCAGAGGACTGCAACCATGATGATAATCAATCTTTTCATATCGGATTAAGTCTATTCGGTTTTGCCGTTAAGGGAAATGATCCTGTTGTTGGCATCAAACTCGGGCGTCGTCTTGTAGACTTTCACCTTGCCGTAAACGACGACCTCGTCACCGAGAGCGATCTGATCCTCAGAGGTGAACTTCTCACCTCCGAACCAGAAGCCGCGGTAAACCTCCATCTGGAAGAGCTTGGTACCGTCATCGGAGAGCCAGTACTGGGCGTTGCCAAACTCGAGGTTGACATTGTCGATCTGGGAGATGATACCCTTGGCATAGACCTGATCGGCGAACGTCTCACCAGCAAGGAGCATCTCGGCAAGTTTGGTGACATTGTAAGGGGAAGCCTCCGTGCCGTCGCCCTCAGGGAGGGCCTTGCCGTTGATGGTGATAAGGTAGTTGCCCTGCTTGAACTCGGCAACATCGTTCTTGGCATAGTATGTCACCTCGCCATAGAGCAGGACCTCGTCACCTTCCTTGATGGCATCCTTGTTGTCCTCGGTCCACTTCTCGCCGCCATAATACATGCTGCGATAAGCTTCGAAGTCAGCAGTGGTACCATCGGTGGAGAGCCAGTACTGGGCATTGCCATAACCGGTATCGACGTTGTCGATCTTGTTGATGATGCCACGGACGTAGACCTTACCCTCAGGGATGGTGCCGCCCTTGATGAGGGCTGCGATCTCCGTAGCTCCGTAAGGATTGCGGAGGGTACCCTTCGGATTGTCCACGAACTCCTGGATCTTGGTAGCGACGATATTGACGAACTTGCCCTTGCTGCTGAGACCGTTGAAGTAACCGGTGATGGTGATCTTCTTGCCGTCCCAGGCCTTGGCGTCAAGTGCGTCGACAGGATAGACGATACTTCCCTGCTTGACATCAGGATCGACACCGTCGAACTCGACATTGTAATAATTGCCGGACACCTTGAGGGTACCGCTGAACTTGATGTATTCAGCAACAGAAGCGGAATACTCCTCGACGCTGGCGGTGATGTCCTTGGCATCAGGATAGGTAACGGCATTGCCTTCGCTGTCTACGAACACGTCGGAGATGTTGTCGAGCTCAGGGACACCGTTGTAGGTAGTCTTCCTGGCGGCCATCTTCACACCGTCGCCGATCTTGAGGGCGGCGGCGGAATTGCCGAATGCATAGATGGCGCTTGTACCGTCGGAAAGGATCGCACCACGGGTGGTGAGAGCCACTACGATAGAGTTGGGAAGCGTCTGAACCTGGTCGTTGTCCTCAGCGGCGATGATCTCGGTAATGGATGCGCCGGTGGCAGGGGTTCCTGCCTGGGTGATCTCGACGGTCTTGATGGCGGTGGGGCCCTTGATGGTCACCGTCGCGGTGCGCTTGCCGGTACGCTCGTTGGCGTTGGCGTGCAGCTGGTAGGTCCCGTCTGCATTCACATCGGCGATCTGAAGCCAATCGGAGTCGCTGGCAACGAGGATAGGGCTTTCCTTGGCGCTGACGGACAGATTGAAGGTCGTATCAGCGTAAGGGAGCTCATCGAAACCGAGGTCGCCGACGCTGATGAGCGACTTGGTGACAGAGATGACGGTGACGTCGACAAGCTCGACAGTACCGTTGTATGTGGACTTGGGACCTTCGATGACGACATGGTCACCGACCTCGATACCCCAGGCCGTAAGGGGATTGCCCTTGGTCTGGCCCTTCTTGTCGAGGGTACCGTAGATATAGACGGTACCGGTATCGTCAGTGATGTACCAGTTGCCGTAGAGGACGGCGTTGGCATTGCCGGTGTCATAACGTGAGCAGACACCTGACATCCTGAAAGTCATGCCATCGTCACCGGCAATGACCTGGGCGGCCGTGGATACGGTCGGTTCGACCTTGGCGGCATACTGGATGACGTTGACATACTGGGTCTGGCCTGCGCAATTGATCTTGACCTCGGCCTTGTTGGTAGCCTTGGTGGATCCTGCGGAGAAAGTCAGCTGGCCGTTGCCGGCAGCCCCGGACATCGGGGAAACCGTAAGCCAGGAAGGAACGGAGCTCGCATCGACCTGCCAGCTCTCGGAAGCAGTAACGTTCACTGACGCAGAACCGCCGTTGACGTCGATGGAGACATAAGACTCAGAGACCTGAATCTCAGAAAGAGTGCCAATCTCCTCCTGCACGCAGCCGACTGCGAGAGAGAGGAACAAAGCGGCGAGAAAATATCTGAATTTCATATTCGTAAGGCGTCTGATTAGTTGAACATATACTTGATACCGACGGAAGCATACCAGCACTGTCCGATGCCGGTGTTGTTCATCCAAGTCTGGGTGGAGCCGCTGACGGCCTCAGGAGTGGAGAACACGGGATAGCCCTGGGCATCCACGCCCTCGTACTGGAGGATACGGCCGGAGTTGAGGTCAGGATTCATGTACTTGCTGACGCCCCAGCTGGAGTTGAACAGGTTGAGGAGATTCCTGATATCGAGGCTGAGCTGGAGGGTGTTGACGCTGCTGGCGATCTTCACCTGGAAGTCATGCTTGTAGCTGAAGTCAAGCCTGTTGACCCAAGGATTGTACACGGAATAACCCTCTGCATACTGACCCTTGTGGCTGCTGAGGTAGGCGTCGTTGTTCACGAAAGCCATGAAGCGGTCGCGGTCATCGTTGGAGACGAAGCGGAACTCACCGGAGTTGACCTGCTCATCGGTAGGGATGTAAAGGGAGTCGTACTTGTAGTTGTCACCGTTCATGTCGTTGGTGAGGAGATAGGTGTAGTTGTAACCGCCTCTCCAGGCCTCATAGATGAATCCGTAGTGGTTGTGGCTCTTGTCATTGTGGGTGAGGGAGAGCACGAAACGGTCAGGAGTATTGTTCTGGGCGAGGTGCAGGGTCGTGTAGTTCGGACCGGCGACGGTAGGAACATAGTTGAAGATCGACGCAGGGTCGGAACCAGGGAGGGAGGTGAGCTCCTTGTTCATGGTGTGCGTATAGGCGGCCATGATGCTGAGACCATCGGTCGGAGCCATGTTCACGGTGATGTTGCCGGAATAGGTGTATCCGAGGTGGGTGTTGGTCAGGACATACGCAGGAGACTTGGTATAGGTGTAGTTGGGTGGATAGACCGGACGGTTGTCAGCACCCTTGAAACGTGCGAAACCGTCGACGGGGATCATGTTCCAGTCCTCCATGGTGGAGGCGTTGATGTTCTGGTTGAAGATGCCTTCCACGGTAA
>ONNK01000136.1:0-4394 GCA_900319185.1 uncultured Bacteroidales bacterium
TAGGAGCATGAACCTTGAGCTTGACAACGGTGACGATGCACTCAACTGCACTGTCACCGGATCCGAGCTCAGCCTTTCCCGCAGCCTGATACTCAAGAACGATGCACTCATGCTCTATGCCAACGACGACAATGTCGGCATAGGCTTCAACTTCAACAACATGACGGATCCCGAGGACCGTGGCGAGCTTTATCTCACGGGAGATCTCTCCCAGAGTTCGCCCAAACAGCCCGTCCTCAACGCAAGGAGTCTCACCTCCAACCTCTATATCAGGGGACAGCAGTGGCGCTTCGATCCCGCATCATACCACTATTCCGACGGTTCCGTGGAAGTCAACGGCCTCAACATATCCAACGGCGAACAGAATTTCGCCATAGACGGAGGCGTGTCACAGGACCGTCCGGACACATTGATGGTAAGTATCAACAACGTAGACCTCGGTCTGGTCAACACCTTTGCCGTGGAGGATCTCGGTCTCTCGGGAATAGCATACGGCAGGGCCATGGTCACTTCTCCGGTCAAGGACAAGCTCGGGCTCATGGTCAACGTCTCGGCCGACTCCACGACCATTGCCGGCCGTCCGGCCGGAACCGTTACCCTCGGTGGTTCGTGGGACCAGGAGAACGGCCTGCTGGACTATGCCCTCCGCAACTCCATCGACGGCAATACCTCCATGGATGCCCGCGGCTATTTCATCCCCAAGGACAAGACGCTCGGACTGAATGCTGGCCTCGAGGGCTTCGACCTTGGATATGCCGCTCCTTTCCTGAAAGATGTCTTCAGCGAAATGGGAGGCAGCCTCACCGGACAGGTTAGCGCTGACGGACCACTTGACAGGCTTGAGCTCTACGGGGACGATCTCAGGATCGATGACGGGCTTTTGAAAGTCGCCTTCACCCAGGTACCATACTACGTCAACGGTCCCCTGCACGTCAACAGCAGCGGAGTATACTTTGACGATATCTCCATCAAGGACCGCTCCACCGGCACGGGAACCATCACTGGAGGCATATCATACGACCATTTCAAGAATATCCGGATGAACACCCGCATACGGTTGAACGACATGGAGGTCGTAGACCTCAAGGAGTCCGACGGCCAGGCATTCTACGGGAACGTGTTCGGAACGGGGCGTGTGAACATCATCGGACCTTTCTCGTCGCTGGTCCTCGACGTCAATGCCACGACCGTCAAGAACGGCGATTTCCACATCCCCCTGAACGGGGCAGACGCCGCCGGCGGGAGTGACCTGCTGATCTTCAAGGAACCTGTCAAGGAAGTCTACATGGACCCTTACGAGCTGATGATGAACCGGCTCGTGGAGACCCGCAAGGAGGAGAACGACCTGGCGGTACGAGTGCGTGTCAACGCCACGCCGCAGGTGGAAGCCCACCTCGAGGTGGACAAGGCCACGGGCAACGTCTTCATCGGCCGCGGTGCAGGAACCATCGCGCTGGAGGTGCGTCCGTCCAAGGATGTTTTCACCATCAACGGAGACTACACCCTCAACAGCGGCCATTACCATTTCAACGGGATGGGCATCACGAGCAAGGATTTCACCGTGGATGACGGAAGTTCCATCAAGTTCAACGGAGACATCATGGACAGCGACCTGTCCATAGGAGCGAGATACGCCCTCAGGACTTCCCTCTCCAACCTGATAGCCGATACCACATCCGTTTCTTCCAGAAGGACCGTAATATGCGGCGTCAACATTTCGGACAAGATACGCAATCCCAAGCTCAAGTTCTCCATCGATGTCCCGGACCTCGACCCCATGACCAAATCAAGGGTTGAGAGCGCCCTGAGTACGGACGACAAGGTGCAGAAGCAATTCATCGCCCTGCTGTTGACGAACAACTTCATCCCGGATGAGCAGTCAGGTATCGTCAACAATTCCAACCTCCTGACGTCCAATGTCGCCGACCTCATGGCCAACCAGTTGAACAATATCCTTCAGAAACTCGACATCCCCCTGGACCTCGGGCTCAACTATGCCGAGAGCGGATCCGGGCGTAGCATCTTCGACGTCGCCCTTTCCACGCAACTGTTCAACAACAGGGTCATAGTGAACGGAAGTGTCGGAAACAGGCAATACATGACTTCGGGCAACGGAGACGTGGTCGGAGACCTTGACATAGAGATCAAGATGGACAAGAGCGGCCAAGTTCGCTTGAACCTGTTCTCGCATTCTGCCGACGAATACACGAACTATCTTGACAATCTCCAGAGGAACGGCGTCGGCGTCGCGTACCAGAAAGAGTTCGACTCGCTCAAACTGTTCCTTCGCGACCTGTTCACGCCAAAGTCCAAACGCCAGGCTGAGGACCCTTCCCAGACGAAAGACGAAGATAAGGTGACCATCGAAGTAGAGAAGACGGAATGAAAGGAAAACTGTATCTGATACCGTCTCCGCTTGGAGACAACGATCCTGCCGGAGTGATCCCCGCCCCAACCCTCGACCTGCTGCAGCATATAAACTGCTATGTCGTCGAGGAGGTGCGGACCGCCCGGCGCTATCTTTCGAGTGCAGGACTTAAGGGACACATCCAGGAACTTGAATTCCACGAGCTCAACGAGCATACTTCTGAAGAGGAAGTGGAGCAGTTCGCGGCATTGTTCGAGAACGGCCGCGACGTCGGGCTCATCAGCGAAGCGGGACTGCCCGCCGTGGCTGATCCCGGTGCCGCGCTGGTGGCGCTTTGCCATCTCCGGGGCATAGAAGTCGTGCCCCAAGTGGGGCCGTCGTCCCTGATGATGGCGCTCATGGCCTCCGGCCTGAACGGCCAGTCATTCACTTTCTGCGGCTATCTCCCGGCCAAGACGGAAGAGAGGCGCAGCGCCATCAAGGCTATCGAAAAGGTGTCGCAGTCGAAACGGCAGACACAGATCTTTATCGAAACGCCTTACCGCAACGATGCGATGCTCGCCGACCTGCTTCAGGCATGCCATCCTTCGACCAGGATCTGCGTTGCAGCGAACATCACCATGCCCGATGAATTCATCCGTACCAAGACCGTAGCAGAATGGAAAAAGGAAAAACCCATAATAGGAAAAAGACCATGCGTATTTCTGATGTTGGCATAATGGAGCTCAGCGGGTTGGAGTTCCATGCCTACCACGGCTGCTTCGAGAAGGAGCGGGCCGAGGGCAACCTCTTTGTGGTCGACTTCAGGGCCGAGTACCATTTCAAGACCGCGGCCAAGTCCGACCGCCTGGATGACACGGTCGACTACGCCGACGTCTACAAGGTCATCCGCGAGGAGATGGACAAGCCTTCGAACCTCATGGAGAATGTGGCCTGGAGGATCGTCAAGGGCATCGCTGCGAGGTTCCCGGAGTTCATCCGTTTCCAGATAAGGATATCCAAGAGCAATCCCCCGGTGGGCGGAGCATGCCAGTGGTCACGCGTGACCGTATCATATCCCCACGAACCCAAGGCAGGCAAAATCCTCGACAGGAAATGGTAATCGCGTTCCTGACACTGGGCTGCAAGCTCAACTATGCCGAGACCTCCACTTACGAGCGGGGGTTCAAGGCTGCCGGGCTCAAAGTGGTCCCGTGGCAGGAAAAGGCTGACATCTATCTGGTAAACACCTGCACGGTCACGGGCACTTCGGATGCCAAGTCCCGCAACCTCGTTCGGAAGATGCACCGCATCAATCCCGATGCACGCATCATCGTTACCGGCTGCAGCGCAGAGCTACATCGCGCCGAATTCGAGGCTATCGAGGGCGTCGCCCGCGTCTTCGGCGCCCACGAGAAATCCCTCGTCGTCCCCGAAACCCTCGCCCTTCTGGGCGTTTATCCAAAGGAGATTATTACGAATGAGATCTTTGGGGCGTATAGTACGGGAGAACGGACGAGGTCGTTCCTGAAGGTGCAGGACGGGTGCAACAATTACTGCAAGTACTGTACGGTCCCCTACGCACGCGGAGAAAGCCGCAACATCCCGATTTGCGAATGCGTGAAGGGGGCCGAAGCGATCGCCGCCGAAGGCGTGAAGGAGATAGTCCTGACGGGCGTGAATACGGGGGATTTTGGCCGCACGACCGGAGAGTCATTCCTCGACTTGCTGAAGGCCTTGGACAAGGTCGGAGGCATAGAGCGATACAGGATCTCCTCGATCGAGCCCAACCTCATCACGGAGGAGATCGTGGACTGGATCGCGTCCGGAACGAAGTTCCAGCCGCATTTCCATATCCCGCTGCAGACCGGCAGCGACACACTCCTGAAAGCCATGGGCAGGAAATACGACACCGCGTTCTTTGCGGACCGCATAGCCTACATCCGCTCGCACATGGAAGGTCCGGGCAAGCCGAAGGTTTTCTTCGGCATCGACACTATGGTGGGCCTGCCCGGCGAGACGGAGGGACTCTTCCGCGAGACATATG
>ONNK01000136.1:4452-5482 GCA_900319185.1 uncultured Bacteroidales bacterium
TACTCCCGCAGGCCCGGAACGCCAGCAGCAAAAATGCCGGGGCAATTGACGGAAGCCGTCAAGCATGAGCGCGTGCTCGCCCTTGAGGAGCTATGCGAGAGGCTGCATTCCGAATTCGTTGAGGAGAACAGGGGCATACGCGAGCGCGTGCTGTTCGAGTCGAAGGAGAAGGACGGATCCATGTCGGGGTATACCGGCAATTACATTCGCATAACGCGGCCTTACGATGCCTCGCTCGTAGGGCGCTTGACGGACATCATCATCTGACCATGGGAAAGGCTAAACTGACATTTCTTGGAACGGGCACGTCGCAGGGAGTGCCGATCATCGGCTGCCACTGTCCGGTGTGCTGCTCTGATGACCCGCGCGACAAGCGCCTGCGCTCTGCAGCCCTGGTGGAGTACGGCGGGCTGACGATCCTCGTCGATGCCGGGCCGGATTTCCGCATGCAGATGCTCCGCGAAGACGTCCGCCACCTGGATGCCATCCTGCTGACGCACAATCATATGGACCACACGGGAGGTCTTGACGACGTCCGTGCGCTCAACTACATCGACCGCAAGGCCGTCCACATCTATTGCGAACCGAAAGTCCTCGAAACGCTCAAGATAATGTTCGGCTATGCCTTTGCGGAGCATAAGTATCCCGGATCCCCGGAGTGGCGCATACACCTCATCAACAACAGCCCATTCGCGATTATGCCCGTGGAAGGAGGAGACCTCGTCTGGATGCATGACCAGGGTTACTGCATGCAGATGCCGGACGGTTCGATAATCCCGTGCGGGAACGACATCGTAACCGACGCCATGAAGCCGACCCCAGAGAACCTGGCTGCAGGGGGCGTGGAGATTATTCCAATACGCGGATATCACGACAGGATGCCTGTACTGGGCTTCCGTTTCGGCGACTGTGCCTATGTGACCGATGCAAACTATATCCCGGAAACGGAATTCGACAAACTCAAAGGGCTGGAGATCTTTGTCCTGAACACCGTCAAACGAGGGCACCACATCTCCCACTACGCCCTGGA
>ONNK01000002.1:0-41863 GCA_900319185.1 uncultured Bacteroidales bacterium
CGCGGTTCATCGCCTGGTTGGTGTAGTTCGGCAGGGCCTTGTTGTCCTTGAAGGGGGTGTCCTTGTATTTCTCCAGAATATCCCTGGTAACCTTGTTCAGTTCGATGGAGATGCTGTCCGCCGTCTTGACGCAGGCAAGTGGATCGGTGCCAAGGCCGGATTCTTTGCAACTGCTGAAATACACAGGAACGAAGGCGGGTGCGTATATATCCGATAGTATTGTTTCTGCCCTTTCTGCCAATGCATAATCGCCACAAATTGGGATTTCCAGCGTGAGGGGGCTTATGTAACTTTGCAGACGTGATAATTGACTCAGTTAAACCCTGCAAACAAAAGTGAACATGAAACCCGTTTTCAAGATCTTCCTGCTGGCGGTAGCCTACCTTCTCACATACATTCTGGGCTCATGCACCGGCCTCATTCATCCGGCGTGCTATGCGTATGTCGGGGCGGTCCTCCCCCTGCTGACCGCTTTTATCTATCTTTTGACTTGCACGACGATCCGGGGCTTCGGAGCTGCGACAGTCCTGAACGGATTCGTCTTCGTCATGCTGTTGATTGCAGGCGAGGCGGACACGACGCTCGCCATCGGCTTCGCCATCCTGACGGCTCTCGCCGAAATCATCAGGTACTTCTGCAAGTATGATACGATGAAAGGCATCCGCTGGAGCTTCATTCCCTTTGCTTTCTCCTTCTTCGCCTACACCGCCCACTGGTGGACCGATACGGAAGGGTCGCTTGCGGCTGCCGTGGAAGAGATGCGGGCCGGATACGACCAGCTGATGATTCCCGTTATCAACAACATCCCGGTACTGGTCGTAGTACTGGTCCTGACCATCCCCGTGGCAGTTCTGGCCATGCGCCTTGCTGAACGATCGCTGAAAAAACAGCTGTAAGGACAGCATCACACTCAGTCGAGCGTGATGCTTTCGATTCTGAGGCGCAGGGTCCCGGAAGGAACCTGCGCCTCGGCGATTTCGCCGACCTTCTTGCCCATCAGGGCGGCGCCGATCGGGGATTTCAGCGAAATCTTGCCGGCCTCGAGGTCCATCTCGTGAGGGCTGACTATCTCGAATGTCATGCGGGCATTTGTCGAGAGGTTGGTGAATTCGACCCGGCTCAGAAGGGAAACCCTGTCTTTCGGGAGGGCGCCGGGGTCGATAACGCGCGAATGCTCCAGGACTTTCTGCAGGAAACGTATACGGCTGATGGTCTTCGCTTGGATACGCCTTGCTTCGCGGTATCCCGCATTCTCGCTCAGGTCCCCCTGGGCGCGGGCCTCCGCGAGGTCGTCCTTCACCTTGGGGTAAACCTCGTTGATAAGATGCTTCAACTCGGCTGCAATCTCGTCGTATCGTTGCTTTGACAGGTATTCCATGCCTCAAATTTACTCATTTTTCAGTTTCAATGATGCACGCGAACTTGTGAAGACATACCCTTGTTCTCAACGATTTGTCCTCTAGCTGTGCTGCATCTCTCTTTTGGAGTCAAGCAGATTATTTTCTATCTTCACACCGAAGATCGTTTTATAGAGGCAGAAGAAGTAAACGGATTATGAGAAACGCCGTAGGATACATTCTTGGATTTCTGATCTTTGTGGCCGGGATACCGGCACTGATGTGGTGGATGTCCGGAAGGCCGTTCCCCTGGGCCCCGGCGCTGCCGTGGGTGATAATCGCACTTGTGCTGATGATTCCAGGCCTGGCACTCAGCGTATGGTCAATCGTACATATGAGAAATGTTGGCAAAGGGAATCCATTTGATGCTTATAATCACGAAGTTGCACCAAGGACCAAACATTTGATGAAGGATGGGCCGTATGGTATTTCCCGCAATCCTATGCTGCTTGGAATCTATATCTACGATATCGGTGTCCTTGTATGGCTCCAAAGCTGGTGGCCGCTGATTGTCTTTGCCGTCGAGATTATTCTTCTCACGCTCCAGGTCAGAGCCGAAGAGAAGCGTCTGGAAGCCGATTTCGGTGACGAATACCTGGACTACAAACGCTCAGTTCCGCGCTATTTCATAAAGTAGCGTATTAACAAATGTTCTGGCACATAATTATTAAATGACACGAATATGAAGGCTGGTTTATTTTCACTTGCGGCCGTCGGACTGGCGACTTGCTTTTTAATGATCCTTGGCTGCTCTCAGGAGGTTAGAGATACACCTGTAAAGCCTGCCCTTGTCCAAAAGGACGGGATTACGCATTTTGAGGTTGACGGCAAACCCTTCCTGATGTTGACAGGAGAGCTGCACAACTCTACAAGCACATCTGAAAGCTATATGGAAAGCATCGGTGTGTGGGAGCAGATGAAACACGGCTGTTTCAACACGGTGATAGCTTCCTGCTCATGGGATGTGATCGAGGATGAGAAAGGCCATTACGATTTTACATCCGTTGACCATGTGATACGCAACGCACGCGAGAACGGTCTCAAGGTGGTGATGATATGGTTTGCCAGCTGGAAGAACGGAAACTCCACCTATGCCCCCAGCTATATAAAGCGTGATCCGGTCAATTATCCCTTGGTTCAGACTCAGGACGGCGGGTTCCTCAACGTGCTGTCCGCCTTCGGCCAAGAGTCCCTCAAAGCGGATAGGGATGCATATACTGCCCTGATGCAGCATATCAAGGAAGTGGATAAAGACTATACCGTGATAATGATGCAGGTGGAAAACGAGATGGGAATACTCGGTTCCGTCAGGGACTTCTCCCCTGCCGCCCAGAAGGCCTGGGAGGGGCAGGTCCCCTCTGACCTGATGCAGTATCTCTCAAGCCATAAAGGGCAGCTCTTCCCTGAACTTGAAAAGGTCTGGAGCGAGAATGGTTATAAGATGTCCGGAACCTGGGAGGAAGTATTTGGCAAGAGCCACACTAAGGCCGACGACCTTCTCACCGACTATCCCTACTACACGGAGGAAATCTTCCAGGCCTATCACTATGCCAAATATGTAAACGAAATCACGGCAGCAGGCAAGGCCGTTCATGACATTCCGATGTATGTCAACAACTGGCTCCGCCAGCCGGGTATGATAAATCCCGGACAGTTTCCTTCAGGAAGCCCTCTTCCGGAGGTGATCGATGTCTGGAGAGCCGCCGCACCTGCGGTGGATTTCACGGCGCCTGATATTTACATAAGCGAATTTGAATGGGTGCTCAGCCAGTTCGCCCTGAGTAACAACCCGATATTCATCCCCGAATGCAGGGTGGATGTTTCCAAAGCCCTTTATGCCTATGGTGAATATGACGCTCTTGGGTTTGCACCGTTTGGGTTTGACGGTGCGCAGAATGCAACCGGTAATTACTCTGCCGACTTTGAGAATCTTGGCAAGTGCTACGCAATCCTGTCCGGAATGGACCAGATGATCATCCAGAACTACGGTTCCGACAAGCTTCGCGGCCTGAGGGTGACGGAGGAGAATGCAAGCCCTTCCGTCGAAATGGGAGACTATATCCTCACCGCACGCTCTTCCGTAAGGAACCAGCGCGCCTTCAACTATGGCCAGGGCGCGGCCCAGATGGCCAGGGAGAACGCACAACTGGCTGCCGCCTCACAACAGCAGGCCCAGTCCGGCGCCCTCATCTTACAGACTTCGCCGGATGAGTTCTATATCGTTGGAATCAATGTGTCATTCTCGTTCGCCTCGAAGAATGCTGGCACCCAAGCAAGGATCCTTACCGACGCGATTGAGGAAGGAACCTTTGTGGATGGCAAGTGGGTACCGGGAAGAAGGCTCAACGGCGATGAGAACAGGGTTGGTATAAATGGCGTAGGAGCGGTGAGGGTTGTGCTCTATCCATCTACTGTAACAGCCCAGGGGCGATAGACCTCACGCCGATAATTCATTCACCAAATAATAGCCATCCGACAAGACTTCGATACCAGGGACATACTGATTGCTGCCAGAAGGCTTGTAGCCGCCCCTTAAAATGTATCCGTCCTTAAAATATAAACATGCATACCACACTCTCTCTCATTCTAGCGCTGACCCTTGCATCCGCCCCGGGGTTTAAGAATCCTATCATCAATTCTGATTATTCCGATCCTGATGCAATATGTGTCAACGGAGAATACTGGATGACCGCTTCTTCTTTCGGCTGTGCCCCTGGTCTTCAGATTCTCCATTCGACTGACCTTCTTAACTGGGAGATCGTCGGAGCGGCTCTTCCTGAAGGTGTATCCACATATGCCCGTGACCTCGCCGACGGTCCAGGCGCGAAAGCAAGCCCCGGTTTGGTTCCGCACGGTGACGGCGTCTTCGCCCCTTCTATCCGATATCGCGAGTCGACAAAGGAGTTCTTCATATTCTGGGGAGACCCCGACAGGGGCATATATCAGGTTCATACCCAAACCCCACAAGGAAAATGGAGCGAGCCCGTACTTGTCAAGGAAGGAAAGGGTTACATTGACACCTGTCCCCTATTCGACGAAGACGGACGGGTCTATCTCGTTCACGGATGGGCCGGCAGCCGGGCCGGTTTCAACAGCGTACTGAGTTTAGTCGAGCTCAATTCAGACGCCACTGAGTGCATAAGTGCCGAATCGATGATTTTCGACGGCAGAGCCACGCGCAACCCTACTGTCGAAGGGCCGAAATTCTACAAGAAAGACGGATACTATTATATTTTCGCTCCTGCCGGAGGCGTGCAGGACGGATGGCAGCTTGTCCTGCGTTCCAAATCGCCGTACGGTCCGTACGAATGGAGACGTGTGCTTGAGGCCGGAGGGAACGCCACCCACGGTCCTCACCAGGGCGCCTGGGTCCAGGATGCAAAGGGGGACGACTGGTTCATGCATTTCGAAGACAGATATGCCTGGGGAAGAGTAGTCCACCTTCAGCCGCTCAAGTGGGACAAGGAAGGCTGGTGCATCATAGGGGTTGACAATGACAGTGACGGCATTGGTGAACCGGTACTTGAAGGAAAGGCACCGGCCGCATTCCCGGCAAGGCCGCTCGGAGGGGTCGGGGCAGAAGAGACCTCTACATCATTCGAGGGGACCTCAATTCCCCTGAACTGGCAGTGGGCAAGTGCTCCTGAATACTCCTGGTATATGACCAGTCCGGCTGAAAAGGCATTGAGGCTTAACTGCAGGAAGCAGGCAGACGGTTTCAGAAACCTCTGGGACTGCCCGCAGATGCTGTTGGAAAAGTTGGTAGGCCCGAGCATGGAACTCAACGCCAGTCTTGAGTTCCAGCCATCCTACAAAGGAGACAGGGCCGGCATGATCGTGATGGGTGCGCAGTACTGCACCATAGAACTCTATTATGATGGTACGGACGTCTATCTCCAAAGAAGAATCTGCCTTTTTGCCGAAAGAGGAGGAAAAGAGACCATCGCTGAAAGCGTTAAACTCGACTCGAAGATAGTCAATTTGAAAATACGTGTGCACGAAGAAGGCAAGAACTGGCCTCCCGTTGTGATGGCCGAATTCCTGTACGAGGATGCTGAAGGTCAGTTTAAGACCCTGGGAGAGCCGTTCAAGGCCGCTGCAGGCAAGTGGATCGGTGCCAAGGCCGGATTCTTTGCAACTGCTGAAATACACAGGAACGAAGGCGGATGCGTATATATCCGATAGTATTGTTTTGTGCCCGATTGATGCCAACAATGAACACACATGGGGCTTTGGTCTGGCCATGCGCCTTGCTGAGTGTTCGCTGAAAAAACAGCTGTAAGGATTCCGTTTCGATGATGCACGCGAATCTGTGAAGACACACCCTTTCTCCGCAAATCGTTTCGGACGAAGATGACGTCTACACCCTTGTTCTCAACGATTTGTCCTCTAGCTGTGCTGCACCTCTCTTTTGGAGTCAAGCAGATATTTTTATATCTTCACACCGAAGATAGGATTGTGAAGATAAAAAACGGATCATGGAAAAGCACATTACACGGGAGGCGGCGCTGGAGCTGCTGAAAGAATACAACAAGGACTCGTTCCACATACATCATGCACTGACCGTGGAAGGGGTGATGCGCTGGTACGCGAAGCAGTTGGGATTTGCTGAAGATGAGAATTTCTGGGGTATCGTGGGACTGCTACACGACATCGACTTCGAGATGTACCCGGAGGAGCATTGCATCAAGGCGCCCGAGCTGCTGCGCGAAGGCGGCGTGGGCGAAGAAATGATCCACGCCATCTGCAGCCACGCCTACGGGATGCACGTCGACGTGAAGCCTGAACACTTGATGGAGAAAGTGCTCTTCGCTACCGACGAACTCACGGGGTTGATTGGAGCCGCCGCGCTGATGCGCCCGTCGAAAAGCGTCCAGGACATGGAATTGAAGTCACTCAAGAAGAAGTACAAGGTCAAGGCTTTTGCCGCCGGCTGCTCGCGCGAGGTGATCGAGCAGGGAGCCGAGATGCTTGGCTGGCCGCTTGACGAAGTTCTTCAGAAGACCCTTGACGCCATGAAGGACTGCGAAGCTAAGGTGGCGGAGGAAAGCGCATTGAACGCTTGAAGTAGTCCTAAACAGTAAAATGAAAATACAAACATCATTATGACAGAATTAGAAGCCATCAAAGCCCGGCATTCCGTACGGAAATATACCGAACAGCCTATCGAAAAGAGTAAACTCAACCTGCTTCGCGAGGAGATTCAAAAGTGCAATGCCGAAGCCGGCATCCATATCCAGCTGGTCGTAGATGAGCCGAAGGCCTTCTCTACCGGGGTGTTCAAGTATGGAGCATTTTCCGGCGTGAGGAACTATCTTGTGATGGCCGGAAAGAAGGATGCGGAAGAAAGGATCGGCTTTTATGGAGAGCGCATCGTACTTCTCGCCCAGACCCTTGGCCTGAACAGCTGCTGGGTTGGCCTGACCTACAAGAAAATCCCCGGAACATTCACCCTGGAAGAAGGAGAAGTGGTCCATTGTGTGATAGCGCTGGGCTATGGGGCGACGCAAGGCGTTCAGCACCCTATGAAACCGGCCGAGAAGTTCTACGAATGTGAGGGCGTCCCGCCCACTTGGTTCATGGACGGCATGGAAGCCGCACTGCTGGCCCCGACTGCCATTAACCAGCAGAAATTCAAATTCATCCTGCGGGACGGGGACAAGGTGGAGGCTCTACCCTTGAAGTCCTTGGCCGGTTATACGCAGCTTGACCTGGGTATCGTCAAGTACCACTTCGAGATCGCCGCCGGAAAAGAGAATTTCTGCTGGGATTAAGGATCAGGGCTTATGCCGGCACGGCTCTACCAGAGCTGTCCCGGCCCTTGGTGTCGAAAGTGACGCCGGGACCATCAATCTATTTGATTACCTGGAATAATAACGCTGATAAACTCTTACTTTATGGAACAGAAATTCTGTCAAAGCTGCGGAATGCCGCTTACGGAGGAACTCCTCGGGACCAATGCCGACGGCAGCAAGAATGAGGATTATTGCATCTATTGCTACAAGGACGGTAAGTTCCTTCAGGATTGTACGATGGATGAAATGATCGAGCACTGCTCGCAGTTCGTGGATGAGGTCAACAAAAGCCTTCCCCAGCCTATCACACGCGAAGAGTATAAAGAGCAGATGCGGAAGTATTTCCCTTATCTCAAGCGCTGGAGCAGCAAGTGACATCAAAAACCGGATCGTCCTGTCGGTTTATGCTCTGACGACGATCTTTTCGAGGACCTTGGGGATCCGGCAGACAAGGCTGTCCTTGTATTTTGTCTCGACATAATCCTTGAAGAGACCCGGATCCTCGCTGTTGTCCGCGAACATGTCCCAGTGCCCCGGAATGACCATTCCGGGCCGGACATCACCCGCAAGGTCGGCCGCTTCCTGGTAAGTCATGTTTCCGATGCAGTTGCGCCGGAGGCGTCTTGCATCGCGGCCGTTGATGGGGATGAGCTCTGCATTTATGGGACCCAACGCCTTTATCGCGGGCATCATCCCTTCATACCGGACCGTATCGCCCGCATGATGGATACGGATGCCATCGCATTCGACGATATACTGAAGATGCGGGAAAAGTCCTGTCTCCTTGTCCTGGTCCAGGAACTCGTGGGATGCAGCTATCGCATGGATGGTCATGTCGCCTATCCGGACGGACTCCCCTGCATTCATCCCTAGCGCATTCCTGTCCGCAATACCATCGTTGGAAACAGCCCTTGAGTGAGCTCTCGGAAATACGAACTTTGCCTCCGGATGCGTTTTGGCCCAGACCCTCCAGGAAGGATGATCGATGTGGTCGATATGGTTGTGCGTCCCCAGGAAAGCATCGACTCCTGTCAGTTCCTCTGCCGGGATCGGCGGTGCAACCTGCCTCGTATTGAATGGTACGGCAAAATAGTCAATGACTATCATCGTGCTTCCGGACTTTACTATCAGTCCCATCTGACCCAGCCACCACATGGCTACCGTGCCATCCTCAACCTTGGTATCGATAATGGCCTGCATCTTTTCATTCATAGTTTCGTATACTTTATCTTCGGAATGTCATAAAGATAGGATTTAATTCTCTCATTATCAAATGACCCCTGAGAATCGCCCAAAATGGGGATTTGCCGCGACTAGGAAACTTTGTATCTTTGCATTATGAATCCGGTACTCACAGCTTTGATGATCCCATTCCTGGGGACAGCCCTGGGGTTCGCACTGATGATGGTGCTGGACGTTGTGCTGGGGTAATCCTCGCCCCTGCAAGCGCAAGGGCGAAGACATTTAATCCGAATTCAGGGAGAAGAGACTTACTTCTTCAGAAGTTTCTTGATCTCGTTCCAGACGAACAACAGGACCACGGCGCCGATGAGGGCGCTGAGGATCTGGCCGTACCACTCTGACCAGAAGGATCCGCCTGCACCGATGAGGCCCAGCAGCCATCCGCCGACGACACCGCCGAGGAGACCGATGATGATGTTCCAGATGAGACCACCTTTGTCTTTGATCACGAAGAAGCCGGCAAGCCAGCCAGCGATGGCTCCGAAGAGCAGAGTGAGTAAGATGTTCATGGTTTTAGTGTTTAAATGTGTATAACAAAGATAGAAAACTATTTGCGTATTTTCGTATATCTTTGCAACTACTAATCAAACTAAACAGCAGCGCCAATATTAAGCTTGTCAAATCTAGCAAGGTTCAAGCTATACAATAAAGTTGACCTTCGTGCAATAAAAAACGTGATGCAGTCCATTCCGGGCTGCATCACGTCGTATAAAACCATTAACCTTATAACCTGTATGCTTGTCTATTAGAAGCCGAAACCGCCGCCACCAGGGAATCCACCGCCGCCAGGGAAGCCGCCACCGGGCATTCCGCCGCCGAAGCCGCCCATGCCACCGCCGGGCATACCTCCGCCGAAGCCACCCATGCCGCCGAACTGGCGCTCCATCTGGAGCTGCTGCTCCTTCTGGTAGTGCTTCTTGGCCTTGTTCCATTTCTTCATCTGCTTCTTGTCGAGGATGCTCTTGAGGCCATCCTCATAAGCAGTCTGGTTGTCCTCGATCTCGGCCATCCTTTCCTGCATCTGGTTCATCATGGACATCATCTGGTCGCGGTCTTCCTGCGACATGTTGCCCATGCTGAAGCCACCGGCGCCGCCGGCAGGGCGGTTGGCAGCAGCGTTCTTCATGGCCTCCTCAGCCTCGGGAGGGAGGATGACGGGATAAGATACCTTGCCAAGATATTTCTTGTTGAGTTCAAGGAGCTGGGCAGCCTGGTCCTCATTGAGGCCGAGATCGGCGACCATGCTCTGGGTCTCCGCAACTATTGTCTCCTCGGGGAGATCCTGCATGCCGGCCATCTGCATGCCACCGGGCATTCCGGGCATCTGCGCAAAAGCAACGAAAGGAAGCGCAGCCAAAACAATAACCAATAACTTTTTCATGATAACGTGAGTTTATTACAATTTCAAACAAATGCCCGGCGTTCAACGCACCGGACATTATTAAGACAGTATGGACTCACGTGGGTTTAAAGCCCTGTAAGAAAGTTTTTTTTATCGTTTGTATCCTTCGAGGTTGGCCTTGACCTTCTCCCACTTGTAGTAGGGGCCGTAGTCGGGCTCCAGGCCGCGGAGGAGCTTCTCCTGCTCCTGGTAGAGGAACTTCACCAGGACGTCTCCGGATTTGTTGCGGTAGAAGATGATCTGGAGGTTGCTGGCCATGGGGATATTCCAGAAACCGAGCCATTTGTCGCAGATCTGGTCGGCCGGGATGCGGTCACCCACGCCCTCGATGCCGAGGTAGCTGACCAGGGCCATCAGCGGGTAGTCGTGGCCGAAACGAAGGTCGGCGCAGTAGGCTCCGGTGGCAATGCATTCGTCGGCCTTGGCCACGATGTCTTCGACACAGGACTTGGCCATGGGCACGCGGGAGTCACCGGCCTCGACGGAGTTGCAGTGGCCGGTGTAGAGCATAATGTTGCTCTGCGCCCAGCGCTTGTAGAGCGCGTCGAAAGGCAGGAAGCGGAAGAGGTTGTCTTCGATGTCGAAGTCCTCGGAGATGATGGCGGTGTTCCAGAGGTTCTCGGTCAGGCTCCTTGCGCTCTTGACGAAAGTGCGCGACTTGGGGACGTCGGTGAAGATGCGGCTCAGCACGCCGAGGGTGTCGTCCGGCAGGCTGCGGACAGCCTCCATGGCCGGACGCATGGCGGGAGCGGCCTTCTGCTGCCAGCCGTGCTCATTGTCGAGATAGTCCATGAACTTCTCGCCGGTGTCGAGGTAGAAATACAGCTTGGGATTCTGGCGTGTGAGCGAAGTGGTGAAGGCGTTCATGCTGATGAGGCAGCGCTGAACGGTGCTGCCGAAGGCACGGACCTTCCTGTCGCCCTTGAACACCTCGGGATAGCGCTTGAACATGCGCTCCGCGATGGCGGTATGCTCACGGACGCCCCTCTGGGACAGGCGTCCGTCCATGCCGTCGTAAGACGCCAGGACGCGGCGCGCTGCGACCAGCAGCGAGTCTCCGCCAGGGGTGAGGATGCCCATCCTCTGGCCTTCCTCGAGGGTGGCGATCAGGTCCTCATAGGCCTTGCCTCCCCAGTTGGAGCGGGAGCCATGACGACCGTAATGGCTGATATAGAAGGGCTTATACCCCTTCGGGGGCTTGGTATCCTTGATCTCGTGGAACTCGTAGGAGTTGGTGTTGTTGCCTGCGCGGGACGGATCCTCCATGAGGGCGCGGACGGCGGCCTCGGAGCGGTGGGGCTGTGCAAATGCGGCTGCTGCGCCCAACAGCAACACCGCAATGACGATCGTTCGTTTGTTCATGATTACATTATGGGTTATAGTCTTGAGAGGAAATCCTCCCTTTACAAATATAGCATTATTTATTATATTTGTGAGTTAAATGCATCTGACAGCGATGGTTTTGGATCCACACTCACAAGCTATTCTGGAAGAGTACCGCAACGAGCGGGCCTCCTTCCTGACCACGACACAGGAACTGACTGCCAGGATACGCAGCTTCCTGGATGACGCCGGCATCATAGTCGCGGCGGTGGAGTCGCGCGTCAAGACCGAAGGATCCCTCATCGGGAAACTTGAGCTCAAGGGAGGCAAGTACACTTCCCTCACCGACATCACCGATATCATCGGCATACGCGTGATCACCTTCTACATCGACGACGTGGACAAGGTCGCGTCGGCGATGGAGAGACTGTTCGACGTGGACTGGGAGAACTCCGTGGACAAGCGCAAGGTCCATGAGATAGACAGTTTCGGATATCTCTCCCTGCACTATATCTGCCGCATCCCTGACAGCCGCTACCGCTTCGAAGTCCAGATGCGCACCGTCCTGCAGCATGCATGGGCCAACATGAACCACGATACCGGATACAAGTCCGGAGTCGAGGTGCCCAAGGAGTACCTGCGCAACCTCAACAGGCTCGCCGGCATGCTGGAGCTGGCCGACGAGCAGTTCAGCCGCATCCGCATGGAGCTGACAGACTATCGCCGCCGCGTCCATGCCCTCGTCGCATCCGGCAACCTCGACGAGGTCCCGCTGGACGGCGACACTTTCCGGAGCTTCCTGGAACTCCGTCCTTTCGAGCAGCTCAACCGCCGTATCGCCTCGGTCAACCAGGCCGAGATACAGGAACAGCCCCTGATGCCTTATCTCAAGATCTTCAAGGGCCTGGAATGCAAGACGCTCGGAGACGTGTCCAACATCATCAAGCAATACTCCGAGGGGGCGTACCAGATAGCCTGCTACCAGATAGGACTGACGGACCTCGATATCATCTCCTCCACCCTGGGTCCCCAAGACCTGTGCATTGCCTACATCATCAAGCAGGGAGGAGGCAAGGCAGGGATCAAGTATCTGCTCGAGATACTGAACGGTCCCTCGCCAAGCAATGACAGCATAGCCGAGCTGCTGCTGGAGCAGGCCGGCAACCTCCCTTTCATGAACCAGTAAGCCATGGCCAACAATCCCCTCGATACCGAACTGCTCGACCGCGCCATCATATTCGCGGTCAAGGCCCACGCCGGGACGGAGCGCCGCGGCAAGGGCTTCCCTTACATCGTACATCCGATGGAAGCGATGGAGATCGTCTCGACCATGACCGCCGACCAGGAGCTCCTGGCCGCCGCGGCATTGCACGACACCGTCGAGGATACCGGAGTGACCGTGGAGCAGCTGAGGGAGGAGTTCGGGGACCGCATAGCGGAGCTGGTGGCCTCCGAGAGCGACACCATCGACGAGGGGGTGAGCGAGGAGGAGAGCTGGCGATCGCGCAAGGAGGCAGGCATACGGCGCCTGTCGCGGGCTACACGCGACGAGAAAATCGTCGCCCTGGGCGACAAACTCTCGAACATGCGCGCCATCGCCCGCGACTATGCCGAGCAGGGCGAGGCGTTCTGGAACATATTTCACGCCAAGGACCCGAAGGAGCACGCATGGCGATACAGGGCGCTCGCCGACGCTATGCGCGAGCTCGAAGGCACCGCGGCATTCAGCGAGTTTGAAAGTCTCATAGAAAAGGTATTCGGGAAATGAAAGAACCGGAAGCATTGAAGATATCCCTTGGGGATTATATCCTCTCCGGCGGAGGCGCCAACGGAGAGAGTTTCGACCACATCACCGACCCGTCGGTGATGCTGAAACTCTACTTCCCCGGCAAGTCGCGCCAGCCTCTGGACGAGATGCTGCTCGCACGCAAGGTCTATGACCTCGGCATCCCCACCCCCGAACCGGGCGAATACGTGGTCACCGAGGACGGCCGCTACGGCATCCGTTTCCGCCGCATCGTCGGCAAGAAATCCTTCTCCAGGGCCACTGCGGACAACCCGGAGAAAGTGGAGGAGTATGCTACGACTTTCGCACGGATGTGCCTTGACCTTCATTCCACGCATGTGGACACCTCCCAGTTCGAGAGCGTGAAGGCCAGGTATTTCCACCTGCTGGAGGACAATCCTTTCTTCACGGCCGGGGAGAAGGACCGCATCGGCCGCTTCATAGCTGACGCTCCCGATACCGACACCGCCATCCATGGAGACCTGCAGTTCAGCAACGCCATTTTTGTCGGAGACAAGTGCTACTTCATCGACCTGGGTGACTTTTGCTACGGCTACGACCGCTTCGATCTCGGAATGGTCTATCTCTGCTGCAATCTCAGCCCCGAACCCTTCATCGAAGAGACCTTCCACATGTCGGGAAAGCTTGCGGTTAGGTTCTGGGAGTTCTTTGCCGCGGCTTACTTCGGCAAGGGCCGTCCCCTCAAGGACATAGAGGACGAGATCCGACCCTACGCGGGCCTCAAGACCCTGATCATCGAGCGTGACACGAAACAACCGATGCCCGTATTCCGCGCAGCATTGAAAGGCATACTATGAGACTGAAAGACAGACCCGCCCTGCGCTATGACCGCAAATCCACCTGGACCGGACTCCTCCTGGTGGCTGTGGCGGCATTGACCCTGGAGGCGACGTCTTTCATTCAGTACCACTTCACCAAGCACGCCGTCTGGGAAGCTTCCTCACAGCGCGCGGACAGCTATCTGGTGACCACCAGGGACCAGATACTCGACATCATCGACCAGGCGGAGCTTGCCGTCCGCAACAACGTCTGGATCGCCAGCAAGATGCTGGACTATCCCGACAGCCTTCAGGACATCAGCAAACGCATCGTAAAGGAAAACCCCGTCGTCGTAGGGTCGACCGTGGCCCTCGTTCCGGGCTATATGCGCTCGCGCCCTTTGTTCGCACCATACTTTTTCAAGGTGAACGACACGCTGCGCTTCCGCTCCCTTGCCAATCCCACATACAACTATCCCGCACAGGAATGGTTCAGGAAGCCCATTGAACTGGGCGAAGGATACTGGTCTGAGCCATATGTGGACGTCGGAGGCGGAGACATGCAGATGACGACATTCTCGATGCCGGTCATGGACAAGACCGGCAAGATGGCCGCGATCCTCACCGCCGATATATCATTGGACTGGCTCACTGACCTGGTCGAGTCCGAAAAGATATTCCCCAACTCCATCGGTGTCGTCATAAGCCGCGAAGGGCGTATCATGGTGAGTCCCGCCCAGGAGTACATCATGCAGAAGACCGTCGACGAAGTCGTCGGACTGATGGCAGACAGCCTCAGCTTCAGGGAAGCCAAAAACGCGATGCTCGAAGGCAAGTCAGGCAACATGCCGGTCATGTTCCGCGACCAGCAATGCCATATCTATTATACACCCGTCGAGAGGAACGGATGGTCGATAAGCGTCCTCGTGCCCCACAATGACGTCTACGGCAATGTACGCCGTGTCGAATGGATAGTGAAGCTCTTCCAGCTGATCGGTCTTGCGATGCTCATACTGATCCTGCGTTCGGTCATCATGGGTCAGAACAAGTACAGGAAACTCGACGAGAGGAAGCAGATGATGGAGGGCGAACTCCACATCGCCAGCGGCATTCAGATGTCGATGGTCCCCAAGGAGTTTCCGCCTTTCCCTGAGAGGCATGACCTGGACATCGCGGCCGACATCGTCCCCGCCAAGGAGGTCGGAGGAGACTTCTACGATTTCTTCATACGCGACGAGAAGCTCTTCTTCTGCATAGGCGACGTGAGCGGGAAGGGTGTCCCGGCATCGCTCGTGATGGCGATGACGCGAAGCGTCTTCCGCACCCTCGCCGCCAACGAAGATACTCCCGCCAAGATCGTCAAGTCCATGAACGACAGCCTGGTGGAGATGAACGACAAATGCATGTTCGTCACTTTCTTCTGCGCTGTCCTCGACCTCGTGAACGGCCGTCTGAGATACTGCAACGCCGGGCACAATCCCCCGATGATCCTTGCCGACAAGGCTACGAAGCTGCCGGTGGTATCCAACCTCCCGCTCGGCATACTGCCCGGATTCAAGTATGCCGGACAGGAGGCGGGGCTCCGTGCGGACGATGCCATCTTCCTGTATACCGACGGACTTACTGAAGCCGAGAACCGGGCGAACGAGCAGTTCGGCGAGGCTCGGGTCGAAGACGCCCTGCGCGGCAGCATGGGCTCTGAAGAGCATCTCGCGCAGGTGCGCAAGAGAGTCGAGGCGTTCGTCGGAAAAGCTCCCCAGAGCGATGACCTGACGATGCTGGTCATCCGATATCTCGGCACCGAGAAGGGCAACCATCTTACCCTCACCAATGACATCAAGCAGATCTCGCTGCTGTCCGGATTCATCGACAGGGTCGCGGAGGAGAACGACCTGGATCCGGGCCTCGCGATGAGCCTCAACCTCGCCATCGAGGAAGCGGTGACCAACGTCATCATGTATGCGTACCCGGAAGGTACTGAGGGAAAGATCGACCTGCAGGCTTCGACCGAAGGGCGCTGCCTGCAATTCATCCTGTCCGACAGCGGCAAGTCCTTCGATCCTACGGCGGTCCCGGATGCCGACATTTCGGCTTCCCTCCAGGAGCGTCACATAGGAGGACTTGGAATCCACCTTGTTCGCAACATCATGGACAGCGTCAGCTACAGGCGGAACAATGGAAAGAACATATTGACAATGACAAAAAATATCTAAGTTATGGAAGTCAGGATAAACAAAGAGAGCGAAGTGACGACCGTCGCCTTTGTCGGCCGTCTGGACACCCCTGCCGCACAGGAAGTGGCAGCAGAGATCGAGCCCTTGAAGGATGATGCCGCCACGGGTACCATCGTGATGGACTGCTCGGAACTGACCTACATCTCCAGTTCCGGGCTCCGCATATTCCTGAGCCTGCGCAAGGCCGCAGCCAACAAGGGAGGAAAAGTCATAGTGAAGGGCATCTCCAACGACATCCGCCAGGTGTTCATGATGACCGGATTCCTCAACCTGTTCGAGATAGTAGACTGATGTCGAGGTCAAAACCCGCTCCCCATTCCCCTAAATCCATTTGGACGGGGTTCATGTTGGTCGTTGTCGCCGCCTTGACATTGGAGGCAACATCGCTCATACAGAACTATTTCGGGCATAAAAGCCTTAGGAACGAGGCCGAGATGCGTGCCAAAGGCTGTCTGGACCTCGTCGGGAGCGAGATCATGAATGTCATCAACCAGGCGGAGACCGGTGTCCGGAACAAGGTCTGGATAACGCAGTGGTGTCTGGCTTTTCCTGACTCTCTGGCAAGTGTCAGCCGGCTCATCGTGGAGGACAATCCCGTTCTGGTCGGATCCACCATCGCCCTCGTCCCGGGGTATTTCAGCAAACGCCCGCTGTTTGCTCCGTATACATACCGGACAGGAGAACCCGGAGACAGCCTCGTCACCCGCTCCCTTGCTACGGAAGAATACGACTACCCGACTAAGGAATGGTTTGTAAAGCCCTTGGAGCTGGACGGAGAGTATTGGTCCGAACCATATTTCGACACCGGGGGCGGCGACATCCTGATGACGACCTTCTCGCTCCCGGTAAAGGACGCGGAAGGTAAGACTGCCGGCGTCCTTACCGGAGACATCTCCCTGGACTGGTTGAGTGACCTTGTCAGCAAGGTCAAGGTATATCCCAACTCGCGGAGCATCATACTGAGCCGCCAGGGCATGTTCATGGTGAGCCCGAGGGAAGAAGTCGTGATGTCCAAGACGGTCAACGAGGTCGTCGGGCAGATGACAGACAGCCTTGCTTTCAAGGCATTGAACCGGGCCATGATGGAAGGCAAGTCCGGTGAGATGACAGTCAACATCAGCGGCGAAAAGCATTTTGTCTATTATGCCCCGGTCCCGCGTACGGGATGGTCCATGTGCATCATGGTCCCGAACGAGGACATTATCGGTAATTCACGCAAGAACAACCGCCTGATCATCCTCGCCCAGCTCCTTGGGCTGGCCATGCTTTTACTCATCATCCGCCTGAATGACAGGAGCCGGCGTATCAACAACCAGCTCTATGAGCGCAAGGAGAGGATGGAAGGAGATCTCCAGATCGCCAGCAGGATACAGATGTCGATGGTGCCGGACAGCGTAAAACCTTTCCCTGAAAGGCACGACCTGGACATGGCCGCATCCATCATACCCGCCAGGGAAGTCGGCGGAGACCTTTATGACTTCTACATCCGTGACGGGAAACTGTTCTTCTGCATCGGTGATGTAAGCGGAAAGGGTGTTCCGGCGGCCTTGGTCATGGCCGTGACTCGTACGGCCTTCCGTACGGTATCATCCCATGAAGAACGTCCGGAAAAGATCGTCCAGTCCATGAACGACAACATGGTGGAGATGAACGAGAACGAGATGTTCGTCACTCTCTTCTGCGGCGTACTGGACCTCGGGAACGGCCACCTGAGCTATTGCAATGCCGGGCACAACCCTCCGAGGACGCTGACCGACAGGATCGCCGAGCTTCCGGTACAGCCCAACCTTCCGTTGGGAGTGATGAGCGGATTCCCTTATTCAAGGCAGGAGATGGACCTGCATCATGATGATGCCCTGTTCCTTTATACCGACGGACTCACCGAGGCCGAGAACAGTGCGAAGGAGTTCTTCGGCGAAGCCCGTATGGATGCTGCGCTCCACGGGAGGAAGAGCGCCGGGGACCATCTCAGGAACATTCAGGAGAAAGTGAATGAATTCGTCGGAAATGCACCGCAAAGCGACGACCTCACCATGCTGTTCATCCATTACCTGGGCACAGGGGACGGGAACAAACTGATCCTGGATAACGACATCAAGCAGATATCGCTTTTGGCAGGGTTTATGGATAAGGTCGCGGAAGAAAACGGCCTTGACCAGAGTCTGGCCACGAGCATCAACCTTGCACTTGAGGAGGCTGTGACTAACGTCATCATGTACGCCTACCCCGAAGGCACGGCAGGGAAGGTGGAACTGGATGCCGAGACCGATGGGAAAAGCTTGAGATTCACTCTCTCTGACAGCGGTGTCCCTTTCGACCCCACGGCAGTCCCGGAAGCCGACGTTTCGGCATCCGTCGAAGACCGCGCCATAGGAGGCCTGGGCATCCATCTTGTACGCAACATCATGGACGACATAGCTTATGAACGGGTGGACGGAAAGAACAATCTGATAATGACCAAAACCATATAGACAAATGGAAATCAAGATAAACAAAAAGGACAACGGTGTGACTTACGTCAAACTGACCGGCCGCCTGGATACCCCCGCGGCACAGGAGGTCGCAGAGGATGTGACGGCCTTGTCAGAAGAGGCTTCAGGCACCATCATCCTCGATTGCTCCGAGCTGGCCTATATCTCCAGCTCCGGTCTCCGGCTATTCCTTACCCTGCGCAAGGCCGCAGCCAACAAGGGTGGGAATGTGATCGTAAAGTCCATCTCCGATGATATCCGCCAGGTCTTCATGATGACCGGTTTCCTCAACCTGTTCCAGATCGAAGACTGATGCTTCCCCTCTCCATCTTTTCAGTCAACCTGCTGTCTGACAACCTCCTGCTCCTGGCATCGGTCCTGGTGTTCTTCGCCATACTGATCACCAAGGTCGGAGCTCGTTTCGGTGCGCCTTCCCTGCTGCTGTTCCTTATCCTGGGCATGCTCGTGGGAGCCGACGGACTCGGCGTGAGATTCAACGACTTCGAGGTGGCAGAGTCCATCGGGCATTTCGCCATGACCATCATCCTTTTCACTGGCGGCCTTGAGACCTCGCTCCGCGAGACCAAGCCGGTCATGAGACAAGGCGTGCTCCTGTCAACGCTGGGAGTCCTGCTGACGTCGATGCTGACCGGCCTCTTCATTTATCTCGCTGCAGGCATATGGATAGGCGCACTAGGAGCCTCTTTCCTCGGATGTTTCCTGCTGTCGGCAGTCATGTCATCGACTGACTCCGCTTCGGTTTTCTCCGTACTGCGCAGCAAGCGCACGCACCTTCGCGAGAACCTCGGCCCCATGCTGGAGCTGGAGTCCGGAAGCAACGACCCCATGGCATACGTGCTCACAATCATCCTTGTACAGGTCCTCACATCTACAAAGCATACCGGAACCTGGGCGATGATCGGCACCGGAGCATGGGTCCTCGTGATGCAGATCATCATTGGATTCGTCATCGGCGTGGGAGTAGGATTCGGAGCCAAATGGATACTGGAAAGGGTCACTCTCCCGAGCAACGCATTGTATTCGGTGATGATACTCAGCATCGGGTTCTTCGCTAACGGCATCGCGTCCCTCCTGTACGGCAACGGCCTCCTCTCCCTCTATGTGGCCGCCATCATCATCGGCAACAAGGCCGACATCCCGATGAAGCGGGACATACTAAAGTTCTTCGACGGCATGACATGGCTGATGCAGCTGCTGATGTTCCTCGTACTGGGTCTGCTGGCCAGGCCTTCGCAGTTCTCGACTATCGCCTGGCCCGCCCTTATGATCGGCCTCTTCATGATGCTCGTGGCAAGGCCGCTCAGCGTATTCGCCTGTCTCCTCCCCTTCAAGGGTATGTCCTTCAAGGCCAAGGCCTTCGCCTCATGGGTGGGCCTCAAGGGCGCGGGTCCTATCCTCTTCGCGCTATGCCCGGTCGTGGCTGGCTTGGAAGGGTCGACGGAGATTTTCAATATAGTTTTCTTCATCACCTTGCTCTCACTGCTTCTCCAGGGCATGACGCTTTCGCCGGCGGCAAAGTGGCTCAAGCTCAGCTATGACGCTGACCCTGAAGTGGAGACTTTCGGGATGGAGATCCCGGACGAAATGGGCATGCTGAGGGACCACACCGTGACCGAGGATGACCTCATGCACGGAGACACCCTCCGCGACCTGCACCTGCCACACGGTATCCGTGTGATGATGGTGCGTCGCGAGGACAGGTTCCTCGTGCCTCACGGCAGCATGCCGCTGCAGCCCGGCGACCACCTGGTCATCATTGTCGGCGAAAGCGACGACTGAGAATATGCGTAGCATTACAAGATATTTCTGTGCAGTATGCTGCACTGCCGTCCTTGCGGGATGCAAGGGCGGGCCGGCGCCGGATTTCTCCGGCCAGTGGGCGGAGAAGAGCGCCGAGCGCGTCGTGGCCGTGTTTGCGCCGGCCGCCGAAGGCGGCTACCGCGTGCAGGCTGGCTGGCGCGAGACTGGCCTCGCCCAGTACGAGGCCTGGGACATGAGCACCAAGCCCGGCAAGGGCGGAGCGCTTACGTATAGCGACGGCTGCCTCGAGCGCTTCAGTTTTGAGCGCGAGGGCGATACCGAATACGTTGAAGAGATTGTCTATACCGACGGAGCGGGTTCTTTCCGTATCAACCGCAAGGGAGAACTGGTCTGGAAGGACGCCACGGATGAAGTAGAGACTGTATTTATCCGGGTCGACCTTAACGGCGACGATGCCGCGATCATCGCGCCGGAGCTCACCGGACGTGTCCTGGAACTATGCCGCTATATCCCTGACCATGGACTGCTTCCGGAAGCATCCGGATATATGACGGAGGATTTCTTCAAGGCGCTTTCCGATGCATTTGCCAAACCTGCACCTGACGACGGGACGATCGACGATTATGAGTGGTTGTACACTTTCGTGACCGGCAATGGCGGGGCGCTTCCCGCCTATTCCGTCGAGTCCGTCCACCGGGCTGACCGGTCGCACGCCACGGCAGTGATCGGCGTCCGCGACGTCTGGGAGCCCGGCGGCGAGCCCTCCGGAGAGCTCAGCCTCCACCAGATGGACCTGGTCCTGAAGGACGGCCACTGGCTCATCGCCGACTTCGACGGCCACAAACAGGACTGCCTCTTCGACCAGGGTGACGTGGATCACGTCGCCGGTCGAGGCCACTAAGAGGGCCTGCATTGCAAAACGGGACGTGGTGAACAACTTTGCTTTCATTGTTCCAAAGATAGTATCTTCTTGGCAAGTTTTGTGTATTGCCAGTAGAATTGTATATCTTTACGCCCTCAAATAAAACGAACTGATGAAAAGAATCCTATCCATCTTCGCCGCCGCCCTGCTGGGCCTTGCGGCAAACGCACAGAACAATCCCCTTGAAGTCAAACAGTTCGAACTCTCCAACGGCATGCAGGTCTGGGTCAACCAGGACTCGTCGCAGCCTATCGTCTACGGAGCAGTCGTAGTCCGCGCAGGCGGCAAGGACTGCCCGGACACCGGCCTCGCCCACTATCTGGAGCATCTGCTCTTCAAGGGTACCGAAGAGATCGGCACGGTGGACTATGAGTCCGAGAAAGTCTGGCTCGACTCCATAGCCATCTGCTACGACAAGCTCTCGACATTGACCGACGATGCTGAGCGCAATGCTATGCAGAAGGAGATCAACCGCCTGAGCAAGAAGGCCGCCGACTACGCCATCCCCAACGAATTCACGCGCCTGATCGCCCGCTTCGGCGGCACCGGCCTCAACGCCGGCACATCCTATGATTATACTTACTATTACAATACCTTCTCCCCCCAGTACATCGAGCAGTGGGCCGAACTGAACAGCCACCGCATGATCAATCCGGTGTTCCGCCTTTTCCAGGGCGAACTGGAGACCGTATATGAGGAGAAGAACCGTGGAACCGACGACACCATGCAGGCTCCCCTCTTCGAGATGATCAAGGAGTTCAGCGGCGGCAATCCCTACTCCTACCAGGTCATAGGCAGCACTGAGAACCTGAAGAATCCCCGTCTCAGCGAGATGATGGATTTCTTCAACAAGTACTATGTCGGCTGCAATATGGGCCTGATACTGTCGGGCGACATCGACACCGACGGGCTGCAGCCGCTGCTGGAGCGCACCTTCGGGCGCATCCGCCGCGGCGAGACGCCCGCTAAGGCCCCCGTGGAAGTCGAGCCTTTCACCGGCATCCGCGACATCAAGATCAAGGCTGAGATACCGCTCCTCAAGATCGCGGTATACGCCTTCAACGGCCCCACTGACAGGGATGCCGACGCTCCGGCGCTCGATCTGGCCACGGGCCTTCTCACCAACGGATTCTCCTCCGGGCTGATGGATTCGCTCGTTACGGGGCACAAGATGCTTCTCGGCGCAGCCGCGCGCGTGCCGCTCTTCAACGAGATGGGCATCGCCGGCTTCGCGGTCGTGCCGAACCTGCCTTTCGGCTCCCTGCCGAAGGCCGAGAAACTCTGCTGGGAGCAGATCCGTAAGATCCAGCAGGGCCGGTTCTCCGACAGCGAGGTCGAGGCCCTGAAGCTCGAAGCTGCCAGGAGCGCGCAGCAGGCCCTCGAGACGATAAGCGGCCGTTCCGAGCAGATGGTCTCCGTGATGACCCAGGGGCGCAGCTGGGACGAGTACCTCGCCCAGGTCGACGCCATCCGCTCCATCACGCGTGACGAAATCATCCGCGTTGCGAACAAGTATTTCAATGACAAATACATCCGCTTCGAGAAAGTGATGGGTACCTATCCCAAGGACAATGTCGCCAAGCCCGACATCGACCCGGTGGTGCCGCAGCACTCCGGCGAGAGCTCCGAGTACGCGAAGCGTCTCGAAGCCATGCCGGTGCGCGACGTGGCACCGCGCCTGATCGACATGCAGAACGACATCGAGCGCCTCAACGTCACTCCGACCGTCAAGCTATACTACAAGGAGAACCCGGTCAACGACCTGTTCAAGCTTACCCTGCGCGTGACGAAGGGCTTCCAGGAGGACCCTGCAGTCCCCCACGTCGCATCCTTCATGAACACCATCGGTACCGACTCGCTGACCGTCCAGCAGCTCAGCAAGGCCTGGCAGGCCCTCGGCACGACTTTCTCGGTCAGCTCCGGCAACCATACCTTCGACATCACCATCAGCGGTTACGAGGACAAGCTGGACGAGTCGCTGAAGCTCCTTCGTCACTTCATCGACCACGCCAAAGCCGACAAGGACAGTTTCAAGGAGCTGCTCACCGGCATCGAGCTGGAGAAAAAGACATTCTTCACCAGCGGGACCTCCAGTATCATGTCCGCCATGCAGGAGAGGGTGCTGTTGGGTACCAACTCCTCCTATCTGACCCAGCTGAGCAAGAAGGAACTGAGCGCCATCGGGATGAAGGGCCTGATGCAGACGTTCTCCGACCTGATGGACCACTCGTACTCCGTAATGTACTCGGGAAAGAAGCCGGCCGGCGAGGTCGCCGCGGCGCTTGCGCGCAGGCTCGACCTGGGCCGGGCCGTCAAGTCCGAGGACTGGAAACGCATCAACAACATGCGTTATGACACACCTACAGTATTCTTCTACGACCTGCCCGGTTCGCGCCAGATGCAGATGATCAGTTACCAGACCTTCGAGCGACCGCAGAACGGCCGCGACAAGGCCGCCCTCAAGGTACTCGGAGAGTACATCGGCGGCGGCATGTTCTCGCTGATGTTCCAGGAGGTCCGCGAGTTCCGCGCCATGGCCTACAGTGCCTCCGGCTACACCGAAAACCCTTCGCCGGCCTATCCCGACGACCCTGCCATCCTCCTCACTTCCCTCGGCACCCAGGCCGACAAGTCGCTCTCTGCCATCCAGCTGGTCGACTCACTCATCCACACGATGCCCCTGAAGGAGAACGGTCTCGAGTCGGCCCGCCACTCCATCGTGGCCAAGGCCAACAACGGATATCCCACCTTCCGCAGCCTCCCCTCCACTATCCAGGGTTATGAGAGGCTCGGCTACCAGTACGACCCGGACAAGGACATCCTCGACAACCTCTCTTCCATCGACGCTGCCGCCCTCAAGGCCTATCATGAGAAGAATGTCGTCCCCGCCCCCGTCGCATGGATCATCGTCGGCGACCGCAAGTCCCTCCCGATGGATGACATCGCCGGCTACGGCACCCTCGTCGAACTGAAGAAAGAGGACATCTACAAGTAAGCTCCCGGACCAGCGCTTTTTATATTCCTTTTTTTTGCATATCTTTGCAGTCCCAAAGGAAGGATGGCCGAGTGGCTGAAGGCGCTGGTCTCGAAAACCGGTATACCCTTCACGGGGTATCGGGGGTTCGAATCCCCCTTCTTCCGCTGGATTTCAGCCCCAAGTGTTATGATTATCAAACACTTGGGGTTTTTTCTATGCAAAAAAGTTGCACCAAAATTGCACCGATGAATAGATTTGAGCCATGGAATACCTGTCAAAGCAACGATACGACGAGATTGCAGCCGAGCTGAAGCATCTTATCAACGAGGTTTACCCCAAGGTGAAGGACGACCTCGCGGAGGCTCGCTCCCAGGGGGACCTGAGCGAGAATGCTGGCTACCAGCCTTATCCGTTTCCTGCAGAAGGTCCTGGAGCATTCACGCGTAATCAACCCTGCGCCTGAGAATCGAAAGCATTACGTTCTGAACGCGGCCTCACTCCCCTTCCATGAAGCGCTCGGCGCGGATGAAGCGGAGGGACTCTTCGACGAACTGGTACGCTTTCGTGCCGGGCTTGCCTTCGTCCAGGTAGCGTTCATAATAGTATATGGCATTCTTGTAATCCTTCTTCTGTTCATAGCAGTAGGCTATGGTAGACAGGGCTGAGGTGTATTTCGGATTGTATTCGTAGGCCGCCTTGTACAACGAGATGGCAAGGTCCCATTTCTGCCTGGAGTATTCAGCTGTGGCATAATACTGATATATGGACGACAGGAGTTCATGGTCGGGCTCCATCATGGCAAGGGCCCTCTCGAACCATGGCTTGACATCACTCTCATACTTGAAGAGGCCGTGGGAGCGGTTTTCCGCTATCTCCATGGCCAGCGAAGCCTTGGTCGAGTCGAGCTGCCACGCACGGATGAAGTGCTCGTCTGCCTCCTTGTAAAGATGCAGGTGGGAGAAATCCTTGGCAAGGTAATAGTGCGGGGCATATGTGTCATCCCCCTGCTCTATGGCCGTCTCGAACGCATCGGCTGAGGGCTTGTACTCTTCCTTCAGGTAGTGCGCAAGTCCCTTCACGCGCAGAATGTCGATATCCAAAGGATCCAATTCCAGATAGTCGTCCGCCAGCGCCAGGGCGCCGTCATAGTCCTTGCGGTCAAGCAGGATCCTGGACATCTTGTTGACGACGGATGCATTGTCCGGGCGGCGACGGAGCGCAGCGCTGTAATAGCGCATGGCGGAGTCGCGCTGTTCCATCTGGTTGAAGGCGTCCCCGACAAGGGTCAATACGTGCAGCAGCGTGTCGCGCTGCAGGACTTCCCTGCCCCTCGCGACAACTTCCTGGAAGTCCCTGGCCCGGCTGGCCAGCGAAATATAGCGGACCTGGAACCCAAGGTCGTCCGGACGCAGGGATGTAAGGATAAAATACAGGTTCGCGGCATCCTCAAAGCGTCCGGCCTGGTAGTTACAGTCGGCAAGTTCACCCAGTACCTCCAGATCCATGACGCCTGGGCGGAGAAGGGATGTCAGCGCTTCGGCGGCCTCGTCGAAGCAGTACATGCGGCGCAGGAGCGCCGCCTTGCGGAGGACGAGGCTACGCACGGCGGCGCTGTCAGAGACAGCCGCCAGGCTGTCGAGCTCCGCGATGTCGCGGCGACTCTGTGCCGGCGCAGCCAGGCAGAGCGCCGCCAGCGCGGCCGTCATTAGTATTCGGAACTTCTTCATTTGCAACATTTTCCACAAATATAAACAATCCCGCGAAAAACTCCTAAAAAAAATAGTAGTTTTTCGTTTATTTCTCTTGACTCCAATATTCGTAACAAAAAATGCGATCATTCATGCAAGAAAAGCGTATAATTGTCGTTTAGTAGATGGCTATTGAAAAAGATAACTATGAATAGGAATGTATTCAGATGGTTCGCCATCGCAGCGGCGGTCCTCAGCGTGGCCGCCTGCAAGTTGGACGACGACAGATTCGATCCCAGCATAATGTATCCTTCCGCCGTCGTGACCGTGAAGCCCAACGCGGACAACACGTCTTTCGTCATGCAGTTGGATGACGAGACGGTGTTGAATGCCGTCAACTACAACAAGTCGCCTTTCGGCACCAAGGAAGTCCGTGCCCTGGTCAATTACCGTACGGCCACCAACGAGGAGATGCAGAAAAGCAGTACCGTCAACGAGCGCAATGTCTATATCAACTGGATCGACTCCATACTCACCAAGAAGCCGGTAGAGGATCTCGGTGAAGATGCCAACGCAGCCAAGTACGGCAACGACCCCGTCGAGATTGTCGGGGACTGGACGACCGTAGTGGAAGACGGCTACATCACGCTCCGGTTCCGCACCATATGGTCAAACGGCATCATGCACAGGATCAACCTGGTGGCGAGTTCCGACCCTGAGGATCCCTACAAGGTCACGCTCTACCACGATGCGGCCGGCGATTATTCCGGTCAGGAGGGAGATGCGCTGGTGGCCTTCAGCCTCGCCGGCCTTCCGGACACGCAAGGACAGACCGTCGACCTGAAGCTGGAGTGGAGGTCGTTCACCGGCAAGAAGAGCGCGACGTTCAAGTATCGCACCCGCGATTAAGCTGATCCCGCAAGGGACTAGAAGGCTTTGGCGTTGGCTAGAGACAGGCCGACGCTGAACTGAAGGTTGACGTTGGCCAACGTGCCGGCCAAGTCCCAGTCCGCCCTATACTCATCCGATGGCTTGTGATACCACGATGCCATCGGATATTTGTTTGGATGCTCCGGGTCCACGGGATGGAGACCGTTCTCCACCACGACGGCCGGCACACCTTTCTTGACGAAATTGTAATGGTCCGAACGGAAGAACCATCCGTCGGAATTGTCGTCGTCGAAGAAGATATATCGCCCCTGGGCGGCGGCCGCAGCCACATAATACCTGCCCAGCATGCTCTCCTCGCCGCCCAGGATGACCACGTCTTCGGTCAGTTCCGCCGGACCGATGCTCTCGAAATTCAGGTTCGCGACCGTCTTTTCCATCGGGATGGCAGGGTGCGAGCAATAGTATTCAGAGCCGAAAAGGCCGCTTTCCTCGGAAGAGGGGAAAAGGAAGATGATCGAGCGGTCCGGCCTGTCCGGAACCTGCGTGAACTTGCGGGCAGCAAGCAGCAGCCCGGCCATGCCGGAGCCGTTGTCAGCCGCGCCGTTGTATATCGCGTCCCCGCTCTCGTCCGGCGTACCGATGCCGAGGTGGTCCCAGTGGGCGCTCATGACTATGGCCTCGTCGCTCTTCGAAGCGCCGCGTAGGATGGCCGCGACATTGCGGGTCTCCTGTATGTCATAGCTCACGGACATACGGACATCGCCTTTTACCTTGAGCGGAAAACTCTTGAAACCAGGACGCTTGGCGGCGGCAAGGGCCGCGTCCATGTCCATCCCTGCAGCTTCGAAAAGCTTCCTGGCGCCGTCTTCGTGCAGCCAACCTTTGATAGCAAGTTCGCCTGCATTGCGGGTGTCAGGGTCATACAGGGCGAGATTGTCCTCCATGTGGCCGTTCACGCAGACGTGCCAGGCGTAGCTGGCTGCCTCGGTATTGTGAAGGACGAGGCAGCCGGCCGCACCCTGGCGTATGGCCTCCTCGAACTTATAGAGCCATCTTCCGTAGTAAGTCATGTTCCGGCCACGGAAAAGCGAAGCGTCGTAATAGCCGGGGTCATTGACCATGGCTATCACTATCTTTCCCTTGACGTCGATGCCTTCATAGTCATTCCATCCATATTCCGGAGCATTTATGCCGAATCCGCAGAAGACATACTCGGCGCCCTTGATCTCCACCATGTCGGTTGCCCGCGCCGTCCAGACGACGACGTCCTCGGGATAACGCAGGCTGACCTTCTTCTTTCCTTTGGCCGTCAGCGCTCCCCCGACGGGCTTGGCCGTGACGGCGATCATGCGGAAAGGCTGGAACCAGCTGTCGCCGAAAGCCGGCTCGAGGCCAAGCCCCTTCAGCTCGTCGGTAAGGTAGTTCACCGTAAGGTCCTCGTACTGCGTCATGGGCTTACGGCCGCCGAACTCGTCCGAGGCCAGGGTCTTGACCCATTCGCGCAGCAGCATCTCGTCGCTTTCCCCCGCAGGGAGATCCTGCCCCATAGAAACCTGAAGACCAAACAAGCAACCGGCAGCAAATGCCAGCAACTTCATGATATACCTGCCCATATTCCTTATAAATAGAGATTCTTCACGAAGATACGTTTTTTGCGGCTTTCCGAAAAGTTTTTTGAAAATTTTAGTACCTTGTATTGCAAAGTATTCAAAAGTTTTTATATCTTTGCATCGAAAAATACTTTTGGAAAATGAAAAAGACTATCAATGCCGGTATCGGCGGAAGGAATTTCATCCTGGACGAAGACGCCTACAACCGCCTGGAAGGGTATCTCAAGCTGTTCCGGACGCATCTCAATGACGTGCCCGACGAGGAGGTCATGGATGACCTCGAGTCCCGCATAGCAGAGCTGTTCGCTGAAAGGGTCGGCTCCGGTTCCCGGGTGGTGGACATCGATCTTGTGGACGAAGTCATCAACCAGCTGGGCATGCCTGACGGCAGCGAGGTGCCGGGCAGCACGGGCGCGGGCGCGCCGAAGAGCGCTGCGGCCACGCCGCACAAGCTCTATCGCGACCCCGACAACGCCCGCATCGCCGGCATCTGCGCTGGCCTGGCCCAGTATTTCGATGCGGATATCACGCTTGTGCGCGTCCTGATGCTGGTCGCCCTGTTCGCGGGCTCCGCGGGCTTCTGGATCTACGTGATCCTCTGGATCGTAGTCCCGAAGGCCGAGACCCCCGCACAGCAGTGCGAGATGCGCGGCATCACCCCCTCCGCGGAGAACCTTGCCAAATACACCCGTAAAAACAAGAAGTGATGGAAAGCAATGCAGACAACGTACGCGCCCAGATGCGCAAGGGGATGCTGGAGTACTGCATCCTGTGCATACTGGCCAAGCGTGAATCATACGCCTCGGCCATCATCGAGGAGCTCAAGGCCGCGAACCTTATCGTGGTCGAAGGCACGCTCTATCCCCTGTTGATACGGCAGAAGAACCAGGGCCTGCTCACCTACCGCTGGGAGGAGTCCACACAAGGTCCCCCGCGCAAATACTACTGCATCACCGACAAGGGACGCGAACAGCTCAAGGAAATGGACATCGCCTGGCAGGATATGGTCCGGGCCATTGAAACACTCAGAGGATGAAACAGATAGAAAGAGTCAGCATCGGGGGATATGCATTCGCCCTCGAAAAGGAGGCCGCGCAGGCCGTGGCCGCATATCTCAAGGACATGACGGCCTGCTATCCCAACCCCGAGATAGTCGAAGGGATCGAAGAGAGGATGGCCGAGCTCCTGCTCGAAAGGACCCCCAAGGACGGAGTCGTCACTATTGATTCCGTCAAACAGATAATGGACATACTCGGCCGGCCCGAGAAGATCGAGGAGGAAGAGCCGGAAGGCACCGTCCATGAAGAGAAGCCAAGGAAAAAGCTCTATCGAGACCTGGAAAACGCCCGTGTGGCGGGAGTCTGTAGCGGCCTGGCCAGCTATTTCGATGTCGATCCCGCAGTTTTCAGGATCATATTCCTCGTCCTATCCCTCATAGGACTGGGATTCTTCAGCGGGATAAGGCACTGGGCTCCCATTTACTCAATATCCGTCTCCTTCCCCGTCCTGTATCTGATCCTCTGGATCTGCATGCCTGCCGCCCGCACCGTCAGGCAGCGCTGGGAGCAGAAAGGCGAGGACGGCACGGCCGAGAGCATCCGCCGCTCCATCGAGAGCGGCGCGGCCGAGCTCGGCGCAGCGGCCGAAAGGATCGGCAAGTCCCCCGCCTGGGGCGGTTTCGGCCGCGCCGTGGAGCTGGCCTTCGGCCTGATCCTTCTCATCGTGTCAGTGTCCGGGCTCTTCACCTGCGGACTGGGATTGTTCGGCTGGGAATGGCTGGGATTCAAGACAACGGTGGACCGCCTCATCGCAGAGGTTTCCCACGAACTGCCTCAGTTCATGACCATCATCGAGACGCCCTGGGTCAAGTACCTGGCCATCGTGGTCTGCGTACTCCCCTTCCTGGGTATACTCTACGGCAGCATCATGATGATCTTCCACTTCAAGTCACCGTCATGGCATCCCGGACTCGTGATCTTCGTCCTCTGGCTCATCGCCCTCGTCGCGCTCACCATCCTCGTCATTGCCTGCGGTTTCTCTGCCGACCAGCAGCATTTCTACACAACCGACCATCTATTCCTGTCGTTATGAAAAATCATTCCTGGCTCAGCGTCCTCGTAACGCTGCTTTTACTGCTCATTATCCTCGCTTGACACGCAGGACATAAAATAACCTTTAGTAAGCACAAAACCTCGTGTTTTGTGCTTATTTCTTTCTCCCTTGCGGAGAATAAGCACAAATCTCCACCGTTTGTTCTTATTTCTTACCTAGAGCTATCCATTCAAGAACAAAAACACATGATTTGTGCTTTTACATATGAACGGAGAGGGGTATAAAGCATAAAACCATGTTTTTATATGTTACCGATGCTGATCCGCATTATATTTGGGCGACAAATAGAATAAGACTATGAGAGCTTTTGATTCCTTTCCTAAAGGCAAACGCCTAAACTTCCAAGAGGCGGAGTCCGTTTGTGAATACCGATTCTCACAGATAGGCAAATGCTGGCATCTGTATACGCCTGAAGATTTTGAGATTATCTTTTCTGATGATGACGACTTCAGGGCTGGCATGACCATTCTCGCACTTTGCGCACTGTCATTTCCCGGGATCAGGGTATTCACTTTCGAATGGATGAACAACCATCTCCATGTTACGCTTGCTGGTGATAGGGCGGAGATTGATTCCTTTTTCAAAATGCTGAAAGACATACTGGGAAGGTATCTTAAGAACAAGGGAAGGACGGTTTCTCTCAATTCCTGGAGCTATGGGTTACGCGCTGTCAATGACCTGAGGGATATGAGAAGTGTCATTGCCTACAACAACCGGAACGGCTTCCTCGTCAACGAATCAGAAACGCCCTTTACCTATCCCTGGGGTGCTAACCGATTCTTTTTCAACAGATACGCTTTCGCGGAACATGAGCGCAGCACGGAAAGATTGAGAATCCGTGATGTCTGGAAAGAGTTCCATACGCGTGCCTTCGACAAGTTCTCCGGTCTTGTGATGCTGGACGGATATGTTTCTCCTCTGGAGTGTTGTCATGTCAGTGAAGCGGAAGGCCTGTTCCGCAACGCACATCAGTATTTCCATTCCGTCTCCAGGGATATGGATGCACAAAGACGGATATCCAAAGAGATCGGGGACAGGATCACTTATACGGATAATGAGATGTACAGCGCCGTAGCAGAACTATGCCGAACGACTTATAGTGTCACCGCACCGGCACTCCTGCCCAAAGAGGCTAAGGTCGAGGTCGCCAGAAAGATGCACTTCGACTATAATGCAAGTGAAAAGCAAATCGCACGTATCCTCAGGGTTGACCCCGGACTCGTTCCCTCGCTGCTGGCGCGGAAATAATTCCTGGTCAAGCACACAATACTGGCTTTTGTGCTCCCACAGATGTTTATATACTCGGAAAAAGCACATAATGTGCGGTTTTGTGCTTATTTCGCTTATCATGAGTCAAAATAGGAACAAAACAGGGCAATCTGTTCTTATTTAGAGGAAAAACTGCCGAAAAAAGAACAAATCAGGCAGTTCTGTGCTTAAGAGATGCGGTGAGACGGCCCGGGACAAGATGTCGGGCTTCCGAGGACCAGCGGAAGGAAGCTAGGCAGGAAATAGAGGTTAATCCTCGTCGGGCCAGCCGGGGGAGCGGAGGGGGAGCTCGACGCCGTCGGGGGTAACCAGGACCGTACCGGCTTCCGGCTGCGCGAGGTGGCCGATGATGTCGAAGGTCTGGAACTCTCGGCGGAACTTCTCAAGTGAAAGGATAGGCACGGCGAAGAGCAGCCGGAAGTCGTCCCCGCCGTTCATGGCGGCGGAGAAGGGATCGATGCCTATCTCCTTGCCAAGCTGGAAGGAATTGCCCTCGAAGGGGATCTTGTCAGCATAGACCTTGGCGCCGAGGCCGGTGTCGCGGGAGAGACGCTTGACGGCGTCCGCGAGGCCACGGGTGACAAAGTACCCGGCCGAGGGGACGATCTCCGCGGCCTCGAGCTGGCCGACGGTGCCGGCTCCGAGCTCGGGCTTGAGATACGCCGCGACGAGCATGCGGTACTGCGACAGCGCCTTCTCGCGCTCGGCGTGGTCGGCCTCTCCGGCGTCGAAACGCCGGCGTTCGCGCTCCAGCGCCTGCATGCCGAGGAAGGCAGCACCAAGCGCTCCGCTGACGCAGAGCAGGTCCTTGGACTTGGGCGCGGGGCGCCGCTTGGCCGTGAGCAGCGTGGTCTCGCCTATGGCGGAGACGCTGATGCACAGCCCGTTGCGCGACGGAGCCAGGTCGAGGTCGACCTGCCTGTAGCCGTGCTCCTTGGCTGCGGCGACCATGCCCTCCCAGAGCTCGCGCACCTGCGCGAAGTCCAGCTTGGCGGACACGCCCAGCCGGACGCTCAGCGCCGCAGGGTGCGCCATCTGAGCGTACAGCTCGCCTGTAGCGCCTACCACGCTCTTGTATCCCAGATGCTTCAAGGGGAAATACACCAGGTCGAAGTCGATGCCTTCAAGCATCACCTTGGACGCATACGAAATGTATTCGCGCCCCGAAGCCTCGAAGCTGTTTTGCCCGAAAGCCTCGAACGGAGTACCCTCGTAAAGCGCCTTCAAAGCCTCTACCCGGCCAAGGTCCGAAAAGTCCTTTCCTGCCATAACTGTCGATTGTTTATCTGTGTATTTGTCAATACCGCTGTCTTATTTCCGATTGACGGTGTAGGAGATGCCGAGGTCGCGGAGGCCGTAGATGAGGTCGTTGGTGACGGCGACCTGGAACTTGCGGGACTTGAACTCGACGTTGTACTTGGTCTTGGGATCGTAGAGATACATGCCCAGGTCGGTCTTGCCCTTGTTGGCCTTCAGGAGCTTCACGAGGTTACGGCGCAACGATTCGTTGAGCTGGTCGGTCGTAAGGTTGATGGCGAAGGTCTTGAGCATTGACTCGGTGACATTGCCCAGCATGCTGACTTTCTTGACCTTGAAGCCGTACGGGGCGGTCTTGCCCTGGGCCTTCTCCTCCGGCTTGAGATAGTATTTCTCCTTGATGTCTCCCTCTACGAAGACCTCCGAATGGAGGCCTAGCAGCGGCAGCCACGCCTCGCAGTCCTTGCCGAAGACGGCCAGCTCGTACGAGCCGCCGAAGTCTTCGATGGTGGCGCGGAGCGACGGCGAGCCGTTGCGCGTGACGCTCCTCTTGACATCCGTGACGATGCCCGCGAAACTGACGGTGGCATTCTTGTGCCCCTGTTCGCACTCCTCAACCTTGGCCTGTACGTCGCCTACGCTGCACGTAGTGAAATTCTCTATCTCAAAGGCGTAACGGTCAAGCGGGTGTGCGGAGATGTACATGGTCACGAGTTCCTTCTCCTGCTGGAGCAGGGCCAGGACGTCCTCCTCTGCGGGAGGGGCTGGCATGGCCGGGCGCTTGGGCTTCATCTCCTCGGCGTCGCCGAAGAGCGAGAATGCGCTGTCGACGGTGTCGTTGCGGTAATTGTCGGCATAGCGCGCGAGCTCGTCGATGAAGAGGTCGCCGCTCGTGCCTGGCAGGAAGAACTGTGTGCGCTTGCAGCCGAACGAGTCGAAGGCGCCCGCATAGACCAGCGACTCAAGCGAGCGGCGGTTGATGATGCCGCCCATGCGCTCCATGAAGTCGTACACGTCCTCGAAGAGGCCGTTCTCCTCTCTCTCCTTGATGATCATATCGACGATGTTGGAGCCAAAGCCCTTGATACCGGCAAGGCCGAAACGGATGGCGCCTGCCTTGTTGACGGTGAAATGCGCGGAGCTCTCGTTCACGTCCGGGTTAAGCACCTGGAGCTTATGGGCCTTGCAGTCCGCCATGATCTTCTTGATCTCGTCGCCCTTGGAGAGGTTGCAGGAGAGGTTGGCGGCTTGGAACTCGGCAGGATAATGTGCCTTGAGCCATCCAGTCTGGTAGCTTACCCAGGCATAGCAGGTGGCGTGGGACTTGTTGAAAGCGTACTGTGCGAATTTCTCCCAGTCCTTCCATATCTTGTCGAGGGTCTTCTCGGGATGTCCGTTCTCCACACCCTGCTTCATGAACTTGTCCTTGAGCTCCATCATCACGGCTATCTGCTTCTTGCCCATGGCCTTGCGGAGCTTGTCGGCCTCGCCCTTGGTGAAGGAAGCAAGCTTGCGCGAAAGGAGCATCACCTGCTCCTGGTAGACAGTCACGCCGTAGGTCTCGGCAAGGTATTCTTCCATCTCGGGCAGGTCGTACTCGATGGGCTTGAGGCCGAGCTTGCGGTCGACGAAGTCGGGTATGTAGTCCATCGGACCCGGACGGTAGAGGGCGTTCATAGCGATAAGGTCTTCGAAACGCTCGGGATGCAGGCGCTGGAGCCAGGTCTTCATGCCTTCGGATTCGAACTGGAACACGCTCATGGTGTCGCCACGGCCGTATAGATCGTATGTGAGCTTGTCATCGATGGGAATGGCCTCGATGTCTATGTCTATGCCATGACGCTGTTTGATGGTGTCAAGGCAGGTATGGATGATGGACAAGGTATTGAGCCCAAGGAAGTCCATCTTGAGCATGCCGACGTCCTCGATGTAGTGCCCGTCGTACTGCGAAGTCCAGACGTCCAGGCCTGTCTCCTTGTCCTTGGACAGGCAGATAGGGATGTAGTCGGTGAGGTTTGCGGGGCCGATGATGGTGGCGCAGGCGTGCTGGCCGGTCTGGCGTATGCAGCCCTCCATCTGGCGGGCGAATTCCAGCACTTCGCGGTTGAGCTCCGGGCCGTTCTCCAGCTCGTTGCGGAACTCCGGCACGAGCCGGAAGCAGTTCTCGAGGTTGATCTTGACATCGACCTCCTCCATGCCTTTCTGGAAGGTCCTCATCTCCTTTTTCTTCTGGCCGGGATGGTCGGGGTCGTCCACCTCTACCTCCTTCTCGAAGCGCTTGAAGCCGGACTTGAGGGTATCGAACTTGGGATTGAAGGGGTACTCTTTCTCAACACGCTCGCTCAGACGGTCCGGGACCATCTTGGACAGGCGGTTGGACTCGTCGATAGAGACGTTGCTTATGCGGGCGACGTCCTTTATCGCGCTCTTGGCAGCCATGGTGCCGAAAGTGATGACGCGGGAGACATGGTCAGCACCGTAGGTCTTTTCGACGTATTCGTGAGCCTTGGTGAGGTCCTCGAAATCCACATCGATATCCGGCATCGAGATACGGTCGGGATTGAGGAAACGCTCGAACAGGAGGTTGTACTTGATAGGGTCAAGGTTGGTGATCTTCAGGCAGTAGGCGACGACGGAACCCGCCGCTGAGCCGCGCCCGGGGCCCACGAGGGACCCCATCGCGCGCGACGCGGCGATGTAGTCCTGGACTATCAGGAAGTAGTCCGGGAAGCCCATGCGGCAGATGGTCTTGAGCTCGAAGTCGAGACGCTCGGACTGCTCGTCGGTGAGCGTCTCGCCGTAGCGCTCATGCGCGCCCTTGTAGCACAGGTGGCAGAGATAAGCCACCGATGCGCAGAAATCCGCGCCGCGGTCCTTGCCCTTCTTGTCGCAGCGGCCGGCATCGATGACGTCCTTGTATTTCTCAAGATATGTGTCAAGGTCCGCGAGGAAGGCAGGATCGATCTTGAATTTGGGCAAAACGTGGTCGCGGTCGATGGAATACACTTCGACCTTGTCGGCTACCTCCAGCGTGTTGGCCAGCACTTCGGGATGGTCCGGGAATAGCGCCGCCATCTCCTCCTCACTCTTGAGATACTCCTGCTGGGTGTAGTGCAGGCGGTTGGGATCATCAACCAGCGCGTTGGTGGTCAGGCAGATGAGCCTGTCGTGCGCCGGACCGTCCTCCTTGTCGACGAAATGCGCGTCGTTGGTGGCGACGACCTTGATGCCGTACTTCTCCGCAAGGCGGAAAATGCCTTCGTTGGCAATCATCTGGTGCTCATAGACCTCGAGGGACAGGCCCGGGACCTCGGTCTTGTGAAGCTGGACCTCGAGGTAATAGTCGTCCCCAAACACGGACTTGTGCCACTCCACGGCCTTGCAGGCCCCGTCCCAGTCGCCCGCGACCAGTGCGCGCGGGATCTCGCCCGCCAGGCAGGCCGAGCAGCAGATGAGCCCGTCGTGATACTTCTCGATGATCTCGTGGGTGACGCGGGGCTTGTCATAATACTTGCCTTCGATATGTCCGATCGAGACGATCTTCATGAGGTTGCGGTAGCCCGTGGGATTCTTGGCCAGAAGGATCAGGTGATAATACGCCCTGTGGGCGGAATCCTTGAGCTTGTGGTCGTAATGCCTGGTGACATACACCTCGCATCCTATGATAGGTTTGACCTTGTAGCTGCCGTCGTCATTCCTGTGCTTTCCGGCCATCTTGAAGAACTCCTTGACCCCGTACATGTTGCCATGGTCGGTGATGGCGAGGGCGGGCATTCCGAGCCCGGCCGCGCGCTTGAAGAGCTTCCCCATGTCGGAGAATCCGTCAAGGATGGAGTACTGTGTATGGACGTGAAGATGGACGAAAGGCATAGGTGGAGGTTTGAGTAACAAAGATAAAAAAACAGCCGGCCTTTTGAAAGGGCCGGCTGCATTTTGTTGATATCTTTTCCGAAGATTATTTCTTGGAAGATTTCTTGGCGGCTTCCGCCTTCTTAGCCTTGTTGAGGGTGGCGTCGTACATGACCGGGGTACCGATCATGATGGAAGCGTAGGTACCGATGAGGACACCGAGGCAGAGGGCTACGGAGAGACCCCTGATGGACTCACCTCCAAAGAACGCGATGGCGAGCATAGGGAGGAGGGTCGACATGGAGGTGTTGACGGTACGGGTCAAGGTGGCGTTCAGCGAGCTGTTGACGGTATCCTTGAAGTTGGAGTTCGGATGGAGTCCGAGGTTCTCGCGGATACGGTCGAAGATAACCACGTTGTCGTTGATGGCGTATCCGATGATCGTCAGGATAGCCGCGATGAACGTCTGGTCAACGTCGAGGTTGAACGGCAGGATGCCCGTGAACAGGGAGAAGAAGCCGATGATGATGATGGCGGTATGGGCAAGCGAGACCACGCCGCCGAGACCCCAGGTCCATCCCTTGAATCGCCATGCGATGTAGGCGAAGATGATGAGGAGGGCGAGGATAACGGAGATGACTGCGGAACGCTTGATGTCGCTCGCGATGGATGCGCCGACCTTGTCGGACGATATGATACCGTTCGGGTTGTTGGCGGTATCCACGAAGTCATCGAAGGTGATGTCCTCGGAGAACATGCCCTTGAGGCCGTCGAAGATCATCCGCTCGATCTCGGCGTCAACGGTAGAGGACTCGTCATCGACCTTGTAGGAGGTCGTGATCTTCATCTGGGACTCACCACCGAACTGCTTGACCTCGACCGAAGACTCGGGATCGGCTGCGTTGAACACGCTCTCGGTAGCGGAACGGACATCCTCAGCGGTGACAGGCTGGTCGAAGCGTACGACATAGGTACGGCCGCCGGTGAAGTCGACACCATAGGTGAAGCCCTTGATGAAGATGCTCAGGAGAGCGATCAGGATGAGGGCGCCGGAGATGATGTACGAATACTTGCGCTTGCCGAGGAAATCGATATGGGTGTTCTTGAGGAAGTTCCTCGAGACCTTGTTCTCGAAAGTGACGTTCTTGCCCTTCTTCAGACGGTCGTCGATGATGAGACGGGTGACGAAGATGGAGGTAAGGACGGAGGTGACGATACCGATGATGAGCGTGGTGGCGAAGCCCTTGATAGGACCGGAACCGAAGAAGAACAGCACGAGACCGGTGAGGAGGGTGGTCACCTGACCGTCGATGATGGCGGAGTAGGCGTTGCGGTAACCATCCTGGACGGCTTTGCCGATACCCTTGCCGGCACGGAGCTCTTCCTTGATACGCTCATAGATGATAACGTTGGCATCCACAGCCATACCCAATGTCAACACCAAACCAGCGATACCCGGGAGGGTAAGGACGGCGCCGAACGAAGCCAGCGTACCGAAGAGGAGGAGGACGTTGGTGAGCAGAGCGAAGTCAGCCACGAGACCGGCTCCCTTGTAGAAGAGAACCATGTACACGAGCACCAGGAGGAATGCGACCAGGAAGGAGATGAGACCCTTGCGGATCGACTCGGCACCGAGGGAAGGACCCACGACCTGCTCCTGGACGATCGTAGCCGGAGCGGGAAGTTTACCGGACTTGAGGACGTTGGTAAGGTCGGTGGCCTCCTCGACGGAGAAGTTGCCGGTGATGGAGGAGGAGCCTCCGGTAATCTCGGTCTGGACGGTAGGATAGGAATATACGGTACCGTCAAGGACGATGGCGACCTGGCGGCCGATGTTGTCCTTGGTGATGCGTGCCCAGGTGTTGGCACCCTCGGCGTTCATGGTCATGGAAACACCAGGGGTACCGCCGCCACGGCGGCTGTCGTAGTCGACACGGGCGTCGGTGACGACGGAACCGTCGAGAGGAGCCTTACCGTCACGGGAAGAGGCCTTGATGGCGACGAGCTCATAGACATTGTCGCCGGCGACATACTCGGACGGCTTGACGGACCACATACCCTTGAACTCCGGAGGGAAGATCTCGGCTATCTGCGGCATGGCAAGATAGCGGTTGACGGTAGCGGTATCGATAGCGTTGGCGAAACCGATGCAGGCGTTGCCGCGCATCTGGGAAGGGCTGAGGATGGAGAAGAGAGGATTGGCCTTCTTGAAGGCGTCCAGCTCTGCATCGCTGCCTTCCTGCTGGGCAAGCTCCTGGGCAACGAGATCCTCGGCCTGGCTGACAGCCTCGGCCTCACCCTCGGCGGCCTCTTCGGCAGCCGGGGCCTCGTCAGCGAGGATCTGGGCCAGGAGGTTGTTGGCCTCTACCATGTAGGGATATATCTCGGAATACTCGAAAGTGGTCCAGAACTCGAGGGATGCAGTACCCTGGAGGAGTTTGCGGACACGCTCAGGCTCCTTGACACCAGGGAGCTCGACGAGGATGCGGCCGGTATTGCCGATCTTCTGGATCGAGGGCTGGGTGACACCGAATCGGTCAATACGGTTGCGGAGGACGTTGAAGGAGTTGGCGACTGCGCTCTCGGCCTCGGACTTGATGACGTCGAGGACCTCGGCATCGGTGGACTCGGGCTTGATCTGGTCACGCATCTCGTAGGTACCGAAGATCTGGGCGAGCCTCTGGCCGCCGGAGACTTCGTTCCAAGCCTCTCCGAAGAGGGTGATGAAGTCGGAGGTGGAGTTGACGCTGCGTTCCTTGGCGAGGGCGAGGGCCCTGTTGAACTCAGGGGTCTGGTTGTCGCCGGCGAGGGCCTTGACAAGGTCCTCGAGCTGCACCTGCAGCATGACGTTCATACCGCCCTTGAGGTCGAGGCCGAGGTTGATCTCCTTGGACTTGACATCCTTGAACTTATAACCGAAATAAACCTTCTCGGAAGAGATGGAATCAGTGTACCACCTGTTCTGGTTCTTCCTGATGGAGTCGAGATAGAATGCTCGCTCCGCCTCGGGAACCTTGTCGAATGCAGCAGAATTCATGACTGCGACGGCAGCTTTCTCGGCGTACTTGTCGGCCTTCTTTTCCTGGATACGGGTCACCAGGGTAAAGGAAAGCTGCCAAATACATGCTAGGGCGAGAAGAATTGCTACAAGCCTGATAGCGCCTTTACTTTGCATAATCTTTACTATTAATTTTTAATTGTTTGCACGATTAAAAAGGTGGCGTTTTGCGCCACTTACTCAAAATAGGCCACAAATTTACTATTTTTTTCTTAGAAAGAAACTTTCTTCCAAGGATTTCTTATTTTTGTAAGACGTTTTGACCTTGAATGCGAGTGATTGACATGCGTATTTTCCGAGTATCCGCGCTGACCTGCATCTTGCTGCTGGCCGGGTCCGGCATCGCTCGCGCCCAGTCTGACACGCTCTCCGTCCCCGCAGGTCCTACCGCCGAAGAGATCCTGATGTCCAAGGTGGACTCGCTCCGCAGGGCTATGTCCCAGGCCCCGGACCGCCGCCGCCAGGATGTCGCGAGACAGATCGCAGCGGCGGACTCCCTTTGCCGCATATATGATTTCCCTGCTGCGGTGGATCTACTTGACAATGCTGCAGCAGAGGCGGACTCGTCGATGTCCCGTGACATCGAGACCGCCCTCCTGCGCGCGCAGGCAGGTCTGAGGATGATGACACGCGTGACGCAGGTGCAGGTGCAGGCGCAGAAGCGCATTTCGCTTGACGACCTCTTCCGGATGTTCCCCGAAACGGTCATGTCGGATGACACCCGTTTCTACGCTTCCGGGGCTGACTCGCGCGCCCTCTACTTCTCCGCCAAAGACCGCACCGGAGCCGGCGGATACGACCTGTATGTCTCGCGTCGCAATCCCGTGACGGGACAGTGGAGCGAGTCGGTCAACATGGGATTCCCCTACTCCTCGCCATATAACGACTACCTCTATGCCGACGCCGGTGACGGGAAGCACTCGGTGCTGGTCTCCGACCGCGACTGTCCGGCAGACAGCGTGAACGTATACGTCCTGGCCTATGACCCGGTGCCGCCCAGGCGGGCGGTCGGGGATGTGCGCCAGCTGCGCGCCATCGCGGGCATGGAGCCTGCCCCCGGCAGGCGCACCACGCCCTCTGCGCGCCGCGAGCGCGTCAGCGTGGACATGAGCACCTATACGGCCAGTGCGGCCGCGGTGCGCGCCGTCAGGGATTCCGTCACGGCATGCAGCCGCGAGCTGGACGCCCTCCGGGCCGGCCTGGAAGACGTTGGAGACAGCAACCGCGAAGGCTATGAGGCCCAGATAGCGGCCAAGGAGAAGGAACTGGAAGGACTGCGCGGAAGGTTTGACGCAGCATCCAGGGAGCTCCAGGAGGTGGAGCAGCTGTTCCTCTCCGGAGGCATGACCCCGGGCGTAGCCCTTCTGCAGCGGCCGGAGGCCACCGTAGCTGACAGCACGGCCGCGAAGTTGTTCCTTGCGGAGCTGGACGACAAGGCCGTGATGATGGTCTCCGAGAGCGGTGCCGACAGACCGGATGTCGTGCTCCCGAAAGGGGTTTTCGCCGACTATGTCGAGTTCCCCAAGACACCGTCCATACGGGTCCGCGCCGTCATGGACGGAGAAGATACCCTCCCTCCCTTGGCCATGACGGTCATTTGCCTCCACACGGGCTCAACACCCGAAATCGTTGAGAACGAAGACTCTACCGTCTATACTTCCGCTCCTGTAAACAGCCATGCCAGGGCCGAATCGCTTATGATGGCCTTGCGAGCTACCGGAGTGTCGGATATTTCCATTCTGGAAGACTAGCCGCGAGTGATGCTCGCGCCCAGCGCATTGAGGCGGATGTCGATATCCTCGTATCCGCGGTCTATCTGTTCGATATTGTCAATGACGGAAGTGCCCTTGGCGGACATCGCAGCCAGGAGCATGGCGATACCGGCACGGATGTCCGGCGAAGTCATATTGTTGGCGCGCAGCTTGAAACGGTGGTCGTGACCTATAACGACAGCCCTGTGCGGGTCGCACAGGATGATCTGCGCGCCCATGTCAATCAGTTTGTCGACGAAGAACAGGC
>ONNK01000002.1:41919-65016 GCA_900319185.1 uncultured Bacteroidales bacterium
GGGTCGCCACGACGAGCATGACGCTCAGCAGGTCCGGGGTGAGGCCCGGCCAAGGAGCGTCGGCGAGCGTCATGATGGACCCGTCGATGAACGATTCGATCTCGTATGACTCCTGCTCGGGGACGAAGATGTCGTCTCCCCTCTGCTCGAGCTTGACTCCGAGCCTGCGGAAGCACTCGGGTATGATGCCTAAGTCATTGTAGGAGACGTCCTTGATGGTCAGCGGCGACTGGCAGATGGCTGCCATGCCGATGAAGCTGCCGACCTCGATCATGTCCGGGAGGATGCGGTGCTCAGCCCCGTGGAGTTCCTTTACTCCTGTGATGGTCAGGAGATTGGATCCGATGCCGTCGATCTTGGCGCCCATGGCCGTAAGCAGGCGGCAGAGCTGCTGCACATAAGGCTCGCAGGCGGCGTTGTAGATGGTGGTGACGCCCTCGGCCAGCACGGCGGCCATAACGATGTTGGCGGTACCGGTGACCGACGCCTCGTCCAGCAGCATGTAGCACCCCTTGAGGCCGGCGGGGGCACTCAAATCATACGCGCGGACTATGGAATTGTACTCAAGCGATGCGCCTAAACGGACCATGCCATCCAGGTGGGTGTCCACCCTGCGGCGGCCGATCTTGTCGCCGCCCGGCTTGGGGAAGAAAGCCCGGCCGAAGCGGCTCAGGAGCGGGCCGGCCAGCATTACTGAGCCGCGCAGGGCCGCGCTCTTGCGCACGAACTCTATGCTGCCCACGTACTGGGTGTCCACTTCGTCCGCCTGGAAGGTGTACTCGCCCTTGGCGAGACGGCGGACCTTGACGCCCATGCCTTCGAGCATGGCGATCAGGTTCTTGATGTCCAGGATCTCGGGGATATTGGATATCTTCACCTCTCCTGCGGTCAGGAGAACGGCGCTGATGACCTGCAGGGCTTCGTTCTTGGCTCCCTGGGGGACTATCTCGCCGCTGAGTTTGCGGCCGCCTTCGATTGTGAACGTTGACATGGACGACAGTATTAAAGATGTTCCACTTCCGGATGGAGCTCCACCCCGAACTTTTCCATCACAGCCGCAATCACCTGGTTTTCAAGGGAAACTATCTCCTCCGGGGAGGCGTTTCCGCTGAGGTTGACAATCACTAGCGGCTGCTTCTCATAGACGGCGGCGCCGCCGAGCGTCAGGCCTTTCAGGCCGCAGCGCTCGATCATCCAGGCCGCCGGCACCTTCACCCCCTCGGGGGTGTCATAGTGGGGCACTTTGACATCGGGGCCGGCCTCGGCCTCGATCCTCTCGAAATGCTCCCGCGGGATGACGGGATTCTTGAAGAAACTGCCGGCGCTGCCGGTCACCGCCGGATCCGGAAGCTTCGCGTTGCGGATCCCGATGACGGCCCGGCGAACATCGTCGGGAGTACCGACGGGCCCGTCGCCCAGCGCCGCGCGTATGTTGCCGTAATCAAGCTTCGGGCTGTATTTGCGCGAAAGGCGGAAAAGCACACTCGTAACGATGTATCTGCCTTTCCCTTCCTCCTTGAAGAATGAAGAGCGGTAGCCGTAACGGCAGTCGGCGTTCTCGAAGGTGACCATATCGCGCTGCTCGAGGTCGAAGCAGTTGACGCGGACTATGACATCCTTTGCTTCTACCCCGTACGCACCTATGTTCTGGACGGCGGAAGCACCGACTTCCCCGGGAATGAGCGAAAGGTTCTCCAGGCCCCAGAGCCCCCTCGAACAAGCCCACTCCACGAAGGAGTCAAAGACTGCTCCGGCGCCGACCTCCACCAGCACTTCATCTTCTTCTACACCCATCGGGCGCAGGAACTTGATGCCCGAGTGAAGGACGGTTCCCGGCCAGTCGCCGGTGAAAAGGAGGTTGGACCCCGCGCCCATGTGGAACAGCGGCTTCGGCAGCTCGTCGAAGTCCAGGCTGAAGAGGTCCTCCAGCGAGTCGTACTCCACGAAACGCCCGCAGGACACCTTCATGCCGAAAGTGTTCATGCGGGTCAGGTCCTTATGGTTTTCCGTCCTTATCACGGGTATATGGTTATTCCTTGACGCAGGTCTTGATCTGGAGCTCTTCGAGCTGGGTGTCGTCGATGAGTGACGGGGAGTCGATCATGACGTCACGTCCCTGGTTGTTCTTCGGGAAGGCGATGTAGTCGCGGATGGTCTCCTGGCCGCCGAAGAGGGCGCAGACGCGGTCGAAGCCGAAAGCGAGGCCGCCGTGCGGCGGGGCGCCGAACTTGAAGGCGTTGATGATGAAGCCGAACTTGTACTCGGCCTCTTCCTTGCCGATACCGAGCACCTCGAACATGCGGCTCTGCATGTCGGCGTTGTGGATACGGATGGATCCGCCGCCAAGCTCGGTGCCGTTCAGCACGAAGTCATAGGCATTGGCGCAGACGCGCTCCAGGTCCTCCTTCTTGTCCGAATAGAACCATTTCTCATGCTCCGGCTTGGGGGCCGTGAAGGGATGGTGCATCGCGTAGAAGCGGCCGTCCTCCTCGCTCCATTCCAGGAGCGGGAAATCGACAATCCACAGCGGGGCGAAGACCTTCGGGTCGCGGTAGCCGAGACGGCCGCCCATCTCGATGCGCAGCACGCCGAGCATGGTCTGCGTCTTGCGCTTGGGGCCGCAGAGCACCAGCACGAGGTCACCGGCCTTGGCCTCAACGGCCGAGGCGATGCCGGCGAGCTCCTCGGGCGAGTAGAACTTGTCCACGCTGGACTTGAAGGTCCCGTCTTCGTTGCACTTGATATATACGAGGCCCTTGGCGCCCACCTGCGGGCGCTTGACCCATTCGGTGAGGGCATCCAGCTCCTTGCGGGTGTACCCGGCACAGCCCGGGGCGGCGATGGCACCCACATATTCGACGCTGTCGAACACGGAGAAGCCGTGACCCTGGACCTTGTCTGTGATCTCGTGGATCTTCATGCCGAAACGCACGTCAGGCTTGTCGGAGCCATAGTAGTCCATGGCATCGTACCAGCTCATGCGAGGGAGCGGATCGGGGATGTCGACGCCGAGGGCGTTCTTGAACATCGAGCGCATCATGCCCTCGAACATGTTCAGTACATCCTCCTGCTCCACGAAGCTCATCTCGCAGTCAATCTGGGTGAACTCCGGCTGGCGGTCGGCGCGCAGGTCCTCGTCGCGGAAGCAGCGCACGATCTGGAAATAGCGGTCGTAGCCCGCGACCATCAACAGCTGCTTGAAGGTCTGAGGCGACTGCGGCAGGGCGTAGAACTGTCCCGGGTTCATGCGGGAAGGCACGACGAAGTCGCGCGCACCCTCCGGGGTGGACTTGATCAGGTAAGGGGTCTCTATCTCCATGAATCCCTGTCCGTCAAGATAGGTGCGGACCTCCTGGGCGAGGCGGTGGCGAAGGGCCAGGGCACGCTGGAGCGGGGGTCTGCGAAGGTCGAGATAGCGGTACTTGGCGCGGATGTCCTCGCCACCGTCGCTCTCCTCCTCGATGGTGAACGGAGGGGTGACGGACTTGTTCAGGATATTGATGCTCTCGATGGATACCTCGATGTCGCCGGTAGGCATCTTGGAATTCTTGCTCTGGCGTTCAACCACGGTGCCTGTCACCTGGATGACGAACTCGCGGCCCAGAGAGGTCGCTGTCTCGACCAGCTCCGCCGGAGCTGCCGCGTCGACGACAAGCTGGGTGATGCCGTAGCGGTCGCGCAGGTCGATGAAGGTCATGCCTCCGAGCTTGCGGGATTTCTGCACCCATCCCGCCAGGGTGACTTTCTTGCCTTGGTCGGAGAGCCTGAGCTCACCGCAAGTGTGCGTTCTGTACATATCTGGAGATACTTTTGTTCTAGCAGGCAAATGTAGCAATTTTATACCTATTTAAGGCAGACGAAAGCGAAGAATTCGTCAATCTGGCGCTTCTCCTTGAAGCGTGCGATGTAAGCCATGTCGCACAGGTCGTCCGAGAGCGTAGCGGGCACGCGCTCCGCCATGCAGATGTCGCCGCCGTAGCGCGACATGATCTCCTCATGGCTGTGCGCGTAGCGGTAGCAGTCACGGCGCCCTGCATAGGCGCAGTAGTACTGCTCGCCCTGGGGCTTGCGGGCTTCGTCGAAGACCACCATGTCCGCCCAGATCTTGAACACGTCGGTGGAATGTGCGAAGTTCATCATGTCGGGAGTGTAGCCTCCCGGCGGGCGCATGTTGACCTCCAGGCCGACGTAGTCGCCCTTCTTGCCGAGGCCCTCGCGGTCGCGGTCCAGCTGGAAGTACTCCAGATGGACGAAGCGGCTCGTGATGCCGAAGGCCTTGACAGTCCGGCGGCCGATGGCAGAGAGCTTGGCCGGGACGGTCTTGTTGGCCCAGTAGCAGGTCTCGCTGTTGTCATGTACTATCTCCATGATGGGCGTCGGGAAGACGGAATTGTTCTCGAAAATAGGTTCCCCTTCCGCATTGTAGATGGCGTCGTAGCTCACCAGAAGGCCGGTGATGAACTCCTCGATGACGTATGCTCCATAGTTGTCCTTGTGGGCCAGGAACCAGTCGGCGAGTTCGGCACCGTCATGGATCTTGAAGGTCCCGGAGGCGCCCATGCCGCTGTCGGGCTTGGCGATGACGGGGTATCCGGTCTTCCTGACGAACGCCTTGACCTTTGCCTCGCCTTCCGAACCCTTGATCTGTCGCGCCGTCGGGATGCCGCCCAAGGCGTAATACTTCTTCATCTCTGACTTGTTGCGGATGGCGGCCACGCGGTCGCTCTTGATGCCGGTCGTCACGTTGAAATCCGTACGCAGGCGCGCATCCTGCTCCAGCCAGTATTCGTTGTTGGATTCGATCCAGTCGATCTTGCCGTATTTGTGGGAGAACCAGGCCACGGCCCGGTACACCTCGCCGTAATCCTCGAGGTTGTTTACCTTGTAATAGTCGGTCAGCGCGCCGCGGAGCTCATCGTTGAGCTCGTGCCAGGGCGCGTCCGCGATGCCCAGCACGTTCGCGCCGTTCGCCCTGAGGCCGGCGCAGAAGTGACTGTAGGTCTGCGGGAAATGTGGGGAAATGAAAATGACGTTCATGAAAGCGTATGTTTGATTCTCGGCGGAGATCCGCCGCATCTGTCCGTTGGAGATCTCCCAGGCGAGGCCGCGAAGCTCCTCCCGGCCGTCCTTGGAGATGATGTATCCCCCGTCGGGGAAAGTGTAGAATGCCTGGCGCCAGCTATCCGGGAAGACGAGGTCCTCGAAGAGGCGGAGGCCGTCGACCTCCGCATGGCGGACCTGGTCGTAGTGCGGCACGATCTGGCGGGTGGTAAGGCCAAGGCCTTCCAGCCAGCGCGGTGCCGCGCTCTCGCCCGGCAGCTCCGGGTGCGAGTACACGCGCTCCGCGCAGTTCATCGACCCGGCGCTGCAGCCCATCACGAGCCCGTCGAAGCCCTTGAGGAGCTCCTTGAGGCGGATCTCGTGCAGGAAGCGGTTCTGCGTGGGCACGTGCCCGCCGCAGAGGACGATCCAGTCCGCAGAGCGGACCAGTCCGGCGGCACGCTCAGCGTTGCGCCGGTCCAGCATCGTCACATCCGCGGGCTCGATGCCGGAGCGCCGGATGCACTCCGTCATCGACTCTAGGACATAGTCCGTGAAGCCGCGGTCGTCGGGCGCCGCGCTGACAAGCAGCACGCGCGGCGCAGACGGCAGCGCCGCCCGGACCTCGGCCAACAGCCCGTTGTCCTCCGTAAAGTGATCCTCCCCGAACCGGGTCGGACTTCCTGTCAGTATCAGCGTCATAGCACCCGCAAAGATAACAAAAAGTGCCGGATGGTCGTCCATCGGCACTTTTCTATGGAGTCGGTAAGGATTAGTCCTCTTCCTCCTGGGCGGCGTAATCGGCCAGAAGCTTGGTCTGGACGTCTCCCGGGACGGGCTGGTAGTCGGCAAACTCCATCGTGAAGGTGGCGGAGCCGGAGGTGATGGAGCTCAGCGTGGTCGAGTAGCGGTAGAGCTCTGCGAGCGGCACGCGGGCCTTGAGGATGGCGAAGCCCTTGTCGGAACCCATGTCGCCGAGGATACCGCGGCGGTTCTGGAGGTCGGACATACAGGCGCCCTGGTACTCGGCAGGAGTCATGACCTCGACGTTGTAGATAGGCTCGAGGATCTTAGGACCGGCGTTGCGGAATGCCTCACGGAAGGCGTTGCGGCCAGCGATGATGAAGGCGATTTCCTTGGAGTCAACCGGGTGCATCTTACCGTCGTAGACGAAGACGCGGATGTCGCGGGCGTAGGAACCGGTGAGAGGTCCCTCGACCATGCGCTCCTTGATACCCTTGAGGATGGCGGGCATGAAGCTGAGGTCGATGGCACCACCGACGACGCAGTTGTAGAACTCGAGCTTGCCGCCCCACTCCAGGTCGGTGATATCCTGGGACTTGATGTTCAGCATGGTCTCCTTGCCGTTGATCATGAACTTGGTGTTCACCTCACCCTCTGCAGGGCAGACGAGGAGGTGGACCTCACCGAACTGACCGGCGCCGCCGGACTGCTTCTTGTGACGGTACTGGGCACATGCGACCTTGGTGATGGTCTCGCGGTAAGGGACCTTCGGGGCGAAGAGCTCGACGTCGAGGCCGAACTCGTTGTTGAGTCTCCACTTGACGACGTTGATGTGCTGCTCGCCGTTGCCGCTGAGGATGGTCTGGCGGAGCTCCTTGGAGTACTCCACGATGACGGTGGGATCCTGGGAAGCGATCTTCTTGAGGGCGTCGCCGAGCTTCTGCTCGTCCTGCTGGACCTTGGCCTTGATGGCGCAGCGGTACTTCGGGGCGGGATAAGCGATCTTGCCGTAGTCGAGGCCGGCGCCGATGGCGCACAGCGTCGTGCCGGCCTTGCCGTTCTTAAGTTTCACGACGCAGCCGAAATCACCGGCGTGCAGGCTGGAGACGGACTCCTTCTTGAGGCCTGCGACGGCGTAAAGGGCGGAGAAACGCTCCTTGGCGCCGGAGTTGGGCTCCTCGAAATCGACACCGGTGGTGACGACACCGCTCATGACCTTGAAGAAGGAAACCTCTCCGAGGTGCTGCTCGACATCGGTCTTGTAGATATAGAGGGAAGCGGGATCGCTCTCCTTGCCTGCGGGCACGATGCCGAGGTGGGTGATGAACTCGAGAAGGCGGCGGACACCGACGTCCTTCTTGGCGGAAAGGCAGAACACGGGATAGGCGTCGCCGTTGGCGTAACCGGCGGAGAGGCCCTTGATGATCTCCTCCTCGGAAAGGTCGCCCTCGTCGAAGAACTTCATCATGAGCTCCTCGTCATACTCAGCGGCCTTCTCGACGAGCTCGGCGTGCATGGTCTCGGCCTGGTCGGCGAACTCGGCAGGAATGTCGGAGACGGTGCATTTGCCGTTCTGATCCGTGAACTTGTAGTATTTCATCGTGAGGACATCCACGAAAGCGTCGAAAGCAGTGCCGGGATTGACCGGGAACTGGATGTAGACGGGCTTGCCGCCGAACGCTTCCTTGAGGGAGTTCTGGAGGTTGTCCCAGTCGGCCTTCTCGCTGTCAAGCTGGTTGATGGCGAGGACGAGGGGGAGCTTGGCGTTGCCGGCGTGGCGGGCGAAGATCTCGGTGCCGACCTCGACGCCCTGCTGGGCGTTGATGAGGAGGACGCCGTTCTCGCAGACCTTGAAGGCCGCGAAAGCGCCGCCGCAGAAGTCGTCGGCGCCGGGGGCGTCGATGACGTTGATCTTCTTGCCCTCGAACTCGGCATAGAGCGGAGCGCCATAAATGGAACGCTGGTTCAGCTTCTCGATCTCGGTGTAGTCGGAGACGGTGTTCTTGTCCTCAACGGTGCCCCTCCTGTCGATGACCTTGCCCTCGAAGAGGATGGCCTCGGACAGGGAGGTCTTTCCGGACTTGGTGGAACCAAGAAGGACCACGTTGCGGATGTCTTTGGTGGAATACTCTTTCATTTTTCTGTTATTATTGTTGTTATATCTTCTGGAATTGCGGTTTATCGGCGCAGTCCGCAAAGATAATCAAATAATAAGGCATAACAAATAAAAAAGCTTCAAAGCTCTTGAAAAAAGCATTTTAGACCGTATTTCCGCTCCAGGCGCTCCGGCAACGCAGCGCGCAGGCTCTTGAAAAGGGCGTCGCCGTCAAGGCCGAGCTCGCGCCGGAGCAGCGCGTCCATGTCCCGGCGGCTGGTCCCGAGCAGGCGGCACACCCGTTCGAAGGGGAAGGAAGGGTCGAGGTAGATCCTCTCATCGTTGACGAGACGGTCGAGCAAGGCGTAATTCTCTTCTATGGTTCTCATGTGCATCGGTGTTTTACGATGCAATTATGGGATATTTATCCGATTCGGGCAATCATATGGCGGCTTCCTCCGGGGGTAAACGGAAAATAAACATGTTTTTATCGAAAATAGTGTCTTTTTTGACACTTTTGACACTCTTTTGATGTCATTGACCACCAAAGCGTGTCAGCTTTCTTCTGCGCAACCTGATAACTTTGTCTTGTAAACGCCGGCCAAAGCAATGGACAACAACTCGATCAAGCAGAATATCCTGAGGATCCGCCTGGAACACAACCTGTCCCAGACGGAAATGGCGGATGCCCTCGGAATAGCGAGGAACACCTATAGGAAACTCGAGAAAGGCCGTACGAGAGTTATCAGCGACTATGTCCGGCTGATCGCAGACTGGGCGGGAATCACTCCCGAGGAAGTCGTTCTCGGCAATTCTTCCGACAACGGCATCGCGATGCTGAAGGAGGAACGCAAAAGGTTCAACGACAGGATCCGGGAGCTGACCGAGGGCTATGAGAAGCAGGCGGAATCCCTCCGCAAAGAGATCGCCCTTCTGAATAAACTTGTCAGCGAGAATGAGGACCATATCCGAAGCCTCAATTCGACGATCGCTTTGCTCCAAAATAGGAAGGAAGACGATAAAAATGATTAAATTTGCGGTATGATGCTTCTGACATGCCGCGATATTTTCAATTGAAGCCATACATGCAGGAAGGCCTCCTGGAGGCCGGGTGCGACGAAGCGGGCAGGGGCCCGCTGGCCGGGCCCGTATTCGCCGCAGCCGTCATCCTTCCGCCTGACTTCAGCCATCCCCTGCTGGATGACTCCAAGCGGATGACTGAGCGCGCACGCAATGTCCTCCGCCCCATCATCGAGCAGAATGCCGTGGCCTGGGCCGTCGAGGCTGTGCTGCCGGACGAGATCGACAGGATCAATATCCTCAACGCATCCATCACGGGCATGCAGAGGGCCGTCCTGCGCCTTGCCGTCAAGCCGGACCTGCTGCTGATAGACGGCAACCGCTTCAAGCCCTTGGACGGCTACATCCACGTGACCGTGGTGCACGGCGATGCGACTTACGCCAGCATCGCCGCCGCATCCGTCCTCGCCAAGACCTGGCGGGACGAGTACATGCGCAGAATCGCGCAGGAATACCCCCAGTACGGCTGGGAGCACAACATGGGCTACCCGACCCCGGAGCACATCGAAGCCATCCGCGAATACGGATACACGCCCTACCACAGGCGCAGCTTCCACCCAAAGGAATTGGAACCAACCTTATTTGACACGATATGAAAACAAACCTGAAAAAAGCCTTCCTGACCGCGGCTGCGGTACTTACACTTGCCGTTGGCGCACGCGCGGACGAAGGCATGTGGCTGCTCCCGCTTCTCCAGAAGATGAACGCCCAGGCCATGGCCGACCTCGGCTGCCGCCTCACCCCGGAGCAGATCTACAGCATCAACAACACTTCCCTCAAGGACGCCATAGTCCACTTCGGCGGCGGATGTACCGGCGAGATCATCTCCAATGAAGGCCTCGTCATCACCAACCACCACTGCGGATACAGCAACATCCAGGCTCTCTCCACTCCCGAGCACAACTATCTCGAAGACGGCTACTGGGCCATGAACCGCAGCGAGGAGCTCCCCGCCCGCGGGCTCAGCGTCACCTTCCTGCAGAGCATGACCGACGTCACGGACATCCTGCAGAAAGCCTACGACAGCTCGCTCAAGGCCAACAAGAAGGCCGCTGACAAGGAAGAGCTCGCCCAGGCCGCGATGGAAGCCGCTGCCGAGGCCCTGGCCGAGAAGGCTGAGGCCGACAACCCCCATTGCACGGCCCGCGTGACCAGCTTCTACAACAACAACGTCTTCTACCTCATCGTCTACAAGACCTACACCGATATCCGTTTCGTCGGCGCCCCTCCTGCATCGTCCGGCAAGTTCGGCGGCGAGACCGACAACTGGATGTGGCCCCGCCACACCTGCGACTTCTCCATGTTCCGCGTATATGCCGGTCCCGACAACGAGCCTGCGGCATACAGCGAGAACAATGTCCCCTACCGCCCGAAGCGCGCCCTGGGCGTCTCCCTCAAGGGATACCAGGACGGCGACTTCGCCATGATCATGGGCTACCCCGGACGCACCCAGCGTTTCCAGACAGCAGCCCAGCTCAAGCAGATGATCGCTTCGCAGCGCGTCTCCATCGACGCCCGCAAGCTCCGCTAACGGCTGGAAGAAATGGCAGGGTGAAGAGCTTGCATTCGAAAAGCTCAACATCATAGGACGCGAGGAGCAGAAGGAGGCCGACTTCATGAAGTGGGTCAATGCAAAGAAAAAGCGCCAGGAAGCCTACGGCAGCGCGATCCAGACCATCGCCGATGCAGTCGAGTCCTCTGCCGAGGAAGACAAGGCCTATACTCTCCTGACGGAGTCGATCTACCGCATCGAGATTGTCGGTTTCGCGAACAACCTTGCCTCCGCCATCACCAGGGCCATGACTCCCGGCAGGGATGAGGCAGAGGCCATCGATGAGGCCATTACCAATTTCTCGCGCGTATTCAAGGACTACAACGAAGCGCTCGACCGCAGGGAAGGCGTAGCGCTCTTCAACCATTACCTGGACAACGTCAAGCCTCTGGACAAGGTCGACCTGCCTGTCGACAAGTCCAACGTCGAGGCCTTCGTACAGGACCTCTTTGACAATACTGCATTCACCTCCGAGGAAAAGGTCCGGGAGAAGATCAAGAGCCTCGACGACCTGAGGAATGATCCGGCGTTCAACATCTACCGCGCCATTTCCGCGGTGGCGCTGAGACTGATCCCTTCCCTCGACGCCAGCTCAGGCGCGATCGCCGAGGCCAACCAGGCCTTCACCAAGGGCTTGATGGAGTGGAAGGCAGGCGAACCGTCCTATCCCGACGCCAACAGCACGATGCGCCTCACCTACGGTACGGTCAAGTCCTACTCCCCCAAGGACGGAGTGTTGTACAAGCACTACACTACGGTCAAGGGCGTGCTGGAAAAGGAAGATCCCGACAACTATGAGTTCCGCGTACCGGCCCGCCTCAAGGAGATACTTGTCAACAAGGACTACGGCCAGTATACCAATGAACTCGGCGAAGTCCCCGCGTGCTTCCTGATCAACTGCGACATCACCGGCGGCAACTCCGGCTCGCCCGTGATGGATGCCGACGGCAACCTCATCGGACTTGCCTTCGACGGCAACTGGGAGTCGATGTCCAGCGACGTGATGTTCGAGCCTGACCTCCAGCGCTGCATCTGCGTGGACATCCGCTACGTATTCCTGCTCATGGACAAGTTCGGCGGAGCAGGCTACCTCCTCAACGAAATGAACATCATCAGATAATGACAGAACAGGACATAATGCAGGCCTTGACGGGCGTACGCCATCCGGCCAGGGAAGACAAGGACATCGTCGCTCTCGGGATGGTGCATGCCGTCGAGGTCACAGACGGGAAGGTCACGGTGACGCTGGGATTCCCCAAGCGCCGCGACCCGCTGACCGAGTATCTTGTGGGCAGCACCCGCGCCACGCTCATCCGGGAGTTCCCGGATATGGAGAACGAGGTCAGGACCGTCATCGTGGACGAGGCTCCCGCCAAGAAGAAAAGCAATATACTTGACCTCGACTTCGAGCAGGTAAAGGATATCAGGCACATCATCGGCATCGCATCCGGCAAGGGCGGAGTCGGCAAGTCCACCGTGGCGGTGAACCTTGCCGTGGCCCTGGCCCGCATGGGCTACAAGGTTGGCCTCGCCGACGCCGACGTGTACGGACCGTCCGTGCCGGTGATGACCGGCACCGAAGGCCACGTCCCCGAGGCCGTCGAGGAGGAAGACGGCAGGCAGTGGATACTTCCCGCCGAGAAATTCGGCGTGAAGTGGATGAGCATCGGCTATTTCGCCGACCGCGGCCAGGCCCTGATCTGGCGCGGTCCCATGGCCTGCAATGCCCTGAAACAGATGATACTGCAGGTGCAGTGGGGCGAGCTCGACTTCCTCCTGGTCGACATGCCCCCGGGCACCGGCGACATACATATCTCACTAGTCCACGACATCCCTGTGGAAGGCGCCGTAATCGTCACCACGCCCCAGAACGTTGCGCTGGCCGACGTCGAGAAAGGCGTCAACATGTTCGGCAACAAGGGCGTGGAAAAACCCGTCTTCGGCATCATCGAGAACATGTCCTGGTTCACTCCGGCCGAGCATCCCGACGAGAAGTACTATCTCTTCGGGCAGGGCGGCGGGGTGGCCATGGCGCGGGCCCTGGGCCTGGACCTGCTTGGGCAGGTCCCCATAGTCCAGAGCATCCGCGAAGGCGGCGACGCCGGCGAGCCCGTAGCCCTCGGCTCCCGCCCGGACGGCCTCGCCTTCCTCGAGATAGCGTCGCGGCTCGTTGAAAAGCTCGGAAAAAAAGACTGACCATGAAGAAGTTTTTAGTTTTCGCAGCTTTGCTGCTGGTCACCGTCAGCGCTTCCGCCCTGGAACCCTGGAAACAGGACAGGAGCAAGAGATTCGTCGAAGGATACGGCCACATAAGCAAGTCCGAAGGGGTCAACTATTCCGCCGGAGGCGCATTCGTCTGGGGCAAACAAAAGACCAAGGGCTTCTTCCTCGGGGCCGGCACCGGGCTGCGCTATGTCCATTCTGTCCATGAGATAGAAGATCTCGGTGAGGGTACGAGGATCCTGTATTACGGAGATGAGGCGGTGATCCCGGTATTCATCCGCGCCCGATTCGGGCGTGTGCGTCCCGGCAAGGTCAAACCTTTCCTCACAGCCGATATCGGCACGGCCATCAATTTCGGCAAGGAAGCCAACACCAAGGGATTCTTCTTCGAGCCGCAGATCGGTCTCGACCTTACGGAAAACATCTATCTGACACTGGGTGTTGATACGCGCCATTTCCTGCGGCGTTCACTGATCAGCATCAGGGACGTGACAGGTGCCATCCGGGACCCGGAGAAAAAAGTCCAGGGCATCATGTCCACCGGCCTTTCCCTCCATCTGGGTTACTCATTCTAAGCTTCTTCGAAGCGACGCGTAAGGGCGATGAAGTCTTCGACACCGAGGCGTTCGGCGCGCAGGTCGAAGACCGGGTCACCGAAGAATGCCGAGGCGTCGGCACCGGCCGGCAGGAGCGGCTTGAGCGCGTTGCGCAGAGTCTTGCGCCGCTGGTTGAAGGCCGTCTTTACAACCATTTTGAATAGTTTACCGTCACATCCGAGCTCCGTGCGGGAGTTGCGGGTGAGGCGGATGACGGCCGAACGGACCTTCGGCGGCGGGCTGAAAGCCCCCGGGCCGACCGAGAGGACGTACTCTATGTCGTACCAGGCCTGCAGGAGCACCGACAGGATACCGTAGGTCTTGGAACCGGGCTTCTCGGCGATACGGTCGGCCACTTCCTTCTGTATCATGCAGACAACCTCGGGGACACGGTCCTTGTCTTCGAGTATCTTGAAGAAAATCTGTGAGGAGATGTTGTAGGGGAAATTGCCGATGATGCGGTACGGGCCCTTGAAGAAACGGGACACGTTCAGCTTCAGGTAGTCGCCCTCCATCAGCCGGCCCTGCATGCCGTTGAAATGCGTCAGCAGGTACTCGACGGACTCGGTGTCAATCTCTATCATCTTGAGGTCCAGGTCCTCCCGCTTCAGAAGATACTGGGTGAGGACACCCATGCCCGGACCTATCTCGAGGACATCCCGCGGAGCGGACGGGTCCTCGCGCAAGGCCGCGACGATGGACTGGGCTATGCCCTGGTCCGTCAGGAAATGCTGCCCGAGGGCTTTCTTGGCTCTGACTTCCATGCTACTCCTATTTTTTCTTTTCTGGGAGGAAGATAGCCCCGGCGGCTGCCAGAAGGAGCAGGAGTATGATGCTTATCGATGAGGCGCGGGAAACCGCGGCGCTGACCGAGACCGAACGTGGATCGAAGCGCATCACGAGTTCGTGGTCGCCTGCCGGAAGTACGGCAGCGCGGAGGATCCAGTCGGCGCGAAGCACCGGGACTTCCTCGCCCGTGTCGGCAAGCCAGGCGTGCCAGCCATCCGGGTAATATATCTCGCTGAAGACCGTCAGGAGATCCTCGGATGCACTGTACTGGAAATGCAACTCGTTGGGAGCATAGGATGTCATGGCAATGGAATCTCCAGGGGCAGCAGAGCCGAGAGTGCTGCCGATGACAACGGCGGCGTCGGCATGCTCCATGACCGCAGTGGAACGCAGGTCAGTGGACCCCGTAAGCTTGAGCGCCTCGTCCGGTGACGCCGCCGGCACGATATTGTCCACGAACCAGGCATTGCCATAGGCGTTGTGGTTCACGGCAGGGACATTGTCGTCGCCGACGATCATGTATTTCATGTTAAGCGCGGAGAGGACGGGGGTCTCGGGCAGTTGCTCTTCCAGTTCCGATACTGCCGACACCGTCTCGGCCACATCCAGGATGGAATTGATCTCCGAGTACAAGCAACTGTCTATGAGCTCCTGGTAACGCTGGAGCTTCGCCGGGCTGTATCCGCCGATATTCTTGTGCCAGTACGATCGGAGATAGCTGTTGAACGGATCAACGGTGAGGTCCAGGACACGGTAGGAAACGGATTCGTCCTCTAGGATGATGTCATCCACGATTGCCTTGTTGAACTGGCTGTTGAACGTCCTGGGCGTTACGAAATCGATAGACGAAAGATAACGTTTGCCGACAGAGAAAAGGTCCACAAGGACCAGCATGCAGACGAGCAGGACGGCCTTACGCCGGCGGGCAAAGGCCGCTTCGCGGCCCGCCTCCGTGCTCTCATCGAAGCTGTCCTTCGCCTTTTTGGGCACATAATACCCCCAAAGGAGCACGTAGAATGCTGCGGAGATAAACAACAGCGACCGCAGCGCATCCGCGCGCATCAGGAAGCAGCGGTCGTACTGGAGCGCATAGACGAGTATGTCCTGCCGCCCGGCATCGACGCTGCCAGTGAACGATCCTGCCAGCGAAGGCACAAAGATCATCAGCAGGCAGAAAACCGCGGTCAAGGCATAGGCGATGATCCCTTTCTGCTTGAACTCCGTGGAAGTGACATCACCCTTCATGATGCGGTTCAGGGCGATGAATCCAAGTGCCGGAAGGGTTGTCTGTAAAATGACCAGGGACATGGACACCGTCCTGAACTTGTTGTAGAACGGCACGTGCTTGTAGAACCATTCGGTAAACCACATCAGGTGGTTGCCCAACGCCAGCAGTATGGCCAGCACGGTGCAGATGATGATCCACCATCTGTCCTTCGTCTTGCACAGGCCCAGGCCCAGGAGGAAAAGGAATATGGTGATGGCTCCCATGTACATGGGACCAGCCGTGAACGGCTGGGGCCCCCAGTACGTCGGCAGCGACTTGACGATCTGCTTGTAGTCCGAATAGCCTGCGCTCTGGTAGACCTGGGCGGTTGCGGAAAACTTAGGGTTGATCGGACCATAGGATGCTCCGCCGTTGAAGTTCGGGATCATGAGGTTGGGAAGCTCCTCCCAGCCATAAGACCATTGCGTGGCGTAGTCAAGGGTGAGGCCGCCGGAGGCGGAATTGCTCGCAGAAGAGAGTTCGGAGCCTCCGCGGATCGACTGCGCCGTGTACTTGTACACCGGGACCAGCTTGTTGGCGTTGGTGGCTATGCCGGCGACACCCATGACTATCAGCAGGGCCGAGGCCGCGAAGAAGCGGCCGAGGCTGCCCCTGCGGGCCTTGTCGGCCAGCAGCCAGACAAACAGCACCAGGGCGTAGATGAGCAGCATCATGGCCAGGTAGTAGGTGATCTGCTGGTGGTTGGCCTTGACCTGGAAGCTCACGGCAAATGCAAACAGGGCGGAGCCCAGAACCGTCTGCGGAAGCCACTGCTTCCTGCCCTTGCCGCCCTTAAGGGCTTTCTTGTAGGTAAATATAAACGCGGCCAGGGCCCACGGCAGGTAGGCTATGGCCTGCATCTTGGTGTTGTGCCCGACCTGGATGATCTGGAAATTGTACGAGCAGAATGCTACGGCTATGGCGCCTCCTGCCGCCAGGAGGGTGTCGACACCGAGAGTAAGCAGCAGCAGGAAGCCGCCCAGCAAGGCGAGGAACAGGTATGTGGCGGGACGCTTGCCAGTCAGGAACGCATCGTAGATGTACTGCGTCCAGTCACCCTGACGCGGAGCGGAGATCGTGGTGGTCGGCATGCCGCCGAACATAGCGTTCGTCCAGGAAGTCGGGTCATCGGGATGGGCCTTGTTCCATTCGTTCATCTCGTGGGACATTCCGACATAGCCGGAGATGTCACTCTGGTTCACGATCTTGCCCCTGAGCACATCCGGCACGAAGCCGTATGCGATGACAAGGAAAAACAGGACGATGCCCGCTATGGTCAGTATTTTTCTCAGTCTGGTGTTCATATTATAGTCCTAGTTCTGCTTTCATTGAACGGAGCAGGTCGAATGCCTGCATGGGGGTCATGTTGTCGAGGTCCGCGGCGTTCAGCTTGTCGCGGATGGCGCCCAGCGTCGGATCGTCAAGCTGGAACAGCGACAGCTGGAATCCCGGCTCTGGAGAATCCTCCTCCTTTTCTCGTTTTTCTTCCCGCACTTCTGCCGGAGGGGTTGGCTCCGGGCGAACATTTACCCGGAACGGGTCGGCGTCCCCCGAATGGGGCACCAGCAGACGTGAGCTGGAGCCAACCCCTCCGGCGGGAAGCCCATATACGCGCGGCGAGGAGCCGCCCTCGAGCTGCGCGAGGGTGCGCTCGGCGGAGTCGAGCACCTCGCGCGGCATGCCGGCCAGCCGTGCCACGTGGATACCGAAGCTGTGCGCCACGCCGCCTTCCTTGAGCTTGCGGAGGAAGATGACCTGCTTGCCGGATTCCTTGACCGCGATATGGAAATTCTTCACGCGGGGATAGATGCTCTCGAGATCGTTCAGCTCATGGTAGTGCGTCGCGAAAAGGGTCTTGGCGCGGTGCCCGTGCTCGTGGAGGTACTCCACCAGGGCACGCGCGATGGACATGCCGTCATAGGTCGATGTACCGCGGCCAATCTCGTCCAGCAGCACCAGCGAACGCTCCGAAAGATTGTGCATGATCATCGCAGTCTCGAGCATCTCCACCATGAAAGTGGACTCGCCGCGGGAGATATTGTCGGACGCACCGACACGCGTGAATATCTTGTCGAAATAGCCTATCGTCGCGCTGTCGGCCGGCACCCAGCTGCCAATCTGTGCCATCAGCACGATGAGTGCGGTCTGGCGCAGGAGCGCGGACTTACCGGCCATGTTGGGACCGGTCAGGATGATGATCTGCTGCTGTTCGGCGTCGAGATAGACGTCGTTCGGGACGTACTCCTCGCCGGGACCCATCATCTTCTCGATGACGGGATGACGGCCGGCGCGGATGTCTAGCGCGAGGCCGTCCGTCATGACCGGACGGCAGTAGCCGCTGTCGGCCGCCAGGTCGGCGAAGCCCGACAGGACGTCCAGGCGCGCCAGGATCTGGCAGTTGGCCTGGATGTCACGGATATAACCCTGGATCTCGGTCACGAGGTCGGTGTATATACGGCTCTCCAGCTCATAGATGCGTCCTTCGGCGGAGAGTATCTTCTCCTCGTAGACCTTCAGCTCCTCCGTGATATAGCGTTCAGCATTGACCAGGGTCTGCTTGCGGATCCACTCCTCCGGAACCTTGTCCTTGAAGGTGTTGCGGACCTCGATGTAGTAGCCGAATACGTTGTTGTAGCCTATCTTCAGTGAACTGATGCCCGTGCGGTCGATCTCTCGCTGCTGCATCTGGAGGAGGTAGTCCTTGCCGCCGCGGGAGATGTCGCGGAGCTCGTCGAGCTCGGCGTTCACGCCGGAGGCGATGATGTCACCCTTGCCGAGCTGGGCGGCGGGGTTGGCGGCCATCGTACGACGTATGTCGCCGAGGAGGCCGCCGCAGCCGCGCAGCTCTCCGACCATGCGGTCGAGCTCGGCGACGCCGCGCCCACGGCAGAGTAAGGCGACCGGGTCGGTCTGTTCCAGAGAACGTCCGAGCTGCATCACCTCGCGCGGCAGGATCTTGCCGGTCGCTGCACGCGAAAGGATGCGCTCGAGATCGCCCACGTTGGACATGAGCTCCTGCAACTCGCGCAGGTCCCCGTCCTCCTTGACGAAATGCTCCACTACATCGTAACGGGCATTGAGTTCGTCAATGTCCAGGACGGGCATCGAGAGCCACTGGCGGAGCATGCGGGCGCCCATGGGGGAACTGCAGCGGTCGATCACATCGACCAGCGAGGTCCCCTCCGCGCCCGCCGCCGACCCGAATATCTCGAGGTTGCGGAACGTGAACTTGTCCATCCAGACGAACTTGGAGCCGTCTATCCTGGATATCGAACAGATATTGCCGAGGTCGGAATGGTGCGTCTGCTCAAGGTAGACCAACAGCGCCCCTGCGGCACAGATGCCCAGCGGGCACGAATCGATGGCAAAGCCCTTGAGCGACCTGACTCCCAGCTGCTTGCGTAGCTTGTCCTCGGAAGCGTCCTTGACGAATGCCCATTCGTCCAGCGTCGTTATATACGCCTGAGTACCGTACTTTTCCTTTACGGACTTCTCGTATCCGCGCGGCACGACGAGCTCCTTCGGAGCGAAGGACGCCAGCAGCGTGCCGACATAGTCGGCCGTCCCCTGCGCCACCTTGAAGGTGCCGGTGGAGGCGTCCAGGAAAGCCGCACCGCAGCTTTCCCCATGGAAAAACAGGCCGGCCAGGAAGTTGTTCTCTTTCTGGACGAGCATCTGTTCGCCAAAGGCAACGCCGGGGGTGACGATCTCCGTCACTCCGCGCTTGACGATGTTCTTGGCAAGTTTCGGATCCTCGAGCTGGTCGCAGATGGCGACCTTGTAGCCAGCACGGATCAGCTTGGGCAAATAGGCGTCGATGGCGTGATACGGCACTCCGGCCATGGGAATGGCGTCGGCCATCGCGCTCGACCGCTTAGTCAGCACGATGCCGAGGACCTTGCTGGCTATCGCAGCGTCCTCGCCGTAAGTCTCGTAGAAGTCCCCGCAACGGAACAGCAGTATAGCGTCAGGGCACTGGGCCTTGAAGCTGAAGAACTGCTTCATCATCGGGGTCATCGGATCTTTTTCCTTCGTCTTCGCCATCTTAATGATATCGTTTTCCGGGGCGCTCCCGCCCTATCATACAAAGTTAATCATTATTTGCAAAACTCCGAAATCCCCGGCCGGAAGCGGATGATTTTGAAAGCGTGGCGAAAAGACTTATATTTGTCATGCAATATCGCAAAACGGATGAAAAGGGTCCTGGTCATAGCGTATTACTGGCCACCGGCCGGAGGGTCGGGGGTCCAGCGCTGGCTGAAGTTCGCCAAGTATCTGCCTGGCGAGGACTGGCAGCCGGTGATCTATACACCGGAGAATCCCGAGATATCATCCGTGGACAGGACACTTCTTGATGAGATCCCCGCGGAGGTGGAGACCATCCGGCGGCCTATCCTGGAGCCTTACGGCATCTACCGCCGGCTGATGGGCTCCAATGCATCCACGGACATGAATACACTGATTGGAAACGAAGCCGCCCAGGCTACCGGTGGCGAAGTCAATCCCATCTCCGGCGGCAGCAAGAGCTGGAAACAGAACCTTTCACTTTGGATCCGCGGCAACCTTTTCATTCCCGATCCACGTGTATGGTGGCTCAGGCCGTCAGTCCGTTTCCTGAAGAAATACCTCAAGGAACATCCCGTGGATGCCATAGTCACGACCGGTCCGCCTCAGTCCATGCATCTGATCGGCCTGAAGCTTCACAAAGAGACGGGTATCCCGTGGGTGGCGGATTTCCGTGACCCGTGGACCAAGATGTTCTACTACAAGCATCTGCATCTGTCGAAGGCTGCCGACCGCAAGCAGCACCGCCTGGAAAAGGCCGTGCTGGACGGGGCTTCGGCGGTCATCTCCGTCACCCCGCTGGTACAGCGGGAGTTCCAGGAGATGACGCGCACGCCCGTCATCCTCATCACGAACGGCTTCGACGAGGATGACTATCCGGCTTTTACCGACAATGTCCGTTCCGGCGATCCCGAACGGTTCTGTGTGACGCATACGGGATTGTTTGCCGAAGACGGCAACCCATTGGTGCTGTGGGATGTACTGGCTGAAAAATGCGCCGAAGACGAGTCGTTCAGGAACGCGCTGCGCATCCGTCTCGCAGGCAAGGTCGATGAGGCCATAGTCACCGCCATCGAGGCACGCGGCCTGGGCCGCTGCCTGGACAATCTCGGCTATCGTTCCCATCTCGAGGCCGTCGCCGAACAGCGCGCCGCCTCACTCCTCATCCTCCCCCTGCGTCAGGAGCCCGAGTACTTCAACGTCCTGCCTGGCAAGATCTTCGAATATCTTGCGGCGCGGAGGCCTGTGCTGGGCATCGGCCAGGAGGACGGCGCAGCCGCCAAGGTCCTGGCCGACACAGGCGCCGGCGTCATGTGCGACTGGGACAATGCCGCGGCCATCCGCTCCACGGTGGACCGCGCATGGTCCGCGCACCTCGCCGCCGCTCCCTTCAATCCCACCGGCCTCGAGCTCTACACCCGGCGCCACCTCACCCACCTTCTCGCTACCCTCCTCAACCAACTCTCCTCCCGCTGACACCCATTACTGGGCCAAATCTTTGCCGGTCAGCAGTCTTGCGCCGGGACATTGAAGCCGCTCAGGACGATGTAAGGCTTGCCGGCGCAGTCCTCCTTGCGGACCCGCACGGTCACGGTCCGGGACTCGCCCGGCATCAGGAAGAAATAGTTGTCGGAGTACAGTACCGGGAGCACGAGGTCTCCGGTCCCGGAGTCCATGGCCTTGAGGCGGAGCATCAAGGCAGGGGCCGGCCCGTCATTGCGCACCGTGACCTCGAAACAATGCTCCGTAGCCGTGGAAGTGCGCGTGACCTTGCACTTTGGCGAAACTTCAGCCACGGTACGCAAAGCCTTAAGGTCGCCCTCCTCATGGCCGCGCCAGTAGAAGTTCTCGGAGAGAACCGCGCCGGCCGCGTCGCTCAGCTGAAGCTTGATGAAATACACCTCCGTCAGTTCTTCCGGATATTCCAGTGGGAAGCATACCACGGTCTCGTCCTCACGGATGTTCAGCGGGGCCTCACGGCTCCAGACGACGGAACCGTCGAGGTTGACGAGACTGGCTGAGGCCTTGAGACCCTGCTTTGATCCTGCATGATAATTCACCACTTCGATGTCGTCGTGGAGGGGATTCCAAAGTATGTGGAGCGGCTCGCAAGCCTTCTTGCTACCGAAATACGCTCCCGTCGGCTCGAAATAGTAGTCATAGGTCTGCCAGACCATCGAAGGCCAGGCAGGGTGGCTCATCCACAGGATCATGCCGCGGCGCTGCTCGCTTCGGGCCTCGAAGATGGCCCTGTAGCCGTCGTAATTGACCCACTGGGCCAGGTCGGCGAACTCCCTGGCATCGGCGGGCTCGCCGAAGGCCTTGGCGATGATGCCGTTGAAACTGTCCGCCGACTGGGCGGACGAGACGTTCGGCATTACACCCAGGGTATAGTCGTGCAGGCCGTAGACGGGATTGGGATGCTGCATCGTGTTGACAGGCTCGATGTTTTCCACGCCGAAGGCGCGGACCATGTCCTCGTAGTTCATCACGTTCGGCATGCCCCGCTCGCTATGGAACGTATCGTGGCCCCAGAGGCTGAAATAGTCCTTCGGCGGGAGCGCCCGGTACGGGCCGCCTCCACTAACCACACCGGTCGCAGAATGAGGGATATAATGCATGCCGGGGTGCTCGCGAGCCACCGTCTCCGCGAGGAAGGCATCGATCTCCGCAGGAGGATTGCCTTCGTTGCGGCCTACGTAGATGGCGAGCGCAGGATGGTTGCGGATGCGCTTGACGTATGCCTCCGCCACCTCCTCGAAGAGGCCGGGATAGTACGGGTCGGGGCCGTCCCAGGGATTGGCAAGCCAGAAATCCTGCCAGATCATGATGCCGTGCCGGTCGCATGCTTCGTAGAACTCCTTATCACCGGTCATTCCGACCCAGTTGCGGATGATGGTGAAGTTCATGTCGGCGTGGTAGGCTACCGCGATGTCGTATTCGCGTCCGCGATAATTGAGCAGCATCTCGGGGAAGCCCCAGTTGCCTCCGAGAGGGACTATCCTGCGGCCGTTTACATACAGGCGCAGGGCTTTGCCCTCGTCGTAGCAAATGCCCAGGCACCTTTGTCCAACGGCATTGCCTTGCATTGCTGCCTTGCGAAACCAAAATGCAGCTTGGTTGTAGTCGGCTTGCAGTCCGTCGCCATTGTAGTAGCAATTGCCTAGGCTACATTGAGCCATGGCGTCGCCTTGATCGGCGGCTTTACGGTACCAGTGCGCTGCCTTGGCAAAATCTTGATTTACGCCGTTGCCACTGTCGTAAATGTCGCCCAGGTTAAATTGTGCTATTACATTGCCTTGCTGCGCGGCCTTGGTGTACCAGTGTATTGCCTTGGTTATGTCTTTTGGAGCCCCTTCACCCTCTTGGTAACTGTGAGCAAGCATGAGTTGGGCTTTGTCGTCACCTTTAATTGCCTGAATATAATACTCTCGAGTCTTGCCGGTTAGGTCGGCAGGAATTTTTGTGTTTGCCTTTTTCTTGGCCTCAACATTACCGGCAAAAATCAGTGATAACACCAATATCGACAAAAATTGCTTGAAAACGATTCGTTTCATATTTTTATTTAAGGATTTAGCACCCGCTCGAAGAGGTGCAAGGTTAAACATTTTCATTTTTTTATAACTTTGAAAAGATAATAAAAAAA
>ONNK01000139.1 GCA_900319185.1 uncultured Bacteroidales bacterium
CGGGTTGGGCGAGGTATATGCCGGAGCTTTTGCGATATTGATGGCTTCCATATCAATCACCTTTCTTTTTTTCATTGAATTTGTGCCGTAAGGAATATTTCTATATAGAATGATATTTGTCAAGTCTTTTTATCGCGCTCCGATGCTGTGCCTCTGCCGTTGCATCCTCCTCTGCCGTTGAGGTACCCGAGAAAGGCGGGACGAGGTGGCCGACCCGAAGCACCCCGGGCGCATCACGAGGGGGGAGCGGCCTCGTCAGCGCATACTCCAAGGCCAGGCTCAAGGCCCATGCCGGCAGGCCCGGCGAGGCCGGGCTCCCCGACGTAGCCGCCCGCGAGTCCGACGGGCGCGCATCGTCTCGGATCCCGCCTGCGTGCGGGTCGGCTTCAAGCGGAACCACGCCTGCCCTCTTGCCGACCCCCGCAACCGGGAGATCGCCGGGCACGCCGCGGGCGGGCGCGAGGACGCAAGGCTCGTGAAGCCGGCCTTCGCCGCGGTTGTCCTCCACCTTCGACACCGCCGCCTTCGCGTCCGGGCCCATGTCTGCGTAGATGCCGAGCGTCGTCGAGGCGCTCGCGTGCCCCAGGTAGTTCGCCCCGGTAGCTCCTCACCGTGGAGGGCTCGATCGTGCCGGACGCCTCCTTGTAGCGCAGGAGCTGCTCCATGAACTCGCGCACCGTCATCGAAGAGCCAACGGCCCCGCCGTCGGACTCGAGCCTGAAGATCAGCGCGTCGCGCGCCTTCTCGGCGCCCTTCTTGGTCTTGGCGTCGACGGTGTGGAAGGTGCGCACCGTCTCGCCGGTGACGGGGTCGACGTGGGAGAGGGTCACCTCCCACTTGTCGGTGTTGTTGCGCCTGCGCAACCCTCTGCTGGTGTACCTGAGGCCCTGCATCTCCGAGGCCTCCTTCCGGGGCCTGGCTTCCTGTCCGGGCTTTTGCCGGGGACGGCGAACGAGACCCGACCGACAAAACGGAAACGGGCGGCGCGTCCGAGGCGCTCGAAGGGGGCTTCGGGGGGAACCCCGGAAAGCCGAGCCGCAGGCGCGTTTTCCACACCCTCGTTTAACCGACATTGTGACCGACAATTCGACCGACATTTAACCGACAAAACTGGATTGAAGGGGGAGACGAAGGAGAACGAAGCGGGTCGCCGGAGACGTGAAAAAACACGAATCCGCAGCTCAGCGTGGTGCCCGCAGAAGCCCCAGACGAGCCAGAATTTTGAGAAACCCCAGGTCAAGCCCCTCATAAACGAAAGGTCGTTGGCTCGACAGCTGTGATAGGGTCTCCCCAATCACAGCTCGCGCGAGGGTCAAGGTTGCCCGAAGGGGTGAGCGGATTGTTGCGCAGCAAGAATCCGCGTAGCCTTGACGCGAGCGAATCCGGTTCCTGGGCAAGCTGATGCTTGCCTGTTCTCACTGAAAACGAGCCAATGGCTCGTTTTCCGGGCGTTCGACCCCTTGACCAAACGTTTTAGCAGGTCAAACGGTTATCTTGCCTGCTTTTTTGTTGCCATTATTCGATCTAGAACCTTGCCGTGGGCGAATCTCCCTGATAACTCCTGCTAACGCTTGGCACGCTTTGGAAAAACAGTGCCAAGGCGGCTCGAATAAACCAGAGTCGTAGGTGTAAAAATATCAGAATACACGCCATGTGCATGCCCCACTTGCTCTAGGCCGACTGTCCAGCGCACCGTCTTGGACCAATCCTCGGCGATGATTTACCATTAAGTCACGACTGTAGGAGAAGTTGAAGCCGCGTTAGTTTTAGTCGGGCTGGATATGTCCTTTTCGCATTGGCATTTGTCCGTTCGCCATAATCGCGCACAGAGTCGCTCCCAACGTGAAATGACCAATCCGCAGAATCCCAGAATGGCGGTGGGCGATATGTTATAAACTGTGGAGCGTATATTCATCGGCCGTTTGCTCCTTGCCACCTCGGTGCAAACGGGCAAATCCCGGTTTTTGCGCAAAATGTCTTGGAGGTGCGAACATGCGTTGTCTTTCTAACGACGAGTGGGAAACGGTGCTGGACGTCGCCTACAAGACCATCCAGCTCGACCTCTCCCTTGAGTCAGATCGGCAGCAGCTCATCAGATTTGCGAAAATGCTCATCCATTGCCATCGCGGCACGATCAACGAGATGAGCTTCATCGACGGAATCGCAACGCCCACACGTATCTCGTGCCTCCCGAGCGGGATTGCGGGCGAAGAGGATTTCCTCAACGGCAATTACTTCGAGGACTACCCGCGCGGGCTCTACCTGAAAGAGGGTGTCTTCGTCTACCGGGACAGCGACCTCATCGCCGGAAAGTCCTTCAGGGCATCCCGAATGTACCGGGAGATTTTCGAGCCACAGGGCATCGAGCACTTCCTTTCCACCCTCATCCACGCAAACGGACACCCCTACGGCGAGCTAACGCTTTTCCGGCTCAAGGGCCAGCATCCCTTCTCCGAGAAGGACTGCGCCATCTTCTCCCGTCTGACCCCGTTCATCGATTTCGCCGCTTCGAAACACGGCGCCGGCGATGACTCCCACGCAAACCAACCTGATGACCCCATCTCCCTCTCGAAACGCGACCTCACGTCACGACAGGCCGAGGTTGCGGAGCTCGTCTTACGCGGAAAATCGAATGACGAGATAGCCAAGAACCTCAACGTCACCGAGTCCACCGTCAAAAAGCACCTGAACGCCATTTACGCCAAGGCCAACGTGAAGAATCGCATCATGCTCTACCATCTCCTGAAACGGCCGTGAGACCCAAGAAGGCTGCGGATGAATGCCCCGGAAAACGGGTCCGTCCGCAGCCTTACATGCCATCGGAGACCTCTTCGGTATCAGTCCGCCAATTTTCTTTCGAGAAATGCGGCCATCTTCTCCAGGACCAGTGCCTGCTTGCGCCCCTGGTCTGGAGTCTCAGGCGGCTCGTAGCTTGTAATCGAGAAGGCGTGCCCAACGTTTTTATAGAAATCCATCTCCACTTCGACATCGGCGAAGGCCAGATTCCGAGCGTACAGCACCCCTTCATGCGCAAGCGAGTCAAGCTCTGCGGTGATAACCATAGCCGGCGGAAGCCCCCGAAGCTGCTCGGCTGTCGCATAGAGAGGGGAACAGTAGGGCTCGCGAGCGAGCGCCTTGTCGTCCCCAACGTACGACTCGTCGTACACGGCCGACTCTTCCACCGATATCGCACCTTCAGGCTGAGGCTTGTCAAGTGCCGACGTGGCGATGTCGTAGGCGCCACAATCGAGGACCTGGCATTTGAACTTGGGGCCTTGCTCCGCCTTGGACTTGAGGCACATCACTGTTGCCAGTGCCGCCCCCGCGCTGTGCCCCGAAATGGCGACGCGCTCCACGTCTATGCCGAGCTCGTCCGCATGGTCGAACAGCCAGCACACCGCCGCATACGCGTCGTCGACGGGAATGGGGTACCTGTGCTCGGGAGCCAGACGATAACCGATCGAAAAGACCCGGATCGCGGTGCCGATTCGGTCGATCATGCCCTCGCAGAATTCGTCGTCGTATTCTGGACGGTAGAGAATGTAGCCGCCGCCGTGGATGTTGATAACGGTGGGCAATGGCTCGTTGCCCTCTGGCCCATATGCAAGCGCGTACCCCTCGCTGCCGTCCGCTCGCGGTACCGCGATGCGCTTTCCCACAATCGTCCGACCGACGATTGCGCGCTCGTAATACGTCCGCAGGTCCTGAACCGCCCGAGTCATCTCGTTTCTATCCATCACACATCACCGTCTTTCGTTTGCCTCATAACCTACTTCTCCGCCTCGAGATCGAGTCCGCCATGCGCGCTCTTCTTACGACTAGCGAGATAAGCAACAACGCAGATGGCACCTACCACGACGAGGATCACGCCGTAGCCTCCCCATGCCTGGGCCGGTTCAAAACCAAGGCCCATGAGGCCGGTGAACAGATAACTCGTGCAGAGCGTCCCGAAACCGGTGACAACGTTCACGATGCCCGTCGAGGTGCCCGCTTTGGATGCTGGCACGATATCGACGCAGTGAGCCCAGAACCAGCTGTACAGGATGCCCCAGAGGCAGCCGATGAGAGCCGACGCAAAAAGGGCGACGGGCTGAGTCGGGAAAGCCCCCATAACGATGAAGCAAACGCCAATTCCGATGATGGGCACGAGATGCACCGTATCGTGCATCTTCTTGAAGAAGAAGCCAAACAGGAATTCAGAACCACACTGGAACGCACCGGCGCCGGTTACATCGATTACTATCTCGTCCATGCGATCCAGCGTTCCAACTACAGGAAGTATGAAGAATACGGCATCTGGGACTATGT
>ONNK01000145.1 GCA_900319185.1 uncultured Bacteroidales bacterium
CTCGTGGACCGGGGCACTAGGATGATCATGGAAGAAACCGGGATCGAGGATTACGACTATGCCCGTTTCCTTTTGCTGCACTACGGTTCGGTCCGGAATGCGGTCGCTTCACTACAGTCCAAGACTTTCAAAGCATGACACTGCCCGAAAAATATCCTTCAAAGCTTCTTGAAGACGCCGTTCAGGCGATAGGATCCCTGCCAGGGGTGGGGAAGAGGAGCGCTTTGCGTCTCGCCCTACATCTGCTGAGGCAGCCGAATGAGAATGTCCATCATTTCGCCGAGTCGATCGTCCGGCTCCGGGATGAGGCTAAGTACTGCAAAGTCTGCCAGATGATTTCCGACGATGATGTCTGTTCTATCTGTTCAGACAACAGCCGGGACAAGAGAACCATCTGCGTGGTGGAGAATGTCCGGGATGTGATGAGCATAGAGAACACCGGCCAGTACCATGGGGTGTATCATGTCCTCGGCGGTATCATTTCCCCGATCGCAGGAGTCGGACCTTCCGACCTGACCATTTCCGAACTTGTCGAGAGGGTCAGGGAGATGACTTCATCGGCTGCGGACATCCCGTCCGAGGTTGAGGTTATACTTGCCCTGAGAGGCGACGTGGAAGGGGAGACCACCTCATTCTACATCTACCGTCAGATTTCGGGCTACGGAGTACGGGTGTCTTCCCTTGCCCGCGGCCTTGGCTTCGGGGATGACCTTGAATATGCCGACGAACTGACCCTCGGCCGTTCCATTACCGGCCGCCAACCTTTCAAGCCATGATAGTACTCCAAGCGATACTCCTTGCCGTTTCCCTCTGTGCGGACTGTTTCGCCGTCACGACCTGCTCAAGCGTTACGCTCAAGTCGGTGACCTGGCGGAAGGTCCTTCAGATTGCCTTGGTCTTCGCCTTCGTCCAGACCCTTTTGATGCTCATTGGGTGGTTGTTCGGGGATCTCTTTGTAGGATTCATCCACAAAGCGGCAAAGATTATCGGTTTCCTGCTTCTCCTTTATGTCGGAGGGTCGATGATTCTTGAGGGAATAAAGAATGATGAGGAACCCCGGGACCTCAATGGGATCAGGAATATAATCATAGGGGCGATAGCCACCAGCATCGATGCCCTGGCAGTCGGAGTGAGCATGTCCCTGGGCCAGGTCGGCCAGGATTCACTGGCAGTGGACCATGCCATCATGGTAAACACAATGATAGCTGACCACGTTGCGGTTTTCGTTGTGACAATGCTGTCCGTTTTCGCCGGAATGTTCGGAGGCTACCGTGTCGGACGGCGCTATGGCCGCCCTGCAGAAATAATCGGCGGTACTGTCCTTATCGGCATCGGAATAGGGGTTTTGTTAGGTTATTTCTAAAAATCTGATAATGAGATGCTTCGCCTTCCGGCCACTGCCACCCTCGGCATGTTAAGAGGGAGGGGCCCTTTGGGAGGGGTCGCGAAGCGACGGTCCGTAAGGTGAAGCATCTCATTATCCGGCATTTGCCTAAAAAAGAAAATATTTTTATTTTTGCGGACTGGCTTCTCCGTATAGTCAGGGCTTAAGGGTAATTCTTAGAGGCAAAACTGTAAAGGCATGATCGCGATCTTCTACAGGCGGAATGGCAGGCTGGTGGTCTCCCAGTCCGAAACGGAGCTTTCCAAGCTGAATAGGGACGACGTCCTCTGGATCGACCTCCTCTCCCCATCGGGTGAGGAGAAACACACCGTGGACGAGTTCCTTGGCGAGGAGATCCAGAGCCGCGCGCAGGCCGAGGAGATCGAGAGCTCTTCAAGGTATTCAGAGACGGAGAACGCGATCTTTGCGAACACCAACTTCCTGATGCCGGGCCCTGAAGACTATTCGATGGAGGCCGTCTCATTCACCTTTGTCGATAACTGCCTTACGACGCTCCGTGACGTTCCTCTCCGTTCATTCACCGAATTGCAGAGGAGGATTGTTGCAAAGCCTCAGATGTATCCGTCGGGTTACACTGTCTTCGTGAGCATAATGGACCAGCGAGTTGACCTCGACGCTGACATGATCGAGCTCATGAGCAAGGAGATCGCCCAGTACAGCAAGAGAATCAACCAGCAGGAGGACATTAACGAAGATTTCCTCCTGGACATCAACCAGCTCCAGGAGAACACGATGATTGTCAGGGAGAACATCATAGACAAGCAGCGCCTGATCACCAACATGATCAAGAGCGACAAGTACCCGCCGGAGTTGCAGTCAAGGTTCAGCGTCATCCTCCAGGACATCACTTCCCTTATCAATCACGCCAACTTCAGTTTTGAGAGGCTGGAGTACCTCCAGGAGACAGTCCTCGGCCTTATCAACCTGGACCAGAACAACATAATGAAGATCTTCACCTTGGTGTCGGTGCTTCTGATGCCTCCGACCCTGGTCGCGAGCTTCTACGGAATGAACGTTCCCCTGCCTTTCATGGAGAAAGGTTGGGCTTGGCTGGCGCTGTTCATTTTCATGGCCCTTCTGGTCGCTTTCGTCCTCTTCATTTTCCGGAGGAAAAAAATGCTCTGATTTTTTCTCCGTACCTATTGTAAATCAGATATTTTTCTCTAATTTTGCGAGCCTTTTGACAAGGCCGGCCTGACGGTCGCGTCTTGTAGGGCGAAAAAATATTGTTAAACAACTAGTTATCTTATCATTACCATTATGGCAGAAGAAACAAAGAAATCTTTCACGAACGCCTCAGTCGCTCCCGCTGATTTCGATTGGGAAGCATTCGAAGGCAGCTCCGAGATCTACGGAAAGAACGACAGGAAGGAGATCGAAGAGGCTTACGACCAGACTCTCTCAAAGATCGTTGAGAATGAAGTGGTCGAAGGTACAGTTACAGCCATCTCCAAGAGAGAGGTTATCGTCAACATAGGCTACAAGAGCGAGGGTGTCATCCAGGCTCCTGAGTTCCGTTACAATCCCGACCTCAAGGTCGGTGACAAGGTCGAGGTCTATGTGGAGTCCGCAGAGGACAGGAAGGGTCAGCTGATCCTTTCCCACAAGAAGGCCCGCGCCCTTAAGTCCTGGGACCGTGTCAATGAGGCGTGCAACAATGACGAGATCGTCAAGGGCTTCATCAAGACCCGCACCAAGGGCGGCATGATCGTCGACGTGTTCGGTATCGAGGCTTTCCTCCCCGGCTCCCAGATCGACATCAAGCCCATCCGTGACTACGACGCCTACGTCAACCAGACCATGGACTTCAAGATCGTCAAGATCAATCAGGAGTTCCGTAACGTCGTCGTTTCTCACAAAGCTCTCCTCGAGGCTGAGCAGGAGGCCCGCAGGGCTGAGCTCATCAGCAAGCTCGAGAAGGGACAGATCCTTGAGGGAACCGTCAAGAACATCACCAACTACGGCGTATTCGTCGACCTCGGCGGTGTTGACGGTCTCATCCACATCACTGACCTCAGCTGGGGTAGGATCGATAATCCTGAGGAGGTCGTCTCCCTCGACGAAAAGATCAAGGTCGTCGTCAAGGAGTTCGATCCCGGCCAGAAGAGGATTGCTCTTGGTTACAAGCAGCTCACTCCTCACCCGTGGGACAACCTCGACCAGAACATCAAGGTTGGTGACACCGTTAAGGGTAAGGTCGTTCTCATCGCCGACTACGGCGCATTCGTTGAGATCGAGCCCGGTGTCGAGGGTCTCATCCATGTTTCCGAAATGTCCTGGTCTCCCAGGCTTCACAGCGCCCAGGAGTTCCTCAAGGTCGGAGACGAGGTCGAAGCCCAGGTCCTTTCCATCGACCGTGAGAACAGGAAGATGTCCCTCGGTCTGAAGCAGCTCACTCCCAACCCTTGGGAGAGCATCCGCGACAAGTATCCCGTCGGATCCACCCATAAGGCTGTTGTCCGCAACATCACCAACTTCGGTGTCTTCGCAGAGCCTGAGGACGGTGTCGAAGGACTCATCCACATCAGCGACCTCAGCTGGAACAAGATCAAGCATCCTTCAGAGCTGGTCGCCCCCGGTGATGAGATCGACGTTGTCATCCTTGACTTCGACGAGGCTAACCACAAGCTCAGCCTTGGTCACAAGCAGCTCACTCCCAACCCTTGGGATGCCATCGAGCAGAAGTATCCTGTCGGTTCCACAGTTGAAGGAACTATCGTTTCCCTCACCGACAAGGGTGCCAACATTAAGCTTGAAGGCGACGATG
>ONNK01000122.1 GCA_900319185.1 uncultured Bacteroidales bacterium
GATGGTATCGCCAATCTCGAATCCGTCGATGCCCACCAGGGCGCAGATGTCGCCGCAACGGGCTTCGTCGACATTGGTCTTGCCAAGGCCTTCGAAGACCATGAGCTGCTTGATCTTCTGCTTCTGGACAACGTCATAGCGCTTGCAGAGGCTGATGTTCTGTCCGCTGCGGAGCGTACCGCGGGTGATGCGGCCGACTGCGATACGGCCGACGTAGGGGGAATACTCAAGGGAAGAGATGAGCATCTGAGGCGTACCCTCTATCATTTCGGGAGCCGGAATGACCTCGAGGATGGCGTCGAGCAAAGGCGTGATGTCGGAGCCGGGGGTCTTCCAGTCCTCGGACATCCAGCCTTGCTTGGCGCTGCCGAAGATGGTCTTGAAATCCAACTGCTCGTCAGTGGCGTTGAGGTTGCACATGAGGTCGAAGACCTCTTCCTGCACCTCGTCGGGACGGCAATTGAGCTTGTCAACCTTGTTCACGACAACGATGGGCTTCTTGCCCATCTCGAGGGCTTTCTGGAGGACGAAACGGGTCTGGGGCATGCATCCCTCGAAGGCATCCACCAGGAGGAGTACGCCATCGGCCATGTTGAGGACACGCTCGACCTCACCGCCGAAATCACTGTGGCCGGGAGTGTCGATGATGTTGATCTTGACTCCCTTGTAGATGACGGAGACGTTCTTGGCCAGGATGGTGATGCCGCGCTCACGCTCCAGGTCGTTGTTGTCGAGGATGAGCTGTCCGAGATTCTCGGGCTGGCGGACAAGGTTGGCCTGATAGATCATCCTGTCCACGAGGGTGGTCTTGCCGTGGTCGACGTGGGCGATGATCGCTATGTTTCTGATTTCCTGCATATCAAATTTTAACTACTATACTAACTGAATCTTGCAAAATTACGGTTTTTCAGGCACAATACGAATTTTTTGTCTTATTTTTGTGTTAACCATTTCATTCCAAGCCATGAGAATCGTATTTCTGGACGCCTCGACCGTAGGTGACACCCCGTTGGATGAGATCGCTGCCCTCGGAGAGCTTGTATGCTACCCTACCTCGACCCGCGAGGAGGCGCTTACGCGCGTCAGTGACTGTGAGGTACTGATCATCAACAAGATAATCGTCGACGCGGAACTCATCGCAGCAGCACCAGCCCTGCGGCTCATCTGCGAAGCGGCCACGGGTGTCAACAACATCGACCTCAAGGCCGCCGAGGCAAGGGGCATACCCGTAAGGAACGTCGCCGGCTACTCCACAGATTCGGTCGTCCAGGAGACTTTCATGCATATCCTGTCACTGGCAGGAAACGGCCCGTACTTTGACGGGGCCGTCAAGAGCGGCGCATATTCCGCAGGCCCGATATTCACCGATCTCAGCCGTCCGTTCTACGAGCTGACCGGAAAGACAATGGGCATCATCGGCCTGGGGGCTATCGGGACCAAGGTCGCGCATGTGGCCGAAGCATTCGGGATGAAGATCGTATATTACTCCACATCAGGGACTTCACACAACAGGGAATACCCCAGCCTGCCACTTGACGAGCTCATGGCGACAGCCGACGTGATCAGCATCCACGCGCCATACAACGAGCGTACGGCAGGCCTGGTCGGTGCGAAGGAGCTTGCTCTGATGAAGCCGACGGCCTTCATCGTCAACATGGGGCGCGGCGGCATAGTCGACGAGGCCGCGCTAGCGCAGGCCGTCGACGACGGCCGCATCGGCGGCGCGGCGCTGGACGTGTACGTCCGCGAGCCGCTCCCGGGCGACAGCCCGCTGCTGCGTACCGGTCATCCGGAAAAATTCCGTTTCACCCCGCATACGGCCTGGGCGAGCGTCGAAGCTCGCAGGCGTCTCGTCTCCGCAATTGCCGCGAACATCCGCGACACCTTAGAGGCGTAAGGCTATTCTATTTCCAGTTTCTTGAAAAGGGAAGATACGTCCGATGCTATCTGCCCGGCACCGACGCCGTAACGCTCCGAGAGGATCCGAGCGATGGAATCGACGTCATGGCCATCCAAATACATCCGCAGCATCTCGGCAGCGGAACCGTTCAGTACGACGGTCTTTGCGAGACACCCGGTTCCGGGGTCCTTGAATGCCACGACATAACGTCCGGCAAGTGGCTGCATTTCAATCCTGTACTTCATGATTCTGATATAAATACAGCATTTGCTGGCGGAGGACGGCAAGCATCTCCTCCCGGTCCTCGGGATAACAGTGGGCTGTCTCATCGCACTTGGCCAGGCGGAAGCAGTCCGGATAGCACGTACACTCCGCACATACATCCAATTCCGGGCGCATTGCCTTGAATCCCTCGAGCACCGACTCGTCCCTGCCCTCCTCACCGACATGGGCGAACCAGTCACTGTCGGTGAAGTGCTCGCATTTCCCGATATGCCCGTCAGGAAGGATGACGACACTGCTGTCGTTGTCCGCCATGCAACGGTTGAGTTTTATGGAACGGTTGAGTCTCGGAGGACGGTACAGACCCAGTTCGCGCAGGCGCACCAGGAGGCGCATCCGAGTATCTGACAGCTCTTTGCGCTGCGCGTCGCTATGCTTCACCGAAGCACCCGGTGCGCATGACTCGAAAAGGGAGTGGGAATAGACTCTCACCAGGGGATCGCCCCCGAAAGCTTCGCCAAGCTGCTCCGCCAGGGTGAAAAGGTCTTCGGCGTTGTGCCTGTCGATGTTCAGGCGTATGCTGACACGGACCTTGGCATCCAGCAGACGACGGATATTGCCGATGACCCTCATGAAAGGATTCCCGGGGGGATCTATATAGTTCTTGACCTTGTTGTAGATCTCTTCCGTACCGTCCAACGTAACCTGGACCTTTGACAGTTTCCAGTCCCTGACAGCCTCGGCGACTGTTTCGTCATCGAAGAGCAGGCCGTTGCTGATCATGGAGGACTTGTATTCGATACCGGCCTCGTCCAGGAGTGAGCAGATCCGTGTGATCACCCGTTTGTTGTAGAGCGGCTCACCGCCGAACCAACGTAAACTGACTTTTTCTCCTTTTGAGTGCTTGATGATGAAAGCTGCCGTCTGCACGGCGATCCCGTCACTCATCGGAATGCGCGAACGACCTTTCTCATAGCAATAGAAACAGCGCGCGTTACAGTCCGTAGTGGTGAGTATAGTGTAACTCCGGATAGCCCTGACCGGATCCTGAAGCATCTTGCCTACCATCCGCACCTCCATCGCAAGCTTGCGGTCGTCATGGTCCTGAGGGACCGCGAACCACTGTGCGACCAATCCAGGGATGGAAGAAGGGTCGCCCGACAACCTTGCAGCCTCGTCCGTATCAAGCAATACCATGGCCTTCGTCATGACGTGATACAATAGCAATCCTCCCTCAACGGGCTGGGACACCACGAAGCGCATCAGACGGTACGGCTCCCCCTCCCTGAACTGCTGGGGTTTCAGCAGTCCGGCAAGTGAATCGGCCATATTGAGAATCGAACGCATAACGCTGGACTACATAAAAAAGAAAGATGGTCTTGGACACTTCCAAGACCATCCTTCGTGCGCGGGATGAGACTCGAACTCACACGCCTTTTACAGCACTAGCTCCTGAAACTAGCGCGTCTACCATTCCGCCACCCGCGCTCAGAAGTGGACTGCAAATTTACGAAAACTTTCCGAATTACCAAGAATCCTAAAAAGTTATTTCAAACGACAGGGTCTTCTTCCAGCCGGAGATATTGAACGTCAGTCCGGACCGTGAAAAATCCATCTCAACCTGGATGTCTTCCAGGTCCGGAGCGCTCCAGTCATACCCGCTTTCGAGGATATACTCCCCCACCGGGAAGCTCCTTATCTCTCCAGAATCCTGGAAGTGAACCTCCAGCATGAGCGACCCATCTCTCTGCCTCGGGATGTTCAGATGGCACAGGCCGCCGGAAGAAGGGGATGAAAAGCAACTGAAAAACCCCTCCGCCGGCGTCCCGTCCATCGAACAGCCGGAAACGTTTCCTTCCAGATAGATGAGGTATGGCCTTGCAGGGGCGTTGAAGGATGTCTTCATGCTGACCGACAGTACACAGTAGTTCCGGTGAAGGGTAACGGTCCGGCGCATCTCTCCGGTATCGGCCATGAAGGAATCCGAGAAGAGATAGACGGGGGGGCATTCATCTCCCTCCGGGATGCTGAAGCCTCCGCTGGAGAGCCCCGCCCTCCCAACTCCACAGGCTACCATCACGTCTACCTTCGACTTCGGAACCGCGAGATAGTATTCCTGTACGATATCCCTGAGGGCGAACCCCATCTCCTCGTAGAAGTCCGTTCCCGACACTACCCCAACCACAAGCGAATCCAATCCCTGCTGCATCAGTGCGACCGCTTCCACTCCGCCCAGGTCAAGGGTCAGGAAGCACGGACATTCCGTCCTGTCCTCCTTGACCGAACATGAGAGAAACAGAAAGACGCACAGCGCCACCGCCACCTTCGCCGGAACCGCCGGTACGGTCCCCCGCTCAGAAAACATATACGAGACCGAGCAGGAAGTCGTTAGGGAGCACGAAATTGCGCTCTCCCTGGCCGACCACCCTTCCACATTCAGGGCAGGCGTAGGTGGTATACCGCTCGTAGCCGGCCCATACCCCGGCCCCTATCTCAAGGTTCAGGCTTGGAGACAGCATGTAAGTGTATCCACCGCCCAGGCTTCCCCCGATGCGGTCACCTTCGGAGGTCTCGGCCTCCGTCAATCCACCGCGGTTGTATTCCTGATACTGGGCCTTCCCGGACACCCACCAGCCTGAATGGATGTGCCAGGGCCAGTAGCGTCCTCCAAAAGAGACGGTGCGCTGGCGGGCCTGCATCTGGTCGGCCACGCCTTCCCGGCCGGGAAAAGTGAAGGGGTTGTAGCGCAGGCCGAGATGGGCCGACCAGTGTCTTGCAAAGCCCCACGCGGCATCGACGTTCATGGTACCGAGGTCGACATAGTCCAGGAAGTTTGTCGAGATGGACAGTTCCTGGGCGTCCACCCTGCCGCAAAGCAGCAGCGTCAGAATCATCAAAAGGAGTTTGAAGTGTTTCATGGTTCAATCGTCATATCTTTCAAAAGCCTGTCCTATGATGGTACTGTATTCCGGATACAGGCTGTTGAGTTTATCCTTAAGTAGTTTACGTTCTGTCACTTCGGGCTGCAATGCCTTGAAGATACTGGAGCGGTCGAGCCCGCGCTCGTCCAGATATAGCAGCACATGCGGGCGGAACCAATATGAAGTGCCGA
>ONNK01000157.1 GCA_900319185.1 uncultured Bacteroidales bacterium
GTCCTCGTCCTCAAGAGCTGCGACAAGCAGCTTGTCGGCCAGGTGGCCGCCAAGATCCGCTCGTTCCGTGAGCCGGAGCCTTACAAGGGCAAGGGTATTAAGTATGTCGGCGAGCAGCTTCGTCGCAAGGCCGGTAAGTCTGCATCCGCTAAATAATAGGAGATTGAGTTATGGCATTGAATAGAATTGAAAGAAGAAGAAGGATTCACTACCGTATCCGCAAGCATGTCAGCGGGACCGCTGAGAAGCCGAGGATGAATGTCTTCCGTAGCAACAAGCAGATCTACGTCCAGGTGATCGATGACGAGCAGGGCAAGACCCTCGCCGCCGCCGCATCCAACGACAAGGCCCTTGCCGCCCAGTGCAAAGGCAAGACCGGTATCGAGGCCGCTGCCATCGTCGGCAAGGCCATCGCAGAGCGCTGTCTCGAGAAGGGTATCACCACCATCGCTTTCGACCGTGGCGGTTACCTCTTCCATGGCAGGGTGAAAAGTTTGGCAGACGCTGCCCGCGAAGGCGGCCTTAAATTCTAATTGAAAGACTATGGCAAATACAAATGTTAAGAGAGTAAAGACCTCTGACCTTGAACTCAAGGACAGACTCGTCGCCATCCAGAGGGTGACCAAGGTCACCAAGGGAGGACGTCACTTCCGTTTCGCGGCCATCGTCGTCGTCGGTGACGAGAACGGCGTTGTGGGCTATGGTCTGGGCAAGGCCAACGAAGTCACTTCGGCCATCGCCAAGGGTGTCGAGGATGCCAAGAAGAATCTTGTCAAGATTCCGATCATCAATACTACCATTCCTCACGAGCAGGAGGCCAAGTTCGGCGGTTCCCGCGTTTTCATGAAGCCCGCAGCTCCCGGTACCGGTGTCAAGGCCGGTGGTGCCATGCGTGCCGTCTTCGAGTCGGCCGGCATCCAGAACGTTCTGGCCAAGTCCAAGGGTTCTTCCAACCCTCACAACCTCGTCAAGGCCACTATCGCCGGCCTCACCGAGATGAGGGACGCCTACACCGTAGCCGGACTCCGTGGTATCCCCATGAGCAAAGTGTTTAACGGATAAGAGGAGGGCAAGATTATGGCAAAACTCAGAATTACACAGGTTATCAGCACCAACGGTGAGACCCGCAGGCAGATCGCGAATCTTCGCTGCCTCGGTATCCGCAGGATGCATCAGACAGTTGAGGTGGAGAAGACCCCCGTTTCGATGGGCATGCTTGAGAAGGTCCGTCACCTCGTAAAGGTTGAAGAAATTGACTAAGAGGAGGATCGGATTATGAAACTTGAGAATTTGACCCCCGCCAAGGGCGCTACCAAGAAATGCAAGAGAATCGGCCGTGGAGAAGGCTCCGGTAAGGGCGGCACCGCCACCCGTGGTACCAAGGGAGCACAGGCTCGCGCCGGTTATGAGCACAAGATCGGTTTTGAAGGCGGCCAGATGCCTATCCAGAGAAGGCTTCCTAAGTTCGGCTTCAAGAATCCCACCCGCGTAGAGTACAAGGCCGTCAACGTGGCCGCCGTCCAGGCTGTCGCCGAGGCGCTCTCCGTCTCCGAGATCAACACTGAGGATCTCGTGAGGGCAGGTCTCGCTTCCAAGAATGACCTCGTGAAGGTCCTTGGCAACGGCGAGCTCACCGCAGCCCTTAACGTTACCGCCCATGCGTTCTCCAAGACCGCGGTCTCCAAGATCGAGGCTGCCGGTGGAAAGGCTATCGTAATCGAGTAAGGAAAATGAAGAAGTTTTTCGAGACAATCAAGAATATCTTCAAGATTGAAGAGCTACGCAAGAGGCTCGTCTATACCTTCATGCTCATCCTGGTCTACCGTTTCGGCTGCCAGGTAGTGCTTCCGGGTATCGACGCCACCCTCCTCGCTTCGTTCCAGAGCAGCACGCAGGAAGGCCTCGTAGGCCTCCTCAACATGTTCTCCGGCGGCGCGTTCGGTAACGCTTCGATCTTCGCACTGGGCGTGATGCCGTACATCTCGGCATCCATCATCGTCCAGCTTCTCGGTGTTTTCGTCCCCTATTTCAGGAAACTCCAGATGGAGGGCGAGAGCGGTCGCAAGAAGATGAACCAGCTGACCAGATATCTGACCATCCTGGTTCTCTGCATCCAGGGTCCCGCCTACATGGCAGCCCTTCACAACCAGATCCCCGGACAGGCTTTCGTGGCCGTCAACCAGCTCGGCTGGAGCAACTTCTGGTTCAACCTCGTTTCCACGATCATCCTGATGGCAGGTTCCATGTTCGTCATGTGGCTCGGTGAGCGCATCACCGACCGCGGTATCGGCAACGGTATCTCCCTCATCATCATGATCGGTATCGTGGCCCGTTTCCCTCACGCCATCGTCGCTGAGGCCGGCGAAAAGCTCACCACCACCAACGGAGGTGTCCTTCTCTTCATCGTCGAGATCCTTCTGTGGTTCTTCGTCGTTGTCGCCGCCATCGCGCTCGTCCAGGCTGTCAGGAGGGTCCCCGTCCAGTATGCCAAGCGCGTCATCGGCAACCGCCAGTACGGTGGTGTCCGTCAGTACATTCCGTTGAAGATCAATGCGGCCGGCGTTATGCCTATCATCTTCGCCCAGGCCCTCATGCTCTTCCCGCTCCTGTTCTCGCGCTGGGATGCTACCCGTGGACTTGCCGCTACGCTCGGAAACTATACCGGATTCTGGTATAACTTCATCTTCTTCATCTTCGTCGTCATCTTCACGTACTTCTACACTGCAGTGACCGTGAACCCTACGATGATGGCCGAGGATATGAAGAGGAATGGTGGCTTCATCCCTGGAGTCAAGCCGGGCAAGAAGACCGTGGAGTACCTCGACTCCGTCATGTCGAAGGTCACCCTCCCGGGCTCCATTTTCCTCGGCTTCATCGCCATCCTCCCCGCTTTCGCCATGATCGCGGGCGTGAACAACTCCTTCGCGAGCTTCTTCGGCGGCACCTCGCTGCTGATCCTCGTGGGTGTTGTCCTGGATACCCTCCAGCAGATTGAAAGCTATTTGCTTATGCGTCACTACGACGGTCTCATGAAGACCGGCCGTCTGACCGGACGCTCCGGAATGTAATTTGAAATAGAATAATAGGAAGATGGTCAAGCCGAAAACCGAGGAAGAGATCGAGCTGTTGCGCGAGAATGCCATAATCGTCTCGAAGACGCTGGCTGAAGTCGGGAAAAGGGTCGCTCCTGGTGTGACAACCTTAGAGTTGAATAGAGTGGCCGACGAGTTCATCCGTGACAACGGCGCGATTCCCAGCTTCCTTGGATATGACGGCTTCCCCGCAGCTCTCTGCATGTCCGTAAACGACGTGGTGGTCCATGGATTTCCTTCGGACTACGTCCTCAAGGAAGGCGACATCGTGTCGGTGGACTGCGGGACGTTGTACAAGGGCTATAACGGCGACTCGGCTTACACCTTCCCCGTAGGGGAGGTGGATGCCGAGACCCGGAAGCTCCTTGACGTGACGAAGGCTTCGCTCTACAAGGGCATCGAAGCCGCTGTGGCAGGCAACAGGACCGGCGATATCGGATACGCGGTGCAGTCGTATGTCGAATCATTCGGGTTCTCCGTGG
>ONNK01000141.1 GCA_900319185.1 uncultured Bacteroidales bacterium
CGAGTCCCCCGCTCAGTATCTGCTCACAGATGTTGTCGCAGATCTGGAGATAGATGGGTTTGTTGGGATCGAATTCCATAGTTCTAATGCTTGATGGTTCTGACTCGGAAGTACAGTGCGGTCAAAAGGCCGCCAACGACAACGAAATAGATGGCGTTGATGAGGAAGTTGACCCAGAAGCCGGCTTTCTCAACGGTCAGGTTCTCAAAGAAGGCCTCGAAGTTGCTGAAGTCAACGCTTTTGAACACGATCGCGGCGATGAGGGACAGCAGCATGTTGATGCCCATCAGGCAGAGGATGGTCTTGGCGGCCTTTCCCCTCTTGAAAATGATGGCTCCCAGCGCGAACGGAAGAACGCCTATGCACCAGCTCATCCATGTACCGGCGGCAGCTCCTCCCGGCGTGAAGAACACCATACCGAGGTCACTGCTGTTCATGAAGAACTGGGACAAGCCGCTGCCGATCTGACGTACTGCGGACTCTCCGTATACGGGAACGATCCACGACAGCAGGAGGTCACAGATGGAGAAAAGGCCGAACACGATCACGGGGAGCACGATGCACACCATCAGGGCCATGGAGAGGAACTTCTCGAACGAAGATGCGGGGATCATAAGCCAGTCAGAGCCGCTTTTGCGTTCAGTGAGATTGCCGTAGAGCTTGACAGGGCCGGAGATGGCGACTATTATGAATGAGAAGGCAAGGATGGCCATCTTAGCCGGAAGGACGACCTGAGGGACGCTACCGGTGAAGACCAGCCCGAACAGGGTGTTGAAGAAAAGCAGGATGAGAGGCAGAAGGCCGATGGTCAGCGCCGACACGCCGAAAGTGTTGCGGGCGTTGTTGAGGTCATAGGCGAGATAACGCCCGAACCTTTTGATATCGAATACGTTGTTCATGATCATTCCTCCTTTTTCCTATTTGTTGAACATTCCCTTGACAAGGTCCTTGTGCCGATGAACGGCGTTGAAGAGAGCCTCGATGTTGACCTTGCTCTCCTGGCCTTCCGTATTCATGAGCACCTGGATGAAGCCTCCGGGCAACTGCTCTGAATACAGGGCACCCTGATGCAGGGTGTTGCCATAGTCGAAGAAAAGCTTTTCGGTGATCTCCTCGATGGTGGCGTTCAGAAGGACGTCGCAACGGTCGAGGATGATGATCGGGTCGATGATGTTCTCGAGATCACGCACCTGATGGGTGGAGATGACGATGGTGGAATCCTCGGAGGTGTAGAGGCCGATGGCCTTGCGGAACTGGGCCTTGGACGGAATATCCAGGCCGTTCGTAGGCTCGTCCATGAAGAGGTACTTGGTGTTGCAGGCAAGTGCGAAGGCGATGTAGGTCTTCTTCAGCTGGCCCGCCGACATCTTGTTCATCTTCTGATCGGGATCCGTTTCGAACTCCTTCATGATACGGGTGAACTTGTCCTGGTCGAAGCCGGGCCAGAAACTGCCGGCATAGCGGGCGAAACGGGCGCCGGTCTGATTGTAAGGCATGACCTCGTCAGGAAGATAATAGATGGACTGCAGCAGCGAAGGCTGCCGCTTGTACGGATCGCATCCGTCGATGGACACGGATCCCATCCCGGCCTTCTTCAGACCGCAGAGCAGGGTCAGGAGCGTGGTCTTGCCCACGCCGTTCTCCCCCAGGAGGCCGTAGATGCGGCCTTCCTCAAGATTGAGGGAAATGTTTTCCAGCACGGATATTGATCCGTAGCTGAAACTGAGATTTTTGATTTCGACCATATCCTTAGTGTATTAGTTTGCTATTACACTGCAAAGATACACACAAAAAATAAACCTCCAAATTTTTTTTACATTTTTTGGAGGTTTTTTTTCGGATATGTATTCCGGCTATGCCTGATGGGCGGGGCGTAGAAGGTCGAGGACGACCTTGACGGGATTGAATGTCTCGGATGGAACCTCAACGAAGAGGGTGTTCCAGTCGCTCATCGAGCCGTTCCAGAGCCCGGGAAGCTCAAGGGCCTTGAGCTCACGGCCCTGATAGCTCTTGGAGCTGATGAATCCCGCATCCTCGTCCACGAAGTCCGGAAGGTTGAACTTCTGGCCACGGTAGTCGTGCAGGCAGCAGACAAGGTCGACGGGATTGAAGTGAGTAGCGCCCTTCAAAGCCTTGACCGCAGCGGGATTCTCCTTGTCGATCTGAACGCTCTCAAGGATCTGGAGCGATGTCGATCCGTCTTTCGCGCGTATAATAAAGGGGCCTCCGCCCGGCTCGCCCTGGTTGCGCACCATGCCGCATACGCGGATGGGGCGGTTCAGTTTGGCCTTGAGGGCCAGGGCGCGCTCCTTGCAATTCTTTGCCGGAGGCATCTCGATGCAGAGCTCCTCGCGGAGGAAATCCTCGATCTCGTTGCACAGCATCTGGCACTCATTGGTGGCATAGCGGTCCTCGGGCATGGAGAAATAACCCGACAGGACTTCGGGGATGGGCACGGAGTACTCGCTGAGTCCCTCGCCCGTGATCATGTCAAACTCGACGAGATAGCCGAAGATGGCGTCCCGCAGCTGAAGGGCACGGCCGATCAGAGCTTTCTTGTACTTGGAAGTGAACGGGAGCAAACGTTCCGCGGCGACGTTGTCGATATTCTTGATGGAGACGACTTCCTCCTGCACTTCATTGAGGTTATAGATGAGGGCGCCGTGTCCCGCAGGGCGGAAGAGGAGCGAGCCGTCCTCCTTGCGGAAAGGCTTGTTGTCCTTGTCCACGGCGACGGTGTCCGTGGCCTTGTCCTGATAGGTGAAGCGGACGTTGTATTTGACGCCGTACTTCTCCTCGTATGCCGCACGTACCTCCTCGAAGGCAGCCTCGAACAGTTCACGGTGCTCGGGAGAGATCGTCACTACGAGGTTGACGCTCCCGTCAGCGGCGCGCATGTAGTCCTGACCCTCCACCAGGTGCTCGGCGAAGGCGGTGCGGGCCTCTCCGTCCGCGTACTTGTGGAAGCGGATCACGCCCTTGGGCTTGGAGCCGTAGCCGAGCCCCTTGTCCGTGAGGACCTTCTCCGCGACGCTCAGACGGTACTCGCGGCTGTCTTCGACCTTTCCGAAAAGCTCCTCCGTGTAGAAGGCGAAGCGATCCACCGCCGCAGCGAGCCTGGCGGCAGCGGCGTCCGCCGGGAGATCCTCCCCGGACTCCAGCGTCGCCATGCCGGCGAAGATGTCCTTGAACATGCGGGATGCCGCACCGGAAGCCGGCACGAACTTGCACGTCCCGGCGACCGTAGTATTGCCGACATAGTCGGTCACGTCCTGTATCTCTTCGTCATCGAGCACCTCGATGCCCCGCCCCGGAGTGGCCGGAGCGACGATATCCATCCAGGGGAAGCCCTTCCGGAACCTCTCCACCTGCGATTCGACGGCCTCCACGGACGATCCTCTCTCCGTGATCTGCCTGATGTCATCCTGATTGAACATAGTGAATAAATTATGTGTGTTACTCAATGTAAAACTCGCGCCTGTAGCTGTAGTTCTCGCGTATGCCGACGAAACCGCCGGGATTGACGCGGAACATGAAATCGTCTATAAAGATAGGATAATTATATTGAAAAAGCGAGGCTATCTGTCCCTGGCTCTTTCCACGGATGTCGAGCTTGACCGCTTCGAGCTCCTTGACCTGGGTGACGGGGAAGAAATCCAGCAGCGGCTTGATGTCGAAGAAACGGGCCACGGTCTTGACAGCGGCCGCCGTACTGCGCTGCTTGCCCTGATAGGAGTACCCGGCTATATGGGGTGTGGCGATATCCACCATCGAAAGCAATTCCTCATCCACCTGCGGTTCGTTGTTCCACGTATCGATGATGACCGCACCCAGTTTGGGGAGGGCCGCCTTAAGTGCACTGTCCACTACGAGCTCTCCGCTGGCTGCATTGATAAAGATGGCCCCAGGGCGCATCCTAGCGAAGAAGCCGCCGTCCGCCATGCCCCGTGTGAAATCGTTCACGGGGAGATGCATGCTGACGATATTGGAATTGTCCAGCAGATAATCAAGGGAACAGAAATCGAACTGCCCCTCGGCCTCGGCACGCGGGGGATCATATATCAAGACCTTGAATCCCAACTCCTTGGCGCATCCCACGACCCGGCTTCCGACATTGCCCGCGCCTATGACCCCGAATGTCGTCCCCTCTATCTTGATGGACTTGCTGTGTTCCTGGACCTCGGGAAGCTCGTTGAGAGCCGTGATGTCCGCGAGCTGCCAGCGGAATACCGGATCGGACCGATTGTTCAGTTTCCTGCGGACGGCATCCTCCAGAGG
>ONNK01000125.1 GCA_900319185.1 uncultured Bacteroidales bacterium
TCGTCTGGATACGCTTCCACAGCTTTCCAAAGTACTTCATTATCACCAATTTACTGGCATTGCCCCTTACCTCGGCGATGATGGCCGCAGCGGTCGCCGCTATCGCCCTTCAGGGCCTGGGCGGCTGCCCCGCCTTTGTCGCCGCGGCTGTCGACTTCCTCGCCCAGTCTCTCCTCTTCGTCCTCGACGTCATCAGTTCCCTCTGACAACAGAAAACACCCTCATCCTTCGGCAGAAAGGCGAAGGATAAGGCGGGGCAGGTAGGGACGAATCAGGGATGGTCAGCGGAGAGTGAAGCCGGGGGAAGCCCACTCGACCATGGTGCCGTCGACGTCGTGGATAAGATAGCCCTCAAGGTCAGGCCGGCTCTCGATGAAGGCACGGGCTTCTTCAAAGCCAAGCACCATACAGTAGGTGGCATAGGCATCGGCCGCAGCGGCGGTCGAAGCGACCACCGTGGCGCTCAGGAGCGAATGGTCGACCGGGTAGCCGGTACGAGGATCGACGGTGTGGGCATACTTCCGGCCGTCGCGGACGTAGAACTTGCGGTAATTGCCGGAGGTTACGATTCCGCAGGAGCGGCCGCCGGACAGCCATACGCCGTCGAGGTCAGTGCCGGGCGCGTCATTGCCGTCGACCGGGCGGTCGACGCCGATGCTCCAGTCCCGCCCTGCGGGATTGCGCCCGGCGCAGTAGATCTCGCCGATATCCACCAGCATGTCCTTCACGCCGATGGAGCGCAGGTAATCCGCGACAAGGTCGCAGGTATACCCCTGCGCGATGGCATTGAAGTTGAGGCACGCAGGGGCGGCGGATGCCAGGTCGGAGTCGGTGAGGACTGAGAGAGAGAGGGGGTCGAGGAGGGAGCGGGAGTCGAGAGGGGCGCCAGGGACGATGCTTTCCTGAAGGCGGGCCATGCCGCAAGAGACGAGGGTCTCGAGGACCTTGGAGCCGGAAGGCAGCGAGTCTGTCGAGAAACCGAAGCCCCAGATATCAAAAAGCGGCCCTGCAGCCACATCCACACAGCCATCGGTCTCTTCCCAGATGTCCCGGGAAAAAGCGTAGATGTCAGAGAAAAGCTTGTTCGGAACGATGACTTCGCCCGCATTGAAACGGCTCAGCTGCGAAGACTTGTTGTAGCCGGACAAGGTCGTATCCACAAGTGTAAGTATCGAGTCGATCGCCGATGCGATCCCAGCACGCGGAACGCGTACGCCGGCAGTATTGAACTTCACGCTGTAAGTCCCGCCCTGTGCGTAACCGGTGACAGCAACATATCGGTTGCATCCCTGGCAGGCAAGCATTACCAGCATCACGGCCAGCAAGGAGAGACGGCCGTGGCGCAAGGCACGGACCGGCAGCTTGAACTGACGCAGCGGCAAGCTGAGCGGAAGGGAAGGCAGCCTGAACGAACGCAACCTGAGCGGGATAATCTGGAACTTCATTGACGGAACGGCAAAGTATTTGTACAAAGGTAATGGTTTTTATGCCGAAAATCACGATATTTGCGTGTTAAATGATTATGAGGACCATAATGGATATCAAGAAATACATCCTGCTTGCATCAGCCGTACTCGCCCTGTGCTGCGCCGTATCCTGCAAGGATGACGATACTGACAGTTTCTCTTACCTCACCGGAGCTCCCGAGTTCTCGCTCCCCAAATATGCCGAGGTAGGCGACACTTTCTCATTCATTGCAAGTGGAGTGACGGATGACGACGGAAAAGAAGTCGATTACTATTGGTACGCTTCCCCCCTCAGCATCAGGGACACCACCAAAGCCTTCACCCTTACTCTCCCCGACACGCTGTGCACTGTTTCGCTGACTTGTGCGGGCTTTGCCGAAGGCTACTACAACAGTTCGACGACCCATTCCGTCACCATCGTCAGGACCGGCCGCCAGAACGGCAGCCTCAGTGGCCTGGATGCGGTCGAGGGACGGGATTTCTTTTTCACCGACCCCAGGGACGGGCACAGTTACCTCTGCACTACGGTCGGGAGCAAGGATTGGTTCAGGGAGAATCTCGCCTACAAGGGATCCGGTTCTGCCCTGGATAACTGCGAAAACGTCTCGGACATCTTCGGACGTTTCTATACTTGGAATGAAGCCGTATCGGCATGCCCCGACGGATGGAGACTTTGTACCCTGGACGACTGGGCGGATGCCGCATCTGCAGCCCTGGGCAGCCGTCCCGACCCTTCAGTACGCTTCCTGTCCGCGGCCGGAGCCTTCATGGGTGACCTCAAGTTCAACGGCACCAAGATGTGGGAGTACTGGCCGGACGTGAAGATCACGGACAAGCTGGGTCTCTCTATGATCCCTCTCGGATATGCCTCGAAGATGGAGAGCCGCATAGATTTCAAGTCGATGTACGACTATGCGGCGTTCTGGACGGCAAATGAGAAGGATGCTGACCAGGCTTTCTACAGGTATTTATACGACGAGAGCCCGGACGTATTCATCGGTTATTCTTCCAAGAAATCTTTCGCAGCCAACGTACGTTGCGTCCGCAATCACGAGTGATCAGATTCTCAGCACGGCATCGGCGATGCTGGTGACAGATTCGCGGTGGGTGATCCATAGGATGGTCTTCCCGCCGCTTATTTTTTTGGAAAGCCGGAGGAGCAGTTCGTCCTCAGTGTCCCTGTCCAGCGCGGAAGTGGCCTCATCAAGGATGAGCACACCGCCCGGATGCAGCAGGGCCCGGGCGATGGCGATGCGCTGCGCCTGACCCTCGCTGAGGCCGCTGCCCTTCTCGGAGCACACGGTGTCGAGCCCGTCAGGAAGTTCGAGCACGAAATCAGCTACCGCAAGGTGCAGGGCTTCCTTCATCTCCTCCTCGCTCGCGGAAGGATTGGCGAGAAGGAGGTTGTCACGGACGGTCCCGCTCATGAGGCTGTTGCCCTGTGGCACATAGCGGAAATTGCACCTGGTAGCAGGGCTGACGGGGACGCTGCGGTCACCCGAATAGAGTACGATGGAGCCGCGTGAAGGGCGCAGGAGCGCAAGGATGAGACGCGTAAGCGTACTCTTGCCGGCTCCGGTCACGCCCATCACCGCAGTGACGGTCGAAGGCTTGAAATCATACGAGAAATGCTCCAGGACGAGCTGTGATGCCACTCCCTCAGGTACATCCGTATAAGCGAAACTGACATCTTCGAGGCGTATGCCGGGAGCGTCGGCGAAAACGACATCCTCCCCTTCAGTCTCAAGCGGAAGGTCGGTGAGCTCGAGGATGCGCTCGACTGACGTGAGCGAATGGATGAAAGCGGGGATGTGCCGGCTGATGTCGGCAATCGGACGCTGTACCTGTCCCACAAGCTGGAGGAAAGCAGTCATCATACCGAAGGTCACTGCGCCGCTCCTGATGCCGAACACTCCCCAGAGGAAGGCCGCGGCATAGCCGGCCATGAATCCAACCCGCAGGAAGGACCGTGCGCCAGCGTTGTAGTTCAGGCGGCGTATGGTATTGTCCATCACGTCCTTCTGAAGGTCGTCGAGCCTGTCCATGACCTGCTCGGAGCATCCGAGCGTCTTGACCAGGACGCGCTGCTGGAGATTCTCCTGCATGTGCCCCTGGATTTCGCTGTCCTTGGCCCTGATGAGGGAGGTAAGCTTGCGGATGGTCTTGAAGAACATCTTGCTGCCGATGGCGGCCACCGGCATCAGTATGAGCAGCACCCAGAGCAGCGAGGGCTCCAGCACGAAAAGGAAGCCCGAGGCTGCGACGAGCTGCACCAGCGTCACGATGAAATCAGGGACACGGGTACAGAGCAGGTCTACGACCACCCGGGTATCCTCCTCAAGGCGGTTCACCATGTCACCTGAATGGAAAGCCTCGCGGCCGTTCCACTCACTCTCCAGGACATGTCCGAAAACTTTGGCCCTGAACATGTTCTGGGTACGGGTGACTATCATCCCCTCCCACCAGTTGAAGGCGACGCTTGAAACCACCTGGAGCAGCATGATCCCGATCATGTAGCCCACATACAGGCCCATAGGCTCGGAAGAGACTCCGGTGGCGATATCAACCAAGGCCTTGCACACCCACACGAAAGCCATCGAGGCGGCGATGCGCACCACTCCGATGAGGCAGCTCACGAGGACCTTTCCCCGGAGCGGGCGGCCCATCGCCGCCAGTCCTTTCATGCAAGTGCGGAAATCCTTCATGGCAGGTTATTCTTCTGCAATTCCGGCCTCAACCCAGGTGCGGGCGATATTCTCCGCGTCACGCGCGGCTATCTCCTCGGAGACATCGTAACGCTCGAGGAGAAGGTCCCTGAGGGTCTCTGCCGTGAACTCCTTGCCCTCCACCGACTTCCAAAGGTAAGCGGCGGAAGAGTTGAGGGAGATCATCTTGTTGAAATTGATCTGCGCGACGCTTTCCGGCGTCACTATGAACTCCTTGCCCAACGGGCGGAGCCTGAATCCTTCTACAATCTTCATATAAAAACCCTTCTGTATACTCCCAGGAAAATGCGGCGGAAAAGCACGGGCATCTTCCTCCAGGCACGCGCCCGGCGGATGGCCCCCGGCCTCCTGCAGTCCACTTCCCTGCCGTTATCTTTCAATACACCCAATACGGTCCCGGCGATATCCGAACGCCGGCATCTCTCCACGTTCCGGAGATTGCCGTCGCCCTTTAGGGTGACCGCATCCCCGTCAACCGCGAACACGCGGTGCAGGACATAGACTCCCTCGCGTATCTCCGCGAGGACTATGTCCCCGACCTCCAGCGTGTCCAGTCTGCGGAGGTTTACGCTGTCGCGTCCCCCGCGGATGAAGGGCAGCATGCTGTTGCCCTTGGTCGGGATTACTACATCCTTGCCTTCGGCGAGCAACGACCTGACCTCGCCCAGGAGGATGGAGTTCGGTACGACGACCTTATTCATCACCTCCCTCCTTTCTCACCGCAGCGGCACAGACCCGTGCTGCATCCTCGTCCGGAAGGCAGTCAAGGGTGTAGCACGGCACGTTCATGGCTATGTGCTCCAGGGTCTTGTGCTGGCCGTCGGCCATCCTGCGGTCAGCCTTGAAGCCGGAGCAGGAAGAGTAGACGGAGGCGTAGGACTCGAGGGTGTTCTGCCGCTTGATGGCATTGAACTTGGCCTGCTTGATGCGCACGATGGCTCCGACCGGAGCGCTGACATTGCGGTAGCAAGGGGTCTTGCGGTGCTCTTGCCGGTGCCGCTCCTGCCCAGGAAAAGGTATCCCTTGCCACCGTTCATGATGACCGATGCATGCATTTCGAGCGTCTGATAAGGAGCGCTGCAGAAAGCGAACATGAGCATCAGGGAGTTGTTGACCGCAAACACCGCGGAAGACCGGGACTTTTTCAGGAACTCCAGTCTGCCCCTGCGGTAATCCTTGGACATGACCATCCTGGCACATGGCGGAAGACTTACCAGCGGGGCCATCTCGACGAGGCATCCTTCCTTGCAGGAATACAGGTCCAGGCGGGGCTGGCCCTCGTCCTCCGGCTCGGCGACATAGAGCGGAGCCTTGTCCGTCACCGAGAGACCCTCCACTGCGGAAACGACGAACAACGGGTCCTCAAC
>ONNK01000142.1 GCA_900319185.1 uncultured Bacteroidales bacterium
TGGATTGATTATCTTGAAATCCCTGGCACAAGTTACACGGATGCAGCCACCAGATACACCTACCGGATGCCGGAGCAGGACAACTTATGGGATTATTACGAGACCCTCATCCAGCGTCTTCGCCTTCACGTCGATGCACCTTTCACGGCTGGCCCCAACGGTTTCTCTCCAGACGACAACTCACAGTTGTATGCGCTGCGCGAAGGATTGGTCAACATGGAGGCTCATGCCGATTTTTTCAGTCCCATGCACTGCACCATCCGGGTTTATGACAACCGCATTGAGTTCCAGAATCCAGGCCGTTTCATGCGAGACATGAAAACGCTTCGTGAGGTCATCAAGTCCAACCCAAGAAACCCAAGCATCATCAAGTTCTTCAGGTACGCGAAGTTGGGAGAGAACGCGGGCTATGGCATACACAAGATGATGGGTTGGGAGCAGTTGACTGGCGAGAAAGTGACTTTTGACTCTGACATCGACTCGTCCACCGTTACCTATTACCGTCCGAAAATTGGGGCAAAGAATGGGGGTAGTACTGACCCCAAAACTGACCCCAAAACTGACCCCAAGAAAAAGAATACAGCGGATGCTGTTTTAAGAATAATACGATCAACTCCTAATATATCAAAAGAAGAAATCTCCAAATTATTAGGTCTGTCTTTATCTGGTGTAAAATATAATATTGACAAATTAAGAAAAGCAGGGAGATTGGAATGGGAAGGACATAGCCGGACAGGAAGATGGGTTATCAAGAAATGACTCAAATAACATACTTAACCCGACTTCAAGTCTGATAGTCCATTCTCCTTGTGCTATCGGGCTTTCCCCTTTCTCAAATTTTAAGTTTGGATACGACAAATTTTCATTTTCTTGAATGGGATTGATTTGTACTTCAGTTTCTGATATATCTCCTTGACCTTATCGTTAGGCTTGGTACACATCTTGTATTCCACCTTTTCACCGAGGCTGTTCACAGCTGTTGTCGTGACTGCTTTCTGCGTCCTCATGATTCTTACGATTTCGGTCCAGTAGTGGTTGACATCACTCTGCTTCAGTTGGTAGCGGATAGTGTTGACTATCCAGTAGGCGAGCAGTCCAAGGAAGAGATGCGCGTCGCTGTTGTCATCCTTTTGGTGGTATACGGGCCTGAGTTTAAGGTCGGTCTTGCATTGGCGATTAGTGGCCTCTATGTCACGAATAATATTATAGTAGTCCCATGTGGTTCTCTCGTCGAGTTTATCCCTGTTCGTCCTGAGGAAGTAGACACCCTTGTTGGTCATCATGCCTTCCGCGTCCACCGTCCACCTAATGGCCGTCACCTTGGTTTCCACTCGTGTCTCCGGCAGGCCATCTTGACCTTTTTTCTTCCGTTTCTTGCGGATGACGCTCTCGGTGTCGTATTCAATCTTGTAGAAGCGTGACACCGACGGATATCTGGCCTTGAGCCTGCCGATGCGCTCGCATACCTTGTCATATGTCTTGACACCACTCTTCTTTGTCAAGCCTGCCCTGGCGGCTTCCAGACCGCCCTCGAAACGTTTGCGGAAGAGGCTGTTCATAGACTCCTCCTTCATCTGCTTGGCGGGACTCTCTATGCGCAGGTAAAAGTCGCCGCCTTCCTCGTGGGCCACCCTTGTGAGGTAGATGTCCTGCTCCTTGCAGTCCTTGATGGTGACGGTCTTGGCATCGGGTGCCAGCTCGTAGTCTTTCAGGCGGGTGCGGCTCACGCACAGGTAGTCATAACCGCCCTTGCGCACCAACTTCAGGTTCTCCTCAGTGGCAATGCCCGCGTCCATGACGATGAGCAGCCGATCGGCAGGATCCTCTGGCACGGGATTCCTGGCAACCAGCGTCTCTATCATGGCGGGCAGCGACTTCGGGTCGGCGGTGTCACCCTCCAGGATGGCACAGTAGCGGATGAAGCCCGCCGTGTTCACGCACAGGGCCAACACCAGCAGGGGGCAGTCGTTGCGGCGCTCCTTGGAGCGTCCCCTCTTGGCCTTCCGGCTGCCACGCTTCGGGCTTTCAAAATATACATTGGTCAGATCGAACATGTATATGCGGTCGGTCAGGTTGAACAGGCTGTCCGTCGTGCGGCACAGGTGACGCTCCAGGTTGTCTTTCAGCGCATACAGCGAAGGGGCAATCTTGTAGATGTTCTCACTGTTCAGGCGGACATCCTCCATGCCAGGAATCTCGGTCAGGGCGGAGTTCTCGGCGATGATGTCGAGGCACTTGTTTTCCGAAACGCCGTAGACGGTGCGGGTGACGAGCAGGGCCAGCGCGTTCTGCACCCTGCGCTCCGACCAGCCTTCGGAGAGCAGGAAAGTGTCTATCTTCAGCTGGCGGGCAGCCTGGAGGCACAACCACTCCGCACCGATGTCACGCCCCTCTTCATGGTTCAGCGTGTCACCGTGAAGCAGATTGCGGCAAGCCGTCTCGTCCGCCTTCTTGCGGGCAATGGCATCGTCCACCTTGCCCGCCGCCGCCATCTGTCGCCAGAAATCATCGGCCAACTGACGTGAACGTTCGGGAACATCGGGAAAATCGTCACCCCACAAATCTGCGGGCTGATTCGTCTCCATGGCCTTCATGCGGCGGGTCAGCAATAGGGGAACGAACCGTAGTTCCTCGCTGGTGTAGCCGTGGATGAAACCGGGGGAGAGCAGGCAGCGGTTGTGCTGTCGCCCCGCAGCGTCGCGATAGGACTCTATCAGGCGGTAGTAACCCTCGTCCTTGCCTGTCGCCGGATTATGTCTCATTACTATGGAGTACCTCATTGCGGATGCAAAGGTACAGTTTTCAAAATTATCCGATGGATACGACAAATCAGTTTTGGGACGTTATCTTATGAAATCGTAGCAAAACATGCGGAATCTATCGGATTTTGGTAAAAACTTTGAACAAAAATAAAACTAACCCTTGAAGTCAGGTTAGAGCCGTAAACAGCCTCGAAAAATTGGCAATATTTTCTTCCCCCCGGCAGGCTGTCAACCCCTACCGGGGGGGGCGGGGTATGGCACATTAGCCACTGTCGTTCTTTCGTTTCATCCTTTTCTCCCGTTTCGCCAGTTCGGCTTCCCTGACGAGCGTCTTCTTGTTCTTGCTTCCCTTCGGTCTTCCCGGTGGCCTCTTGGGTTCGTCGGCCCTTGCTTTCCTGCCGCCTTTCTTGCTTCCCTTCGGCCTTCCGGGTCTCCTCTTCTGCTCGGGCTTGGCGGCCTCCGCCTTCTCGGAAGCCTTCCTGTTCTTCGACCCTTTCGGCCTTCCCCGCTTCCCCTTGGGCTTTGGCTCTTCCACCGCGGGTCTCCTGCCCTCGGAGATGTCCCTCAGCTTCTTCGCCAGCCGACCCCTCGGCCGTTCCGCCTTCGGGTCGGCTTTCACGGGCATCGCGTGGACCTGGCTGACGACGGCCTCGCTGTTCCTCCTGTTGACATCGGAGGCGACAGCCTCGAGGTCTTCGGCGGTGAAGCCCATGGTCTTTAGGAGCTTGCGCTGTCGCACGCTCTCGTCATGCACGCAGGCGTACTTCTCCGAATCGTAGAGGGAAATGTGGAGCCTGTCCATCTCCTTCAGCATCCTCCCGGTGTCCAGCTTGAGCGCCTTGCATTCCCGCGCCACCACGCTCCTTATAATCTGGGCGATGAAGGTGGCCAGGTGCCGCGCCAGTATGGCCTTGTCGCTGTGCACCCTCGTCACGTCGCTCCCGAGCTGGGAGCCCATCGTCGAGTAGGCCTTCTCGCAGGTGTCCCGCAGGTAGTACGTCGAGTGCATCTCCGCAGCCTCCATCCCGACGTTCGAAGCCATGGAGTAGTAACCCTTCGCGTTCAGGTCCGACTGCCAGGCCTCGAGGTTCCTCTCGGTCGTCCACACGCCCCCGTCCTCCCTCAGCGCCAGGTACTTCTCCACTCCCTGAGGGAGAACCGGGGGGACCTTGCCCCCGGCGATTTGCCTGCGGACGTCCTCCTCCGCCTCGAACACCTTCCCTATCAGCCTCAGTGACCGGTCGGTGCCGTTAGCCCCGTCGTAGAACAGGCAGACGCAGCTTTCCCGCGCGGAGCCCTTGAACAGGGGGGCCGCCCCCTTGACGCCGAACACGCCGCGGCTGTTCACCACGTGGGCGAGGTTCCACCTTATCTCGCCGGCATGCGACATCATCGCCAGGTGCGCCACGTTGTCCTTCTTCAGCATCACCACCCAGTCCCAGCCGAGGGACTCCACGGCCTCGATGGACGGGCGCTCGCAGCCCATGCGGTGGAGGCGGTTCCTCATCCTCTGCAGGGCCTTGGTGTCCGGCACGTTCCCGCAGAACACCTCGTAGGTCAGGGGCAGGCCGTTGCGGGAGTCCACCGCGTACATGTACCCCACGACGGGGCCGTCGCCGCGTGACTTGGCCTTGCCGGCGGCGGGGAGGTCGCCGCCTCTCACGCCGCAGTCGGCGTTCGAGCCGTCGATGGCTATCCAGGCTTCCTCAATGCCGGGGTCGAAGGCCTTCACCTTCTCCAGCCACAGGTCCTTGAACCTCTCCGCGTCCTCCGGGCTTATCCTCTCGCGGAAGAGGTCGCCGAACCAATCGTCACCGTGGCGCTGCAGGGAGAACACCACCTGGTCGGCCATCACCTCGGGGAAGGAGGAGGCCGCGTTCATGCGGCTGAGGATCGTGAACATCGACCAGTCCATCAGGGCATTGGCGTGAAGGGGGCCGACGGCGGCGTGGAGCGCGT
>ONNK01000071.1 GCA_900319185.1 uncultured Bacteroidales bacterium
AACGACCTTGTCCTTGGGCAGACGGAACTCGGGGATGCCGTACTCCAGCACTCCACCGGGACGGTGAAGGGCCTCGAAGATGGTCACGTCGTAGCCGAGCTTGGCAAGGTCTGCGGCGCAGGCCAGGCCCGAAGGACCGGAGCCGATGATCGCGACCTTGCGGCCGTTGGAAGCGGCTGCGGGAGCCGCAGGAGCCTTACCCTGCTCCCGCGTCCAGTCGGCGACGAAGCGCTCGAGCTTGCCGATGGCAACGCTCTCGCCCTTGACGCCGAGCACGCAGCTGCCTTCGCACTGCGTCTCCTGCGGACAGACGCGGCCGCAGATGGCCGGCAGCGACGAGTCCTCGGCGATGACCGCGGCTGCCGCGGCGAAGTCGCCGTCCTTGACTTTCTCGATGAAATCGGGAATCTTAATGCCCACGGGGCAGGCGCCCACGCAGCGTGGATTCTTGCAATGCAGGCAGCGGGTCGCCTCCAGCATCGCCTCTTCGACATTGTATCCGTAGCAGACCTCCTCAAAGTTGGTCGCCCTGACTTTCGGATCCTGTTCCCTTACCGGAACCCTGGGTATTCTGTTTGCCATAGCTATTTTCCTCTACCGATTCTACATACATGATTCTCACGGGCTTCCGCCTCTTCGGTGCGGTACTGGCCCTGACGGCGCATGGCTTCGTCGAAGTCGACCTCGTAGCCGTCGAACTCGGGGCCCTCGACGCAGGCGAAGCGGGTCTTGCCGGCCACGGTGACGCGGCAGGCGCCGCACATGCCGGTGCCGTCCACCATCAGCGTGTTGAGGCTGACCACGATGGGCAGACCGAGCTTCTTGGCCGTGAGGGTGGTGAACTTCATCATGATCATAGGGCCGATGGCAACGGCCTGGGTGTACTTGTTGCCGTCGTTCACGAGCTTCTCCAGCAGGGCGGTGACCATACCGTGGAAACCTTCGGAACCGTCATCGGTACAGATATGGAGATTGTCGCAGACTGCAGCCATCTCCTCCTTGTAGATCAGGAGGCTGGCGGTCTTGGCACCGATGATGACGTCGACCTTGGCGCCATGCTCATGCAGCCACTTGGCCTGTGGGTAGACAGGAGCGGTACCCACACCGCCTGCAATGAAGATGAAATGGCTGGCTGCAAGCTCCTCAGGAGACTTTTCGATGAAATCGGAAGGATTGCCGAGAGGGCCTACCACATCGGCGAAAGACTCGCCCTCCTCGAAGGCCACGATGTCCGTGGTGGAGGCGCCGATGGGCTGCGTCACGATGGTGACGGTGCCTTTCTTGATGTCAAAATCGCTGATAGTCAGCGGAATACGTTCTCCTTTCTCGTCAGCCCTTACGATCAGGAACTGACCGGGTTTCGCGGCGGCCGCGAGTCTCGGAGCCTCTACCTCCATCCTGCAGATGGTAGGTGTCAGCATCTCCTTTTTGATGATTTTGTACATAGTGCTGTAACCTGTATTTTCCCAAAGGTAGAAAATAATTCCTAAAAATTCTTAAAATAGATTTAAAATGCTTAAATTAGCAAGAAATAACCTCATCGGAGGCAGTAGTGTATTTGTTATGAAAGCAGCCCTGGTACAGTATGATATCGTGTGGGCCGACCCGGTGACAAACCGGAGCCGGCTGGACGCCGTCATGGACGGCATGCCGGCAGTGGACCTCGTCGTCCTGCCGGAGATGTTCTCCACGGGATTCGCCACCCAGCCGGAAGGCATCGCCGAGGAGGCTCCTTCCGCCACGCTGGAATGGATGAAGGCAAAGGCGCGCAAGATGGACTGCGCCATCGCCGGCAGTGTGGCTCTACATGATGCGGACGGCTTTCACAACCGTTTCTGGTTCGTCAAGCCTGACGGAGAGGTCACGGTTTACGACAAGCATCATCTGTTTACTTACAGTGGTGAGCATCACCGCTTTACACGTGGTGAGGAACGCGTCGTGGTGGAGTGGAGGGGATTCCGTTTCCTCCTTAACGTCTGCTACGACCTTCGTTTCCCTGTGTGGAGCCGCAACCGCAAGGACTACGACGCCGCGATATATGTAGCCAGCTGGCCATCCGTCCGCCAGTTCCCTTGGGACACCCTCCTGAGGGCCCGGGCCATCGAGAACCAGTGCTATGTACTGGGTGTCAACAGGGTAGGGAAGGACCCGGCGTGCGAGTATGGCGGCGGCACTGCCGCAGTCGACCCCTACGGGGCGACGATGGCGGCCTGCGCCCCCAGCCGCGAGGAGACGGTGATCGTAAGCCTGGACATGGACGTCCTCGAGGCTTTCCGGGCCAAGTTCCCGGTCCTTGACGACGCAGAGAGTTTTGAGATCAAATAGTCACGATATGTCAGAAAAGAAATTGTTGCTCGGAGACGAGGCGGTCGCCCTTGGAGCGCTGCATGCCGGCCTGTCCGGCGTGTACTCCTATCCCGGAACGCCTTCCACCGAAGTCACCGAGTTCATCCAGACCCATGCCCCGGAAGTTCGGAGCCGCTGGTGTACCAATGAAAAAACAGCCATGGAGGCCGCCCTGGGCATGTCCTATGCCGGCAAACGCGCCCTCGTATGCATGAAGCATGTCGGCATGAACGTATGTGCCGACGCATTCGTCAATTCCGCCGTGACGGGAGTCAATGGCGGTATCGTCGTCCTTGCCGCAGACGACCCTTCCATGCACTCGTCCCAGAACGAACAGGATTCCCGCTTCTATGCGCAGTTCGCCATGGTCCCGACTTTCGAGCCTTCGGACCAGCAGGAAGCCTATGACATGATACGCGAGGCATTCGCCTTCTCCGAGCAGGTGAAACTGCCCGTGGTGTTCCGCGTGGTGACACGCCTGGCGCATTCGCGCGCGGCGGTCGTCACCGGTGAGCAGGATACCCAGAATGCCCTCAATCCTTCCTCCGACCGCGGCTGGGTTCTCCTTCCGGCCATCGCCAGGAGGCAGTATATCAAGCTCATCGACAAGCATCCCCTGCTGCTGGCCGCTTCGGAGCAGACCCCTCACAACAGCCTCGAAGGCGCCGGAACTCGCGGCGTGATCGCCTGCGGTATAGGCTACAATTACGTAAAAGAGTCCGGTGTCCAGGATATTACGCTTCTCAAGGTCTCGCAATATCCTCTTCCGGAGGCCCAGATCAAGGCCATGGCCGCCCGTTGTGACTCCATCCTCGTGGTGGAGGACGGCCAGCCGGTCGTGGAGCAGGGCGTGAAGGCCCTGCTCGGAGCCGGCTTCGCCGTCGAAGGCCGCCTGACCGGCCGGCTGCCGCGGACCGGCGAGCTCACGCCCGACAACGTCGCGGCTGCGCTCGGCGTACCTGCCGGCCGCTCCTTCGGCAACGCGCAGAACCTCGCGCCGCGTCCGCCCCAGCTCTGCCCTGGTTGCGGCCACCGCGACGTCTACGCCGCGCTGAACAAGGTCGCTGCCGAGTATCTGGATGCCCGGATCTTCGGCGACATCGGCTGCTACACCCTCGGCGCGCTGCCTCCGTTCAGCGCTCTTGCGAGCTGCGTCGACATGGGCGCCTCCATCACCATGGCCAAGGGTGCCGCCGATGCCGGCGTGTTCCCCGCCATCGCCGTCATCGGCGACTCGACCTTTACGCACAGCGGCATGACCGGCCTGCTGGATGCGGTCAACGACCACTCCCGCATCACCGTCATCATATCCGACAACCTCACCACCGCCATGACGGGCGGCCAGGACTCCGCCGGCACCAACAAGTTCGAGGCCATCTGCCTCGGCCTCGGCGTCGAGCCTGAGCACGTCAGGGTTGTCGTCCCGCTCCCTGCCAACATGGAGGAGATCACGCGGATCATCCGCGAGGAGATCGAATACGACGGCGTGTCCGTGATCATCCCGCGCCGCGAATGCATGCAGACCCTCAGACGCCACAAGAAATGAAAAAGGATATAATACTCTCAGGCGTGGGAGGCCAAGGCATCCTCTCCATCGCCACCGTCATAGGTGAGGCCGCAACTGCGGCTGGTCTTTTCCTCAAGCAGGCGGAAGTACATGGCATGAGCCAGCGCGGAGGCGACGTCCAGTCCAACCTCAGGCTCTCCTCGGAAGTGATCTACAGCGACCTCATCCCGTGCGGATCGGCCGACCTCATCATCTCCATGGAGCCCATGGAGGCACTGCGTTATCTCCCGTACCTGGCCGCTGACGGCCGTGTCGTCACTTCGGCCAAGCCTTTCGTGAACATACCGAACTATCCGTCGGAAGAAGCCCTCATGGCAGAGCTCTCATCCCTTCCGGACGTCGTCATGCTCGACATCGAGGAGGCTGCCCGTGCCTGCGGCAACCCCAAGGGCGCCAACATGGTGCTGCTCGGCATGGCGGCTCCCGCCATCGGCATCCTGGATGCCGATGCCCTCAGGGCGGCCATCGGCCGCGTGTTCGCCCGCAAGGGCGAAGCCATCGTCGCCGCCAACCGCAAGGCTTTCGACATCGGCCTCGAGGCTGGACTTAAGTAGTACAGGACAAACGAACTTATATATATATGATCTGGAATCCCAACAAAGAATCGATGCCGCGGGAGCAGATGCGCGAGCTTCAGGGCAAGCGCCTGCACAAGATTGTGGACAATGTGTACCACAATGTCCCGTTCTACAGGCACAAGATGCAGGAGATGGACCTTACCCCGGGTGACATCACCTCCATCGATGATATAGTCAAGCTCCCGTTCACGACCAAGCAGGACCTCAGGGACAACTATCCTACCGGGCTTCAGGCCGCTCCCATGGACAGGATCATCCGTTTCCATGCGTCGTCCGGCACTACCGGCAATCCCACGATAGTCGGTTACACCCGCAAGGATGTCGAGATTTGGAGTGAATGCATGGCCCGTTGTCTCACCGCTTACGGCATCACCCGTGACGACGTGTTCAGCGTCGCTTATGGGTATGGCCTTTTCACCGGCGGTCTTGGCGTCCACTATGGTGTCGAGCACCTCGGTGCCGCCGTGCTGCCTACTTCAACCGGAAATACGGAGAAACACGTACGTCTTCTCCGCGATCTCGGTGTTACCGGCATTGCCTGTACCCCTTCATATGCATTGTATCTCGCCGAGACCATGGAAAGGATGGGTATCACCCCCGACATGATCAAACTCAAGGTCGGCGCTTTCGGCGCCGAGCCTTGGACCGAGAGCATGCGCCAGGAGATACAGAGACGCCTTGGCCTCAAGGGTTACAACCTCTATGGCCTGAGCGAGATCATGGGTCCCTGCGTCAGCTACGAGTGCGAGTGCCAGAACGGCTCGCATATCTGCGAAGACCACTATTTCCCCGAGATTGTCGATCCTGCTACTTTAGAGCCGCTTCCCGCCGGCCAGGTCGGTGAACTCGTGTTCACCACCCTCACCAAGGAAGGTATGCCGCTGCTGCGCTACCGCACGCGCGACCTCTGTTCCCTCATGGAGGGCGAATGCGAGTGCGGCCGCACTTCCGTGCGTATGGGCCGCATCATGGGCCGTAGCGACGACATGCTCATCATCCGCGGTATCAACGTCTTCCCGTCCCAGGTGGAGAGCGTCATACTCGGCATGCCGGAGTGCGCCCCGCGCTTCCTGCTCATCGTCGACCGCGTCAACAACCTCGACACCCTCACCATCCAGGTGGAGGTGCGCCAGGATTACTTCGACTCCGGCTTCGATACCCTCACCCCGATCACCGACCTCGAAAAGAAGATCGCCGAGAAGATCAAGAGTGTCCTCAGCATCAGCGTCAAGGTCCAGATCAAGGCTCCGAATACCATCGAACGCAGCCAGGGCAAGAGCAAATTCGTTATAGACAACAGAAAACTACAATAAACAAAAGTTATGTCCTACCAGAAGTTCTTCAATCCGGAGGAAGGATACTCCCGTTCCGAGATAGAGGCCTTGCAGCTTGAGAGGCTGCAGGCCACGGTCAAGCATTGCATGGATTCACCTTTCTACAAGGAGCGTTTCCGCAAGGCGGGGCTGTCGCCTTCGGATATCCGTACGCTTGATGACCTCAAGAAGATTCCTTTCACCACCAAGCAGGACCTTCGCGATACCTATCCTTTTGGCCTTGCCTCGGTTCCGCTTGACAAATGCGTGCGCCTGCACTCTTCCAGCGGCACCACCGGCAATCCCACGGTCATCCTGCATACGCAGAAGGACCTGGACGAGTGGGCCAATGCCGTCGCCCGCTGCCTCTGGATGGTGGGCTGCCGCCCCGAGGATGTGTTCCAGAACACCTCCGGTTACGGCATGTTCACCGGCGGCCTCGGCTTCCAGTACGGTGCCGAGAAAGTCGGCATGCTGACCGTTCCGGCGGCTGCCGGCAACACCCTGCGCCAGCTCAAGTTCTTCACGGATTTCGGTACGACCGTGGTGCATGCCATCCCTTCGTATGCTTCCCGCCTGCATGAGGTGATGGTCGAGAGGGGCATAGATCCGCGCAAGGACACGAAGCTCCGCACACTCGTGATCGGCGCTGAGCCCCATTCCGAGGATACGCGCAAGCGCATCGAGGACATGCTCGGCGTCAAGGCCTACAACTCCTTCGGAATGTCGGAGATGTGCGGCCCGGGCGTTGCCTTCGAGTGCCCCGAGCAGAACGGCATGCACATCTGGGAGGACTACTACATCGTCGAGATCGTCGATCCCGACACTCTCGAGCCCGTTCCCGACGGCCAGGTCGGTGAGCTCGTGCTCACCACGCTCAAGCGCGAGGCCATGCCGCTGCTGCGCTACCGCACGCGCGACCTGACCCGCATCCTGCCGGGCGAATGCCCCTGCGGACGCCACCATATCCGCCTCGACCGCATGAAGGGTCGCAGCGACGACATGATCATCCTCAAGGGCGTCAACATCTTCCCGATCCAGATCGAGACCATCCTGATGCAGTTCCAGGAGCTTGCCTCCGACTATCTCATCACCCTCGAAACCGTGGACGGCAATGACGCCATGATCGTCGACGTGGAGATGAAAGACCTATACATCGATGACTACTCCAAGCTGCAGGCCCTCAGCCGGGAGATCACCCGCCAACTGCGCGACGAGATCCTCATCACCCCGAAGGTCCGCCTCGTGCCCAAGAACACCCTGCCGAAGAGCGAGGGCAAGGCCGTACGTGTCGTTGATACCAGAAAGAAGTATTAAATCTATAGAACTATGACAGTCCATCAACTTTCCGTCTTTATCGAGAACAAGTCGGGCACCCTCGTGAAAGTGCTCCAGCTTCTCAAGCAGGAGAACATCCAGCTGATCGCCTCCACCATCGCCGATACCGCCGACTACGGTATCTGCCGTATCATCTGCTCCCAGCCTGAAAAGGCTTACAAGGTCCTCAAGGAGGCCGGTGTGGCCGTCTCGCTCTGCGAGGTCTTCGCCATCGAGCTCGACGACCGTCCCGGCAAGGCCGCCGACGCCATCGAGATCTTCGCCGGCGAGGGCATCAGCATCGCCTACCTCTACTCCTTCCTGCTCAACGGCAAGGGAGTCCTCATCTTCCGTACGGACAATGCCGAGAAAGCCGCCGACATCATCTCCGCCAACCGCCTGAACGTCATCGAGGAGAAGGATCTTTCCCGCCTCCTGTAGCGTTGATACCGACCATATGGAATAAGCGCGGATTCCGATAAGGATCCGCGCTTTTCTTGTCGTTTTACGCAAAAAGTACAATTTAATAAACTTTTTGTTGCGCGTTTGGATTATTCTTCCTATTTTTGCTCTGAAAGTATGATTTATTGGACTTATGGGCTTACAAGAAGTAATGAAATCGCGCCGCAGGACCCTTGCCATTTCCCAACAGGACCTTGCCGAAATGGCGGGTGTCGGCTTGGCGACGGTCAAGGATATTGAGAGAGGGAAGGGTAATCCTTCGTTGTCCACGGTCTCCAGGATCCTGGATGTACTGGGGATGGAAGTCGTATTCAAGGTCCGTCAAACAGTTTGATGATAGGACATGAGACAACTTGAAGTTTACATGAATGACCGCAAGGCGGGTGTGCTTACGGAGCAACACCCGGGCAAGGGTTATGTCTTTCAGTATGATAAGGATTATCTTTCATCGGACAGCCCGTCGGTATCGGTAACATTGCCGAAGTCAAAAGAAGCATTTGAATCCGACTTTCTGTTCCCTTTCTTTACGAACATGCTTCCTGAGGGTGCCAATCGCAAGGTGATCTGCAGGTTTTTGAGGATTGACGAGAATGATTTCTTCGGACTGCTTTCCGCGATGGCGGGGAAGGATTTCATAGGTGCTGTACATATTGAACCTGTTGGCATATGATAGATATAAGGAATTGCCCGTCCAGCCTTGCTGAAGGGTACGCTACATATAGCCCGAAGTCCGTCAAACTGCTTTTTGACGGTCATAGGGTAAGCCATATCCTTGATTTCAGTTTTGATGGGTCCAAAAACACGGATGAGATTGCGGCAGCTATGCACAGGATTTCCGTATCCGGAGTCCAGGAGAAGTTCCCGGCAGTCATCGGGAAGGGAAAGATCAGGATTTCCGGGGACGAAGAGCGCTCTAC
>ONNK01000153.1 GCA_900319185.1 uncultured Bacteroidales bacterium
GAGGAGATGGGCATCCCGGTCGACCTCATCGGAGGCACCAGCATGGGCGGCCTGGTCGCAGGCCTCTATTCGTTCGGCTACGACGCGCACTACCTTGATTCGCTGGTCCGCTCCATAGACTGGACCGTGATGATGTCGGACAAGATTCCGGACAGTTTCCAGACATATGAACTACGGCGCAACAAGGAACGTTTCGCTGTCACGGTTCCTTTCCACTACGATGACGAAGACCTCCAGGACAAGGTCAAGAAGCAGCTCAAGTATGACAGGAACTACGAACAGAGCGACACCCGCACCGGCGACATGGGCCAGGAGATGATGGCCAAGATCGGCCTGGGACTCCCTGACGGCTTCCTCTTCGGTTTCAACGTCCGCAACACCCTGAGCTCAGTATCCGTCGGATATCAGGATTCCCTGGGCTTCGAGAAGTTGCCGGTACCGTTCTACTGCGTCGCTACCGATATGCTCAGCCTCAACGAAAAGAACTGGACTTCCGGCCACATTGTGGATGCGATGCGCTCCACGATGGCCATCCCCGGATACTTCCGGCCCGTCCGTCTCGAGGGCATGGTGCTAAGTGACGGAGGTTCACGCAACAATTTCCCCGTCGACATAGCCAAGGCCATGGGGGCGGACATCATCATCGGTTCCGAGATGCCCACCAACCGCGACCTCTCCGATCTCGGCAACTTCGCCAGCCTGGCGATGCAGAACATCACGCTGATGTCGGCTGACATAAGCGAGACCAACCGCGATATGACCGATATCCTTCTCCAGCATGAACTCCCCGGATACAATATGCTGTCCTTCGACTCCGAAAGCGTGGATGACATCATCGCCCAGGGATATGCACTCTCCAAGGAGAAAAAGGAGGAATTCGAAGCCGTCGCCCGGAGGGTGGGCGCACAGCCTGGCGGCACGCGCCCTGCGACGGACAATGCCGCCAGCGACATTTCCAAGCACAAGGTCAAGGTCTGTGAGATCCAATACGAAGGACTTGAGCCCAAGGAGTCCGAGTACATCATAAGCCCGGCACTTCTCCCGCGCGACGGGATGTATGGACGTGAAGAGATAGAACATGTCCTTTCCGCACTGTACGGCACCAGGGCTTTCGAGTCGGTCACATACCGTCTCAGTGGTACAGAAGAACCTTATGTGCTTATCTTTGAGTGCCAGAAGGGCCAGACCCACGAGTTCGGGACGAGTGTCCATATCGACACTGACGAAGCCGTATATGTCTGTGCATACCTGGGTCTTGGGACCCGTAAACTCTCCGGCCTGCGCTTTATCACCGAACTCAAGGCGGGCGAAGTCACGGCATTGAATTTCGACCTTTCCTACAAGCCCCTTGCCCAGCTGCCGACTTTCGGCATAGCGTCGCTGAACTCCTACAAGAACTTCAGCTACTGGGACGACTACTCCAAAGTCCGCTACAACGCCGCCACCACCAGGGCGGAGATCTATGCCAAGGACTCCAGGATGACCTACGGAAGCACCCGCCTCGGATTCGCCTACGATACCGAACCTTTCGAGTACTATCTCGACCAGTATATGCAGTGGCAGGGCTGGGATTGGAAGAGCAAGTGGTTGTCCACCTTCGCCGATATCCTCTACGACACTTTCAACGAGAGCTATTTCCCAACCAAGGGTTTTCGTTTCACGCTGAACACACGTTATGTATTCGATGGTTATTCCATATACATGGAAGATGAAATGACGGAGACAGGAGACCATTACGAAGGCAAGGTCCGCCCGTACAGTGTCGGCGTCATCAACATGTCCGGGGTCATTCCTCTGGGACAAAGGATATTGATGCAACCCTCGGTCTATGCCGGATGGCAGACAGAGTATCCCGGTCGCATGAACTTCGTCCACACCCTCGGAGCAGGCGGTACGATGGCAGGAAGGTACATCGACAACCAGATCCCTTTCTTCGGTTTCAACGTCGGCTTCCACACCACCGGCAGTTTCGCGGCGACCGCGCAGATGGACCTGCGCTACCGCATCAACCACAAGAACTTCTTCACCATCAGGGGAGGAGTGTTCCAGGACAAGGAATTCTTGAAAGACCTCGTCACGACCAATCCTACCGCCTATGCATTCGGAATGGAACTGGGACAGAAGTCCATCATCGGCCCGATGATGCTGGGAGTGCAATGGTGCAATCTCAGGGGCTTCTCAGTATCTTTCTCGATAGGATTCGATTTCTAGAAACACCTGCACAGACGCAGTCCGACAGACCAGCGGGTAAACTCGCCTGAGGCGCCGGCCCACCGATACAGCCAGTCGCTGTCAGGAAGATCCATCTCACCTTGATAGACGAAACTGTCGACACTGGCTGACAGGTTGACCGTGAACAGGTCACGTGTGAATCCGATACCGGCCCGTGCGATGTAGTTGAACTTCAACCTTCCGTTCATGACAGCCTTCTGTACCGGGATGAAAACGATGGTATCAGCATCGGGATCAAGTTCGTAATGCGTGGCTGTGAACTGGTTGAAAAGCGTCACCATCGGCAAGGCCGTAACATTGAAGACAAGATTCCTCAGTCCTTTTTCCCTGTCACCGTAAGGCTGGCGGTGGAAAGGTACGAAATTGAATGAGTAACCGCCGCCGAAGGATATCTGGGTTGAAGTATGCCTGGCCTGGCCGCCTGCCCACTGTACAACCTCCTCGCCGGGCTCCATCATATACTCGCTGAGCATCAGTTTGGTACCGAACATCCAGCTGCCTGCACTCCTGCGCTGCATCTTGTTCCCCTTGTAGGCCGCAGAGTAAGCGAAAGACCTGCGGTTGAAGGCATACATCGCATCGGCGATGAATGCTTTCATGGAACCGGGGTCTTCTGTCACACCGGTTTCGTCGTACAGGGCTTCGTCATCGACCCCGATGACGAAAGAATAATCGACCGGCTGAGAATAGCTGAAATACTGTACCTGGAGGGCATAGCCGGCGTTCATGTAGTCAAATGCATATGTGCTGTTGGTTCCTCCGCCGCCGATTTTCTTCCCAAGGCTGAAACTGATGTTGCCATAACCGACCTGGAAACCGACGACCTTGTGTATGTCCCCGCGGAGACGGGTTTCCGCAGACGTCCAGATGTTGCTGATAACATCCGTAACGCCCTCACTGGAATCGTCCACGCCCATGTCGAAGAAATTGTACTGGGATATGCCGGCCTGCCTCAGGTCGCCAGTAAGGGCGAAGGTCCAGCGGGCAGCCGGCTGATACACAGCCTCGGGGTCGAGCTCGACTGACGGCTCCAGGAGCTTGTCCAACACGCGCCGGACGAAGGGGGTGTTGTCCTGCGCAACGGCCGGGAAAAAGACGGCTAGCTGGAAAAACAACACTGGAATGATACGGAAACGGAACATTTTGAACGGTTTGACATTACAAAAATAAGTGTTTTTCCGCAAAAGATTATTATCTTTGGAAAGCATATAACGGATATGAGAGAAACAACAAAAGCTTTTTTCAGGCATCTCCTGTCGGTAGTCCTTGGTATCATCATCACATTCAGTGTCCAGGGCGTAATCGACCGCGCCCATGTCCGCCGCGAGGTTCGCTCCGCCCTTGAGCTGGTCCGCGCAGAGCTTGTGGCCAACATCGACGACATCAAAACCATGTCGGACCATATGAGGCAGGAGCGCAAATCCGCGGAGTATTTCCTGAACAACCGACTGACCCTGTCGAAGTGTCCGGCCTTCTCGGTCAAT
>ONNK01000154.1 GCA_900319185.1 uncultured Bacteroidales bacterium
AGGGTGGCGCGCTGCTCGGGGGTGACGTCCTTGAGGTCCACGTTCGGGATACGCTCGAAGCCTCCGGAGATGAGCTCATAGCCATTCTCCTCGATGAACTTCTGGAGGTTGCCGTAGGCGGTGTAGTCGCCGTAGATGCTGATCTCGACGGTGACGTTCTCGTCCTCGTCCTCGACCTCCTGCTTGAACACCTCTTCGGCGCCGTAGTCGATGAGTTCGAGCTCAAGCTCCTCGATGTCGATGGGCTTGGCAGGATCTTCCTTGATGCGGAACACGCACTTGTGGTCGAACATGAAACTGACGGAACCTGTTGTGCCGAGCGAACCTCCGCACTTGTTGAAGTAGCTGCGGACGTTGGCCACGGTGCGGGTGTTGTTGTCGGTTGCAGCCTCTACGAGGTAGGCGATGCCGTGAGGGCCGTAGCCTTCGTATACGATCTCCTTGAAGTCACCCAGGGTCTTGTCCGTCGCCTTCTTGATGGCGCGCTCGATGTTCTCCTTGGGCATCTGCTCAGAACGGGCCTCGGCCAGGAGGGCGCGGAGGCGGGGGTTGCCGGTCACGTCGGGACCGCCGTTCTTGACGGCGATGGTGATCTCCTTTCCAAGTTTGGTGAAGACGCGGGCCATGTGGCCCCATCTCTTCATCTTCCTTTCCTTGCGGAACTCAAACGCTCTTCCCATGGTTCAGACTATTTGGATTCGATTCTGGAAATGTACTTGTCGATGTCGTAACCCTCGATGGACTGGAGGTAGTTGTCCTTGATCTTCTTGTAGCAGACAAGGGCCTTGTCGTCGTTGCCGAGCTCCTCGTATGCGACACCGGCCTTGAGCAGGTATGCGGCGGAGTAGACGTTGTCGGACAGGTCGGCAGCCTTCTCGAAGTAGTTGATGGCAGTATCGTAGTCCTCGAGCCCGGTGTAAGCGTCACCGATGCAGGCGAGGGCGCGGGCGGCGAGGATGTGGTCCTTGCCCTTGTACTTCTTGAGGTCCTTGATGGCCTCCTCGTAGTTGCCGAGCTGGAGCTCGCAGACACCGGAATAGAGGTAGATGTCCTTGCCTCCCTTGGTGCCGTACTCATCGAGGATGTCCCTGAAGCCAAGGATGTTGCCGTCTCCGTTGAGGGCGAGGTCGTATTCGCCTGCGGCGAAAGCGGCTTCGGCCGGGTACATCTGCTCCATGGCTTCTGCCTGCTTGGGCTTGAGGATCCACTGGTTGTATGCGAGTATGCCGAATCCGATCACGAGGACGGCGATGATGATACCGTAGATGAGGTTCTTGTTCTCATTGAAGAACTGCTCGGTCTTTGAGACGGTCTCGTTGATTCTCTCCTGCTGGAGAGCTTCCTTCTGTTTAAGGTTTTCCTTTGCCATATTGTTGATATTATATTATCGGTAGGGTGTTGTTTCAACCAATCGGCCGAAACAGAACGCAAAAATAGAAAAAAATGATAACTTTGCAAAGAACAACGCCGATTTATGCCCGTACTCAAGAAAATAGTGGTCCAGGATTTCAGGAACATAGCCCTGCAGGAACTGGTCTTTTCCCCCAACATAAACTGTATCTCCGGCAACAACGGGGAGGGCAAGACCAACCTCATCGACGCCATCTATTATCTCTCGATGACCAAGAGCGCACTGGGGGCTTCAGACCGCTTCAATTTCCGGTACGGGACCGACGCATTCGCCATCGCAGGATCCTATATGATGCCCAACGGGCTGGAGTCGCGTTTCTCCGTCTCCGTCACCTCCGACGGAGAGAAGAAGGTCAAGCGTGACGACAAGCCATACAAGCGTGTCTCCGAGCACGTCGGCGTGCTTCCCATCGTCCTAGTCTCTCCCTCCGACATATCCATGGTAAGCGAGTCGGGCGAGGAACGTCGGAGGTTCATGAATGCGGTCCTGTCCCAGATGGAACATGCATATCTTGACAACGTACAGCAGTACAACCGCTATCTCCTCCAGCGTAACCGCCTGCTCAAGTCTCCGGACCCGGACCCGGACCTGATGGATGCGTTCGACGCGCGCCTTTCGGCCCTGGCCGCTCCCATCGCAGAGGGGCGCAGGAGCCTTGCCGAGGCTCTGGCTCCTGTCGTCCAGGCGTACTATACCGAACTCTCCGGGGGACGGGAGGAGGTAGGCATAGAATACCGGACCGATGCGGACAGGGGAGAGCTGGCCGCCCAGCTCAAGGCCTGCCGCGACCGCGACAGGGCGCTGAAATATACTACGGTGGGCGTCCAACGGGACGATTTCCTCTTCACAATGAACGGCTATCCCATCCGCAAGTGCGGGTCCCAGGGCCAGCAGAAGTCTTTCCTCGTATCCCTTAAGTTCGCTCAGTACGAGATCATGAAGGAATCCTACGGCTTCGCTCCCATACTCCTTCTGGACGACCTTTTCGACAAACTGGACATGAACCGTGTGTCCAACCTGCTCTCGATGGTGGCCGGGGCCGATTTCGGCCAGATATTCCTTTCCGACAGCAACAAGGTCCGGCTCGCCGGCATCGTCAACGCGCTGACGGATGACCGCAGCTATTTCGAGACCGTGGACGGTACTTTCACCCGGATGGAGGAATAGCATGGAGAAGAAAAGTCCGGTACGCATCACCCGCAAGCGGGCATTGTCGATGGAGGAGCTTGTCCCCATGTACATCAAGTCCATGAAACTCTCCGCCGGCCTCAATACCCACCGCATCTTCGCGGCCTGGGACGAGGCCTCCGGGGCCGCCCAGTACACATTGAAACGCTTTTTCCGCGACGGGAAGCTGTACATCACGCTGAACTCTTCCGTCGTGCGCAACCACCTTTCCTTCCAGAACGCGGAACTTGTGGAGAGGATCAACCACATCCTGTCCATGGACGAGCTTTTCGTCAAGGACGACCCCCGTGTATCTTTCGTACGCGAACTCATTTTGAAATAAGCCATGAAAATCGTCATCGACCGCATGATCCCGTTCGTCGAGGGTGTCTTCGAGCCCTACGCCGACGTCGTATATCTCAAGGGCGAGGATATCAGCCACGCAGACATCGTGGATGCCGACGCCCTGATGATCCGCACCAGGACCCGCTGCAGCGCAGACATGCTGTCCGGCACGGCGGTGCGCGTCATAGCGACGGCGGCTATCAGCACGGACAACATCGGTGTGGCTGTTGTGACTGAAGGATATTACGGAGAGAACAACTTCTGCCAGTATATCCATCCCTTGCTTTGCCTGATCATAAAATGGCTCACACCCTTGTTTCCCACAGCAGATGTCTTTACCCTGCTTGTCCATATTGCGGTTATCTGCAGTATAGCCCTTCTGTTCGACCTGTTTGCTGTTTCTGCCTTTACAGGATCCGGTCAAAAAAATCTCACCACTTTCACAGATTCTTCCCTTTATCTTCCCCGTGCCCGTTCCAGGGGGTTCTTCCGGGGATCAGGAGTCAGGGAAATATCGATCGCCCTTACGACAGGGATGTCCATTCTGCTTTTTTCTTCGGGCATCACTGTGTGGAACGCGAATTATACGATCCAGACAGCAGCGATCGTGCTGGCCGGTCTTTTGATCCTGTTCACATCTATGAGGCAGAAACGCTCGCTGGCATGGCTCTTTGCCGGAACGCTGATCATCTCTTTCGGCTTCATGCTCCGCATAGAGTCCGCACTTCTGTTTCTGCCATTTATCGCGTTGGAAGTCCTTTCCGGTTTTTTTTCGGCGGAAAAAAATC
>ONNK01000197.1 GCA_900319185.1 uncultured Bacteroidales bacterium
GACGCGCTTGCGGTTCGAAGGTTGATATGTTCTTTTCATTATCTTAATTTTTATATATTATTCGACAATAGGACTGCAAAGGTAGTCTTTTTCAATCTGAATGACAAATTTTTCTTGAAAATATTCTCCGGGCAGCCAAGTGTCCACGCGCCAGGTGCGTACACTCCCCTTTTTCAGGCGGTTGCGGCCCATGAGCTGGGCGATCTCGGCGTTGACGTCGCCGCCCTTGAGGTAGAAGATGCTGTAGCGGAAACGGTCTCGGACCCAAGGGTAGAAGTTGTCCAGGGTCGTGACCGCCCGCGAGACGACGAGGTCGTAGACGGTGGGCAGGGACTCGGCGCGGGCGTTGACAACGGTGACGTTGTCCAGCCCGAGCGCCTCGGCGACGGCGGCGGCGACGATGGTCTTCTTGCCGACGCTGTCGCAGAGGGTGAAATCCATCTGCGGGAAAAGGACCGCGAGGGGTATGCCGGGAAAGCCGCCGCCAGTCCCGACGTCCAGGACAGAGAGGCGTGGGGCGGAGGGAGCCTCCGCGGGGGCAAGAGCCGGAGAGGCGAACGGAGCGGCCGAAGGGAGGGCTGAGGGGGCCGGAGCGGCAGCCGTGGCGAAAGGGATAATGCCTTCGCGGAGCCAGTAGGAGGCGATGGCGAGGGAGTGGAGGACGTGGTGCTCATAGAAGCCGTCCATGTCCTTGCGGGAGATGACGTTGATGCGGGAGTTCCAGTCCAGATACAGCGCCTCCATGGCGCGGAAGCGGTCCAGCTGCTCCGCCGTCAGGTCCGGGAACTCCGCCTGTACTATATTGCTGAATTCGTCAAATAGCATGATCTGTGGTGTTTGGGGAAAGAGCGAAGGGGAAGGCGCAGCGGGCGCGGGTCACTCTTCCTCCTGTTTGCGCATGCGCTCGATGATGGCCTTGGCGCGGCGGATGCGGGTGCGCACGGTGTTGAGCTCCATGTCCATCTCCTGGGCTATTTCCTTGTACTGCAGGCCTTCGATGAGGCGCTTGCGCGCGACCTCGCGGTAGAGGGCAGGCAGTTTGTCGACATAGCCCTGGGTCTCTTCCCTGTCCTCGCCCTCGATGATGGACTCCAGCGGGGAGGCCATCTGGTCGGGCAGGGAGTCCACCATCATGGCCTGCTTGTAGAAGTCGTCGATGGAGACCATCTGGTTGTGCACCCTGTTTTCCTGCTCCAGGAGGTCCAGGGCGGTGTTGCGGGCGATGGTCCTGAGCCAGGTGATGAACTGGCTCTTGGAGGGGTCGTACGAGCCGATCTGGCGGAAAGCCTTTTCGAAGCTCCGGCTGCAGATGTCGTCGATGTACAGGTCGTCGAGGTTCTTGAGCCATTTCTTGACGAAGGCCCTAAGCGAATCGATATGCAGGTCCCACAGGGCCGTGAAAGCGGTCCCGTTGCCGGCTATGGCCTGGCGGACCAGGTCATTAATGTGACTCGAGCCAGTTGTGTCCATGGTTGCATTCTACGGTCAGGGGGACCGAAAGCTTTATGACATTCTCCATCTCGTCCACGACCATTGCCGTGAGGCTGTCAAGCTCGTCCGGAAGGGCCTCGAAGAGGAGTTCGTCGTGGATCTGGAGGACGAGCGAGCTGCGGTAGCCTTCGGCCTGCATGCGGCAGTCGATGGCGACCATCGCGAGCTTGATGATGTCGGCCGAAGTGCCCTGGATGGGGGCGTTGACAGCATTGCGCTCGGCCAGCGAGCGCACCGTGGCGTTCTTGGAATTGATGTCGGCAATGTAGCGGCGACGGCCGAAGAGGGTCTCAACATAGCCCGTCTCGCGCGCCATGGCGACGGTGTCGTCGATGAACGATCGGATGGACGGGAAGGAGGCGAAATAGTCGTCGATGATCTTCTTGGCCTCGGAACGGGAACAGCGCAGGCGCTGCGAAAGCCCGAACGAGGAGATGCCGTACATGATGCCGAAATTGGCGGTCTTGGCGATGCGGCGCTGGTCGGCGGTCACCTCAGGGAGGGGGACGCCGAAGATCTTGGCCGCAGTCGCGGCGTGGACGTCCACGCCGTGGCGGAAGGCGTCGACCAGATGGGCGTCGCAGCTCAAGTGGGCCATGATGCGCAGCTCGATCTGGGAATAGTCGGCCGACAGGATCAAGGCGCCGGGAGTGCCGGCGACGAAGGCCTTGCGTATCTCCTTGCCGCGCTCGGTGCGGATGGGGATGTTCTGCAGGTTGGGATTGGAGGAGGAAAGGCGTCCAGTAGCCGTAAGTGCCTGGTTGAAAGTCGTATGCACGCGTCCGTCACGCGGGGAGATATATCCCGGGAAGGGCTCGATGTATGTAGAAAGGAGCTTCTTGGTGGCCCGGTAGTCCA
>ONNK01000155.1 GCA_900319185.1 uncultured Bacteroidales bacterium
AGCCTCGCCATAGCCGGTGAAGCCATCGTACTCTATTTTCAACTGGACGTCAGGGGTGGTTGTCCTTGAATATGAGGCAACTGTGAAAGTGTGGCGAAGCGTGAGCTCGTAAGGCTCGAAACTCAATTTCATCCTCGCCGGTCCCGCGGTGTTGACGTGATAGCCCTCGAAAGAGTTGCCGACGGACCTTTTTTTCGCCCGAGGACGACACGCTCATCGTGATCACGCTGGAGAGTCCCGACGGCATGGCGTACGTCCCCGCAAGGGAGAACGCATCGCACCCGTACCGGAAGTTGAAACGGTCCGACGGCGAGAAGGCGCTCTTGGTCATAGACAGGTACCATATCGCATCCAGCAAGTTGGTCTTGCCCTCCCCGTTTCCCCCGGAAATGCAGTTTACGTTAGGGGAAAAGGACAGTTCCTGGAAAGCGATATTCCTGAAATCCTGAATGACTATTTTCTTGAGAGTCGGCATCTGGGGGGCTTTCTTGCAATGCAAATATAACCATTTTCGACCTAATTGACATAGCGCTTCCAATAATTGGAGGATTTAACAATTTTTTGTATTTTTGCGGTCTGTTAATAAAAGGTAATAACAAAAACAGCAATAAAATGGCAAAGGAAAAAGAAATTTTGAAAGAGCAGGAGCGCCAGGAAAGGGTGAACGAGACCGTTTCCAAGACCGACCAGTTCTTCCGTGAGAACAAGAAGACGATCTATACGATCCTCCTGACCCTCCTCGTCCTGGGTCTTGCATTCGTGGCTTGGTACAAGTTCATCTACCAGCCTAAGTGCCAGGAAGCCACCGCACAGATGTTCCCTGCAGAGGCGAACTTCCGCAACGGTGAGTACGACCTCGCCCTCAACGGCGACGGCAACGTCCTCGGTTTCTCCCAGATCATCGACGAGTACGGCGCCAAGGGCGGCAAGGATGTATATCTCTACGCCGGTCTCTGCGAGCTCCAGCTCGGCAACTACCAGGAAGCCATCGACTTCCTCAAGAAGTACAAGGGCAAGGACAACATCCTCGCCGCACGTGCACTTGCTTGCATCGGTGACGCCTATGTAGGCCTCGAAAAGTACGGCGATGCTCTCAACTATTTCGAGAAGGCAGCCGCCCAGGCCGACAATATGTTCGCCGCCAGCTATCTCCTCAAGGCAGGTGTTGTCTGCGAGGAGACCGGTGACAACGCAAAGGCTCTCTCCTTCTACAAGCAGATCAAGGACAAGTATCCTCAGTCCATGGAGGGTTACGACATCGACAAGTACATCACCCGCATCGAAAGCCAGGAGGCCAAGTAGTATGGGAAGAGCGTTCGAATTCCGCAAGGAAAGGAAGTTCAAGAGGTGGGGTCACATGGCAAAGACCTTCACCAAGATCGGCAAGGAGATCACCATCGCTGTCAAGCAGGGTGGCGCCGACGTGACCGGCAACCCTAGGCTCCGTGCCCTCATGGCAGAAGCCAGGAGCGAAAATATGCCGAAGGAGAACGTCGAAAGGGCTATCAAGAAGGCACTCGAGAAAGACCAGGGTGATTTCAAGGAGCTCGTATACGAAGGCTACGGTCCTCACGGCATTGCTTATCTCGTGGAAGCCGCCACTGACAACAACACCCGTACGGTCGCGAATGTCAGGAGCTACTTCACCAAGTGCGGCGGAACCCTGGGCACCAGCGGCAGCGTTTCCTTCATGTTCGACCACAAATGCGTTTTCCGCATCAAGGACCAGGAAGGTCTCGACACCGACGAACTCCAGCTCGAGCTCTGCGACTGCGACGACGATCCGGAGGTTTTCATCGAAGAGCAGGTGGACGAGGATGACAACGTGACCAGGAACATCGTGATCTACGGTGCTTACAGTTCATACGGCGCAATCCAGAAATTCATCGAGGACAACGGTTACGAGCTCGTATCCGGAGGTTTCGAAAGGATTCCTAACGTGGACCTGAAGGACGTCACTGCCGAACAGCGTGAGACTCTGAACAAGCTCACCGGTCTTCTCGAAGACGATGACGACGTGACCGCCGTTTACAACACAATGAAGCCGGCAGAGGAGTAATTCCCTCTAATAAAGACTCTAAAGGTGACCGCATTCCCGGTCACCTTTTTTGTTATCCGGTGGATTTCGCCACATGGCGAAAGTTTTCGCGTCTTTGCCCCCCTGGATTTTGTCGGAAACGGAAAGAATGGTAAATTTGTAGGATATTAATAAGAACAAAGCAATACAAAATATATGAGCATCCAGCAGAAAAACATTGAAAGACTGGTTGAGCGCAGGGCGGCCGCCCGGATGGGTGGAGGCCAGAAGAGGATAGACGCCCAGCACGAGAAAGGAAAACTGACCGCAAGGGAGCGCCTGGACCTCCTGCTCGACGAAGGCAGCTTCGAGGAATTCGATATGTTCGTCCAGCATCGCTGCACCAACTTCGGAATGGACAAGCAGCACATAGACGGCGACGGAGTCGTGACCGGAATGGGTACTATCGGAGGCCGTCTGGTATATGTGGCGGCACAGGACTTCACAGTATCCGGCGGATCGTTGTCCAAGACGATGTCCGAGAAGATCTGCAAAGTCCAGGACCTCGCCACCAGGAACGGTGCACCGTTCATCTGCCTGAACGATTCCGGCGGAGCCAGGATCCAGGAAGGAGTGGACGCGCTCGCAGGTTACGGAGAGATATTCGAAAGGAACATCCTTGCTTCAGGAGTGATCCCCCAGATTTCCGGAATATTCGGTCCTTGCGCCGGAGGAGCGGTGTACTCCCCTGCCCTGACTGATTTCACCGTAATGGTCAAGAACACTTCCTATATGTTCCTCACCGGTCCGGCGGTCGTCAAGAGCGTACTCGGCGAAGAAGTGAGCCAGGAGGAGCTCGGAGGTGCGAGCGTCCACGCGAGCAAGAGCGGCGTCGCCCACTTCGCGGCTGAAGACGAGCGCCAGGGCATCGAGACTATCAAGGAACTGCTGGGATACATCCCTCAGAACAATATGGAAGAGGCTCCGAGAGTCGCCACCTCAGACCCTGTCGGAAGGGTGGACGACAGCCTTAACGAGATCATCCCGGACAATCCGAACACCCCGTACGACATGTACAGAGTGATCCACAGCATCGTGGACGACGGGAAGTTCTTCGAGATACACAAGGATTTCGCAAAGAACATAATCGTCGGTTTCGCACATATGAACGGACGCAGCGTCGGCATCGTCGCGAACCAGCCTAAGATGCTGGCCGGAGTGCTCGACATCAACGCTTCCAGGAAGGGAGCCCGTTTCGTGCGCTTCTGCGATGCGTTCAACATCCCTCTCGTATCACTTGTGGACGTACCGGGATTCCTCCCTGGCACCCAGCAGGAATACGGAGCCGTCATCACCAACGGAGCCAAGTTGCTCTACGCCTACGGCGAGGCCACCGTCCCGAAGGTTACCGTGGAACTCCGCAAGAGCTACGGCGGATCCTACATCGTGATGAGCAGCAAGCACCTGCGCGCCGACATCGTGTACGCCTGGCCATCCGCACAAATAGCCGTAATGGGAGCTGACGGTGCTGTCAACGTGCTCTATGCCAAGGATATAAAGGCTGCTGAAGATCCTGCTGAAAAGGAACGCATCAGGGCAAGCAAGAAGGAAGAGTATGAAGAACTCTTCAACAATCCGTACCAGGCCGCCCAAAAGGGATACATCGATGATGTAATCGAGCCGAGGA
>ONNK01000161.1 GCA_900319185.1 uncultured Bacteroidales bacterium
ATGAGCACGATGATCGCGAACATCACGCAGCCCCAAATCAGGCCAGGCGTGCCGTAGCTCATGAGGTTGCCCACGAAGAACGGCAGGTTGGCAGCGGAACCGCCGGTTCCGTTGGCGTAGGGCAGAAGTCCGATGAGCTTGAGTGCGTGGGTGCCGAAGACCGAGAGGGTGGGGGCGCCGATGACCCAGGGGATGAAGAAGATCGGGTTCAGAATCATGGGCATGCCGAAGTAGGCAGGCTCGTCCACGCCGAAGAGCGCGGGGAGGACGGCCATGCGGCTCACGGCCTTGCCCTGCTCGGACTTCATGATGAACAGGGCCGCGACCAGCATGGGGATGGAGCCGGTACCAAAGGTGAGGGCGTCACCCGAGCAGAGGTGCGGCATGGGGGTGCCAGCCTGGAAAGCGGCGAGGTTCTCCATCTGGAGCTGCATGAAGAGCATCATGATGATCGGGCCGACCGTCATGCCGCCGTGGATGCCGAGGAACCAGAGGCCGTACAGGAACATCATGAGGATCCAGTAACCGAAGACGTTGGAGGACAGGGACTGCAGCGGGAGCGCGATGAGCGAGTAGACCAGCTGGTGGATGGTGCCGTAGGAAGTGCCCGCGAACACCTGGGAGATGACGCCGAAGAGCACCATGGCGATGGCCGCGGGGATGAGGCTCGAGAACTGAGCGGAGATGAAGGGCGGAACCTGCTCGGGAAGCTTGATCTCGATGTGGCCCTTCTTGCAGGCGAGGTAGATGCCGCCAACCACGAAGGAGATGATGATGGCGCTGAACATGCCCTGTGCGCCGAGCCACGTGGTGGGCAGGGTGCTCGGAGCGTACGGCTCCTCGGGGATGATGTAGGGCGTGCAGATGAGGAAGCACGCAAGCGAGGTGAGGCCCACAGCCATCTCGGACTTGGCGCACTTGGTGTGCTTGGCAAAGGCATAGGCCACGAGGAAGGCGAGGTAGGCGCCGATCATGCCCGTGGTCCACTGGTAGATGGTGTTAAGCACCGGAATGGCGCCGATTGACGCGATGAAGCTCTGGTAGGCCTCGATGCCGATGCCCTTGAACAGGGCGGCGAACGAACCGAGCATCGTGATGGGTAGAAGCATCATGAAGGCGTTCATGATGACATGAATGACCCAGTTGTTGGCGATCTTGCCTGAAATTGCTGTCATCTTCTCGATGAAGCTGTCCATGGTTCCCATCCTTCTCCTTGGAAATCTTGTGCGGTCGACCGTCTGGCCAAACGGGCGACACAGATGCGGGAGCGCTTCCCTTCGTTGGGGAACACTATAGGACAAATTAAACTATGTTTCAAGTTTATTTTTAGGAATTGTTTTAATTGGTTTAGTCTGAGCTGTTTTCTCGTGCGGCCGCAGCCACTGTCGCAAGGATGTCATTGAACATAAGGAACGCAAACGTGTCGGAGAGCACGGTTCGACTCGTGGAGGCAAGCGTCACCGTGGGAAGCACGAACACCTCGTCGAAGCTGCGGCGCATGGGGTGCTTGGAGTTCGTGGTCACGAGCACCATGTGGGGCCTGACGAACCTCCCCATGCGGAACTCGTTCAGAAGGTCCTTGAGGGAGGCTCCCGAGACGGCGGAGTAGACGAGCAGCAGGTCGTCCTCGTGAAAGCGCGGCATGACGTCCACCTGGGGCATGGATGCCGAGATGCCCGGTTGGAACTGGAGTGCGATACACAGCTCTTCGGCAGGAATGCGCGAGAGGTTGTATCCGCGCAGGTAGACATGATGACTCGACTCCATGCGCTTGATGAGGGCGCGCAGCTGATCGCGATCGACGCGCTTGTCCACCGCCTGCAGGAGCTCACCATAGACCTCTGCGTTGGTGGGGGCGTCGGTGCGAGCGCGCATGAGCTCGAGGTCCTGGGCAAACTGGTACTGGAACTCGACGAACCCGCCAAAGCCGAGGCGTTTGGCAAAGCGCGTGAGCGCTGGCTTGCTGAAACCCGTTGACTGCGAGAGCTGCGTGACGCTCTGCGCGGCAAAGTTGTCGGGAAACTTGCGGATGGATTCGTAGATGGCGCGGTCCGTCTTGGAGTACGACGACAGGCTGCTGTCCATGAGTTCGAGAGTGTTCATTGGCTGCTCCTTTCGCCCATACATTGTACTTTGTGAAAGCCATATTTGAAACATGTTTCATATAGGGAGCTCGGAACGCAGGTCGCTTCTCGCGATGAACAAGGGACGGAGGTTCGTTCACGCGAAAACGGTGCGCCAGATGAACAAGGGACGGAGGTATGTTCACGGATGAACAAGGGACGGAGGTTCGTTCCACTTCCGTCCCTGTTCCACCCACATAAGGACAGCCGCGTTAGTCGACCCTGAAAGAGAAACAAGGTGCCCGAGCGTATCGGGCACCTCGCTGGTGGGTCATGTGTGGAGACGGCAAGAAAAGGGAAGGTTCTAGGCCGTGCGTATTTTTCCAGTGGCGCCACCCACCGGGGCGAAACTGGCTACTTTGAGACGGTGACGAGCTTCTCGCCAGCGCTCACCGCACCGACTTCCGGCGTGACGGAAGCGTAGTCATCGGTGTTGGTCACGATGACCATGGTGGCTGTAGGCTTGCCTGCAGCCTTGATGGCATCGAGATCAGCAGTGATGAGCAGGTCGCCCGCCTTGACGGAATCGCCGGCAGCAACATGGGCGGTAAACGGCTTGCCCGCAAGCTCAACCGTGTCGACGCCGATGTGGATGAGCACCTCAGTGCCGTCGTCAGCTGCGAGACCGATGGCGTGCTGGGTGTCAAAAAGCATGGTGACTGTGCCGGTGACAGGCGAGTATACCTCACCAGCAACGGGCTCGACGACAGCACCATTGCCCATCGCAAGGCTTGCGAACACGGCGTCGGGAGCGTCAGACATGGCCTTGGCGGTACCGGTCATGGGGCTGGCGAGGACGCCAGCGGCGTCGATGGCGTCAACGTGCGTGGGAGCAGCGGGAGCGGCGGCCTTGGCAGCCTTCTGCTTGTCGGGCTCATCACTGTAGAGAACCCAGGTGCCCGCAAAGGCAACGCCGAAGGAAGCAACGAACATGATGATGTACTGGACAGGCTGGTTGATGCAGAGCAGGATGCCGAAGATGCCCGTGACACCCGTGCCGGTAGCGGCAAGCTGGGTCATCGAGCAGATGAAGGCACCCACGGCAGCGCCGGCCATGCCGCACAGGAACGGCTTGAGCTTAGGCAGGTTGACGCCGAAGATGGCCGGCTCGGTGATGCCGAGCAGGCAGGAGATGCCGGAAGGAATGGCAAGGGCCTTGGTCTTCTCGGACTTGGTCTTGAGAGCCACGGCAAGGCAGGCACCGCCCTGGGCGATGTTGGCGGCACTCGCGATGGGCAGCCAATAGGTCACGCCATACTGGCCGAGCATCGACACGTCGATGGTGGTATACATCTGGTGCAGGCCCGTGACGACGGAAGGCGAGTAGAT
>ONNK01000163.1 GCA_900319185.1 uncultured Bacteroidales bacterium
GTCCATCTGCTCGATCCAGACGCCGTCCGCATTGATCTTGCTCTTGATGTTGCGGTCGGCCGAGCAGCTGACACCCATGCCGATCGGGCAGCTCGCTCCATGCCTGGGAAGGCGGATGACCCGGATGTCGTGGGCAAGATACTTGCCTCCGAACTGGGCCCCGAGGCCGATTTTCTGAGCCTCTACGAGGAGCTTCTGCTCGAGGTCGATGTCGCGGAATGCCCGACCGGTCTCGTCACCGGTCGTAGGCAGCGCATCATAATACTTGATGCTGGCCAGCTTGACGGTCAACAGGTTTTTCTCAGCGGAAGTGCCACCGATCACGAAAGCGATGTGGTAAGGCGGGCAGGCCGCGGTACCGAGGGAACGCATTTTCTCGACGAGGAAAGGCAGGAGCGTCCCTTCGTTCTGGATCGTCGCCTTCGTCATCGGATAGAAATAGGTCTTGTTGGCCGATCCGCCGCCCTTGGCGACCATGATGAAGCGGTACTCGGCGCCTCTGACGGCCTCGATGTCAATCTGGGCAGGAAGGTTGCACTTGGTGTTGACCTCGTCGTACATGTTGAGGGGAGCGTTCTGGCTGTATCGGAGATTCTCCTGCGTGTAGGTGTTGAATACACCGAGACTCAAGGCCTCTTCGTCCTCGAAATCAGTCCAGACTCCCTGGCCCTTCTCACCATGGATGATGGCGGTGCCGGTGTCCTGGCAGAAAGGAAGGACTCCTTTCACGGATGTCTCGGCGTTGCGAAGGAACTGAAGCGCCACATATTTGTCATTTTCGGAGGCTTCCGGATCGTTCAGGATTGCTGCAACCTGCTCGTTATGCGCCCTGCGGAGCATGAACTGGCAATCGTGGAAACTCTGCTGAGCCACCAGCGTGAGCGCTTCGGGGGATACCTCGAGAATCGTCTTTCCGTCCGCTAACTTGATCGTCTTCACAAGTTTCTCGGACCCCGGGATCTTGTAGTACTGAGTGGTGTCTTCGCCCAACTGGAACATCGGAGCGTATGTGAACTTTGGACCCATTGTAATACGGTTGTTTATACTGGTAAATAATTAAAAGCCAACTCTATATATGTAGACTTCACCTAGGTGGGACGGCAGGTGGCCTCCTTCTGAATGTAAATGTATGAATTTATTTCCGATTTCCGATGGAATCCTTCCAAATAAGCGGAACAGGATCCGGATTTGCGCTATTCAGCCAGCGCGAACTTCAACCCGTCCAGCTTGTTCCACTCGCCGCGGGTGAAATCCGGCATGACGACCGGCATGGAACCGTGGTTGATGGACACCTCGGTGAGTTCCACGAGGGAACTCCACTCGGCGGCGTCATACACGTCCTGGTCCAGCGGAAGGCCGTTGTGCAGGCAGTAGACGAGGCGGTAGTCCATGATGAAGTCCATGCCGCCGTGGCCGCCCACCGCGCGGGCCTTCTCGGCGATACCCTTGGAAATCGGATGCTCGTAGGCCGCCATGATGGCGTCGCGGGCGGCGTCGCTCATGTATTCCTCGGCGTCCAGGTCGTCGACGGCCGTGAACTTGACGTTCTCCGCGCCCAGGGCGAGGCCCTCGTTCGGATACTTGTTGGCAAAGCCCTTGGTGCCCGTCACCTGGTACATGCGGTTGTACGGACGCGGGGTCACCACGTTGTGCTCGACCAGGATGGTCTTGCCTTTGCGGGTGCGGATGAAGGTCATGGTATTGTCGCCGTTGGCGTACTTCTCCACGACACCCTTGCCGTAGCGCTTGTCGGCGATGGCCTGGCCGTTGAAAGCGTCCGTGTCCATGGACACGAGCACGTCCATCTTGTCGCCGCGGTGGATGTTCAGGTCCTCGCAGATGGGACCGATCCCGTGGGTGGGATAGACGTCGCCATGGTGCTCCCGGTTATAGAGCATGCGCCAGTCGCCCTGGTACTCGTCCCAGTAAGGATCGAGGTTGTGGCAGTAAGCGCCTTCCACGTGCACGACCTCGCCGAAGAGACCCTCCTGGATCATGTTCAGGCAGGTGAGCTCGAAGAAGTCATAGCAGCAGTTCTCCAGCATCATGCAGTGCTTGCGGGTACGCTCGGACGTGTTCACCAGGGCCCAGCACTCCTCGATGCTGGTCGCGGCCGGAACCTCGATGGCGACATGCTTGCCGTGCTCCATCGCATAGACGGCGATGGGCGTATGCAACTGCCAGGGAACAGCGAGATAGACCAGGTCGATGTCGTCACGCTGGCAGAGCTCCTTGTAGCCTTCCTCCCCGGAATACTCCGCTGCGCGGGGCTTGCCGTGCCGGTCCAGGATCTTCTGGGCGTCCTCGACACGTTCAGGATACAGGTCGCAGAGGGCGACGATGGTGGCGTCCTCCAGGTAGCAGAAACGCTGGACGGCGCCCGGACCGCGCATGCCCAGGCCGACGAAGCCCACCCGCACGTTCTCAATGGGGTCGCAGGCGAAATTCAGCATGGACTGCTGGTCGGCCGGACGGGCCGGTGTGTTGTAGACAATCTGGTTGTCCTTGATGATGTAACCGTACTCGTCCTGGACCGCCTTCTTGGAGCAGGAGAGGGCCAGAAGGGCCGCCATGGCGGCAAAGATAACCTTTCTCATAATACCAGTCAATTATAATTCAAAGGTAACAAAAGTTTGTAAATTAACGTCTATCCGGCCGGTAGGCAAAAACTTTTTTTGAAAAATATAGTACTTTGTGTTGCATAGTACCAAAAATAATTTATATCTTTGCAGCAACAAATATTTTGTGTGCTATGAAACGAGTGACGAATGCCTGTGTCGGAGGGCGCAACTTTACCCTCAACGACGACGCTTACAACCGCCTGGACGCCTACCTGCGGAACTTCAAGGCCAAGCTGACCGTTCCTGAGTCCCAAAAGGCGGAGGTGATGGACGATATCGAGAGCCGGATTTCCGACCTGTTCTTCCAGGAAGTGGGGGAGACCTCCCGCGTGGTTACCCTGGAGATGGTGGAGAAGGTGGTCTCGACCCTGGGCATGCCCGACGGCTCGCCCGAGACGGGCTACGCCTATTCCCAGGCCTTTTCCGAGGACAAAGTCCCCAGGAAACTGTACCGTGACGTGGACAACAAGGGGGTGGCCGGCGTCTGCTCCGGCCTGGCCTGGTACTTCAACATCGACGTGACCATCATCCGGATCATCATGCTGGTGGCCCTGCTGGCCGGCACGTCGGGATTCTGGATCTATCTGGTGCTGTGGATCGCCGTCCCCAAGGCCCTGACCCCGGCCCAGCAGTGCGAGATGCGGGGCATTCCGGCCACCGCGGAGAACATGGCGCGTTGCAAGAACCACGCGCAGGACACTTATAACCGATAGCCCTATGGAGAGCACGACCGACAATGTCCGTTCGCAGATGCGGAAGGGCGTGCTGGAATACTGCATCCTGTGTATTCTCAGCAAGCAGGA
>ONNK01000015.1 GCA_900319185.1 uncultured Bacteroidales bacterium
CAGACGCTTTGAAGCGGTGAGTGAGGGATTCGAACCCCCGGAACCTTGCAGTTCATTGGTTTTCAAGACCAACGCCATCGACCACTCGGCCAACTCACCGGATATGTGCGGGCAAAGATATATAAAATCTGCCGTCTGGCAAAATCAGTCCTCACTCTTGAGGAAGAACCTCCATTGGAAGAGGAGCATGTAGAAGGCACCGACGGTGACGCAACTGTCAGCAAAGTTGAAGACCGGCTCGAAGAATATGCTGCCTCCCAGCAGGGGCACCCAGTCGGGCCAGGTCCACAGCGGGAAGTAGAACATGTCGACGACCTTGCCGAAAAGTACCGGCGCATAGTTCCAGATAACGCCGTAGAATAGGCTGTCGATGATGTTGCCGAAAGCGCCGGCGGTGATGAGCGTCAGGCCGACCAGCACCCCCGTGGGGATGGGCGCGGCCTGACCGGTCCGCCGGGCCTCCGCATTCTTGCGGCACATGCTCCGGATCCACAGCACGAGCGCCGTGCACAGGCCGATCCGGAAAAGCGACAGCAGCAACTTGCCGACCTTGCCTCCGAAGGCCCAGCCGAACGCCATGCCTTCGTTCTCCACGAACAGGAGCTTGAACCAGTTGCCGATGACATCAATCTGCTCTCCCAGGCCCATGTTGGACTTGACCAGGACTTTGATGACCTGGTCGATGATCACGAGCACGATGCCCAGAATGACGAGTTTCCTGCCTTCGGACCCCTTCATGGATGTCTATCTCTTGCCGTTCTTGGCCAGCATTTCCTTGGCCTCAACCGTGAGGGTGGCATGAGGGACGAGACGGAGACGCTCCTTGGGGATGAGCTTGCCGGTCACGCGGCAGATGCCGTAAGTCTTGTTCTCGATGCGGGCCAGGGCAGCCTCCAGGTTCTGGATGAACTTGTACTGGCGGGCGGCGAGCTGGCTGGCCTCTTCCTTGGAGAGCTGGTTGGCTCCGTCATCCTCGACGGTCTTGAACGAGGGAGAAGTATCCTCGATGTCATTGCTGGAGGTGCGCATCACGGTGCCGCGAAGCGTAGTGTACTCAGCTTTGGCCTTGGCGAGCATCTCAAGGATGATCTCCTTGAACTCAGCGAGTTCCTCGTCACTGTAACGGGTCTTCTCGACGGTCTCCTCGACCTTCTTGTTCTGTTCAGTCATAATTTTATCAATAGGTTGTTTATTCAGTTTGGTGACTTTGATACTGATAGTGCCGTCATTCCATTCGACCTCGGACGCGTCGGCGGGGGCTGCGGCCAGGACGTCGCTGTCCACGGACAGCGCCAGGGTCTGGCCGGAGAGATACTCGCCGAACGAGGCGAGCGCCTCGCGGATCTGCGCGAGCTCTTCGCCGTCGGCGTAGATCACGACCGCGACCTTGTCGGTGACATCGAAGCCGCTGTCCTTGCGGATGTTCTGGATACGGTTGACGAGCTCGCGGGCAGTGCCTTCGGCACGGAGCTCCGGCGTGATGGCGATGTCGAGGGCTATCGTCAGGGAGCCCTCGGAAGCGACCAACCAGCCGGGCATGTCCTCGGAAGAGATGACATAGTCGCCGGGGTTGAGCACGACGTCGCCACCGGCCAGGGTCAGCGTGTAAGGCTGGCCGACGGCCTCGGCCGACTGGATGTCGGTGATGGCCTGTTGGGACAGCTCGCCGAATGCGGCGGCGATCTCCTTCATCTGCTTGCCGTATACCTTGCCCAAGGTCTTGAAATTGGGCTTGATCTTCTTGGTGATGATGCCGGTGGTGTCCTGGATGAACTCCGCCTCCTTGACGTTGACCTCGGTCAGGAGGATGCCCTTGACCTTCTCGAGGTTCTCCTTGACGGAGTCGCTGATGACGGGGATGAGCAGGCGCGCGAGCGGCTTGCGGACATTGATGCCGGCCTTCTTGCGAAGGGCGAGTACCATGGACGAAGCCTGCTGCGCGAGCGCCATCCTCTCCTCGAGGGCGGCGTCGATGAGCGAAGCGTCGCTCTTGGGCATCGGCTGGTAATGCACGCTGTCAGCGCCGGGCACGAGGTCGCACCAGAGATTGTCCATATAGAAAGGTGCGATCGGTGCGGCGAGCAGCGCCACGTCCTTCAGGACCTCGTAGAGGGTCTGGTACGCGGCAAGCTTGTCCGATGCGAGCCCGGAGCCCCAGAGGCGCTTTTTATTCAGGCGGATGTACCAGTTGGAGAGATCGTCTCCGACGAAATCCTGGATCAGGCGGCCTGCCAGCGTGATATCGTAATCCTCATAGGCGGCCACGACGCCCTTGACCAGGGTGTTGAGCCGGCTGATGATCCATTTGTCGAACTCCGGCCTCTCGCTATACGGCACCTGCGGCGCCGATATGTCGAACTTGTCGATGTTTGCGTAAAGCGCGAACATCGAATAGCAGTTGTACAGGGTGCCGAAGAACTTGCGGCTGACCTCCACCACGCCGGCCTCGTCAAACTTGAGGTTGTCCCAAGGCTGGGCGTTGGTAAGCATGTACCAGCGGAGGGCGTCCGGGCCGTAGGTGTCAAGGGCCTGGAACGGATCGACGGCATTGCCGAGGCGCTTGGACATCTTGTCGCCGTTCTTGTCCAGCACGAGGCCGTTGGAGATGACGCGCTTGAAGGCGGGAGTGCTGCTGACCATCGTGTGGATGGCATGCAGGGTATAGAACCAGCCGCGGGTCTGGTCGACGCCCTCGGCGATGAAGTCGGCCGTACAGCCGAACTTCTCGCTGCCAAGGGCCCGAAGGCCCTCCTGCGCGTACGGCATCGAGCCGGAGTCGAACCACACATCGATGAGGTCGCTCTCGCGGACCATCCTGCGGCCGCTGTCGCTGACCAGGAAGATGTTGTCCACATACGGCCTGTGCAGGTCGATCCTGTCATAGTTTGCAAGGCTCATATCCTCTGGGTCGAAGCCCTTGTCCTTAAGGGGATTGGAGGCCATGATGCCGGCCTTTACAGCCTTGTCTATCTCGGCGTAGAGCTCCTTGACAGAGCCGATGCATTTCTCTTCCTTGCCGTCCTCGGTGCGCCAGATCGGGAGCGGAGTACCCCAGTAACGGCTGCGGCTGAGGTTCCAGTCCTGGATGTTCTCCAGCCATTTGCCGAAACGGCCCGTACCCGTAGCCTCGGGCTTCCACATGATCTGCTCGTTGAGAGCCATCATCTGCTCGCGCACAGCCGTAGCCTTGATGAACCAGGAGTTCAGCGGATAATAGAGGACCGGCTTGTCGGTGCGCCAGCAGTGCGGATATGTATGGACGTGCTTCTCGATCTTGAAAGCCTTGCCCTGCGACTTGAGCATCACGCTGAGGTCGATGTCGAGGGTAGGGTCGTCGGGGCCGAGGGCCGGGTCATAGGCGTTCTTGACGAAACGCCCGGCCCACTCGGCATAGTCGGGGTTCATGCGCTCCTCGACGAACTTCGGATCGAGGTCCTCGATGCGGTAGAAGCGGCCCTGATAGTCCACCTGGGCCTGAAGGTCGCCGTTGCGGTCTACGACCAGGAGCGGCGGGACGCCTGCGGCCTTGCCTACCTTCATATCGTCCGCACCGAAGGTCGGGGCGATATGGACGATGCCAGTACCATCCTCGGTGGTGACGTAGTCGCCGGGGATGACGCGGAACGCGCCCTCGTCCGGACTGAACCACGGGATCAACTGCTTGTAGCGGATCTCGAGGAGGTCGGTACCCTTGTACTCACCGGGGAGGATCTCGAATGGAATGAGCTTGTCGCCGGGCTTATAGGCGTCGAGCGGGAGCTCCGCGGCCTTGGCATTGAACCATGCGGGAACGAGGGCCTTGGCCAGCAGATAGACGGCTTCCTTGCCGGAATAAGGATTGAACGAGCGGACCCTGACATAGTCGATGTTGGGACCGACGCAGAGCGCGGTGTTGGACGGGAGGGTCCACGGCGTAGTGGTCCAAGCGAGGATGTAAAGCGGGAGGTCACCCTCGAAGAGGGCCTCGGAGCGCTCGTCGCGGATCACCTCGAACTGCACCGCCGCGGTCGTGTCCTTCACGTCGCGGTAGCAGCCCGGCTGGTTGAGCTCGTGCGAGCTCAGGCCGGTGCCCGCGGCGGGCGAATACGGCTGGATGGACTTGCCCTTGTACAGGTATCCCTTCTGGTAGATGTCCTTGAGCAGGTACCAGAGGGTCTCGATATAGCGGTTATCGTAGGTGATGTAAGGGTCGTCCATGTCGACCCAGTAGCCTATGCGCTCCGTGAGGTTGCGCCACTCGGCGGTATATTTCATGACTTCCTTGCGGCAGGCGTCGTTGTAGTCCTCGACGCTGATCTTGGTGCCGATGTCTTCCTTGGTGATGCCGAGTTTCTTCTCGACGCCGAGCTCCACGGGGAGTCCGTGGGTGTCCCAGCCCGCGCGGCGGTTCACCTTGAAGCCTGCCTGAGTCTTGTAGCGGCAGATCGCGTCCTTGATGGAGCGGGCCATCACATGATGGATGCCCGGCATACCGTTGGCGGACGGCGGTCCCTCGAAGAAAATGAACTCCGGAGCGCCGTCCCTCAGCTCGAGGGACTTTTCGAAAGCGTGATCCTTCTTCCATTTCTCCAGAGTGTCGTTTCCGATCGAGACCAGATCCAAGCCCTTATACTCTTTGAATGTCATATTTTTTGTCTAATTTTGCATCCCGGACACCGTCCGGCGGCAGTCCTTTTTATAGTCTGCAAATATACACATTCTGAGTGTTTTTAACAAAACAATGAGCACACCCGACATCATTATTCTGATTTGCTTCCTTCCGGCTATCATCAGCGGGATCATGAAAGGCTTCATAGAGCAGGCCGTAGCCTTGGTTTCGCTCATACTCGGGGCATGGCTGGCATTCAAGTTCTCGACCGTCGTAAGTGGTTGGTTACAACCCTATTTCGAGGTATCCGAGACCGTGCTGAACGTCATCAGTTTCGTCGTGATCATGGTGGCTGTCGTGCTGGTGCTTTTCGTTCTGGGCAAGATACTGACGGGGGTATCGAAACTCGTCATGCTCGGGTGGCTTGACCGGCTTCTCGGCCTGGTGTTCGCCTTGTTGAAGGCAGGGCTTATCATCGGCATCCTCATCATCCTCTTCGACACGCTCAACGTCAAGTTCGAGTTCGTAGAAGAGAAGGTTCTCGACGAGTCGGTGCTATACGGACCCATCCGGGACATCGCCTACATGGTGTTCCCTTATCTCAAAGAATTGTTGCTCAAGCAGTAAGATATGGCCAGGATTATCCTCATAGAGACCTCTACCGCGCTCTGCTCCGTCGCCCTCGCCGAGGACGGACGGATCGTCGCGTACAAGGAAAGCGAGACGCCGCGGGCGCAGGCGTCGCTTACGGCGCCGTTCGTCAAGGACCTCCTTGACGCCCGGGGCCTCGGCGTGCGCGACTGCGACGCCGTCTGCGTCAGCAAGGGGCCGGGGTCCTACACCGGCCTGCGCGTCGGCGTCTCCACGGCCAAGGGCCTCTGCTTCGGCGCGGGCATCCCGCTCATCGCCGTCGGCACCCTGGACACCCTGGTGTACCAGGCCGCCGACGAGTGCCTCCTGCCCGACGCAGGAAGCCTCCGGCAAGCCGGAGACTCCGCAGCCGATGGCCAGCATTCCCCAGGCTTCCGCTACGTCGTGCCGATGGTCGACGCCCGCCGAATGGAGGTATACACCGCTGTCTTCACCCCCGATGGCCGCCAGCTCACTGAGACACGCCCGCAGGTCATCGAATCGCTCAGCCAAGTCATCGGCACCCGTCAGCCTTCTTCCACCGCGGATCCAGTCGCCGAAACCCCTATCACTATCGCCGACCTCCTGGCCGAAGGACCGGTTCTGTTCATCGGCGACGGCGCCGGCAAGTGCCAGGAGGCCCTCGCCCACCCCAACGCCCATTTCGCCCAGTGCTGCCCAAAGGCCTCCGCGATGCTCCGCCCCGCCTTCGCCGCCTGGAACGAGAAAAGGTTCGAAGACACAGCCTACTTCGAACCCTTTTACCTCAAGGAGTTCATCGCCACCGTCCCCCGTCGGCGACTTTTCTGACACTCACTCTGCCCGTCATTCCTTCAATTCCGAGCACAAAAAACGCATATTTGTGCGCGAAAGGCGTAAAAAGAGCCCTTTGGCGCACAAAAACGACGATTTCGTGCGCCAACTCCACACTTTTGGGGATAACAAAGAAAAACCGCGAGAATCTGAACGAAACTCGCGGTTTTCTATGACAATGCAGGATGTGAAGTGCGCTGAGGCTATTTCAGGACCTTGTCGAGCTCGCGGCGGAGGGCTTTCTCGCCCTCGATCCTGCGGTCGAGGATCTTGCCGTCGAGGATAAGATATGCCTGGGGCAGGGACGTGACGTTGTAGAGCGTCGCTGCCGGGGAGGCTGCACCGAGGCCGTCGTTGACATTGACCCAAGGCAGTTCCTGGCTCTTGACGACGCCGGCCCATGCGGCCTTGTCGGTATCGAGCGAAACGGCAAAGATCTCAAGTCCCTTGTCATGATAGTCCTCATACACAGGCTTGTAGGTCTCCTGGTTCAGGATCTTGCTCTCAGGATCGGTAACAGTCCAGAAGAAAAGGATGATGGCCTTGGAATCGAGTGCCGACAGAGATACGTCGTTGCCGTTGATGTCCTTGGACTTGATGTCGGGATAATCAGTCTCGGGAGCCATGGCAAGTTTGGCGTCGAAGCCAAGGATACCCTCGCGGCGGGTCGTCTCCCTCTCCAGCGCCTTGACATACTTGGAGTCAGGGTAGACGGTCGACAGCGAATCCAGAGCATTGCGGAAATGGATGGCATCCGTGATCTGGCTGAACACCGGAAGGTCAGGGTTGACATTCTGGAACAGAACCGGGACGACGGTCAGCGAGAAGGGATTGGACATCACATACTTGACCGCATCGCGGTAATACTGTACGTAAGCACGGTTGGCCGTGGCGTTGTCCTCGGCCCTCTCAGCCTCGCGCAGGAACTCGGCGAACTTGCGTTCAACCTCCTGAAGGCGCTCGCTCTCTATGGAGCCGACGACGGTGCCACGACCGAGAGTGTCGGTAACGACCTTCACCTGGTCACCCTCCTGCAGGAGCAGGGACGAGATCTTGGTATCGCCATAGTAAAGATATACGAACTCGGGCTGACCTTTCTGCACCGGGACCTTGTAAGAGTATTTACCGGCAGCATCGGTCTTGACCGAGTCGAGAACCTCGTAGTTGTTGATGTCAAGGAGTTTGACGATGACCTGCCTGCCAGGGGCGTCGGTCAGGGTGCCGTCGATACGGGCCGAAGGCTTGGCGCATGCGGCAGCGAGCAGGGCGCAGAGGCCCATGAGAGCTATCCTAGAGCTTTTCATATTCACTTAAAATTGAAGCGGCTATCCTTTTCATCTCATCCTCGGGCACGACGGGCTTCTGCTTGCGGAAGTCGAGGTCGCCCTCGGTCTGCAACGGCACGAGGTGGATGTGCGTGTGAGGCACTTCCATGCCGAGCACGGCAACGCCGACACGCTTGCAGGGCACAGCGGCCTTGACGGCCAGCGCGACCTTGCGCGCGAAGGCCCACAGGCCCTCGTAGGTCTCCTCATCGAGGTGGAAGATGTAGTCGTCCTCCACTTGTTTGGGGATGACAAGGGTATGGCCCGGAGCAAGCGGGCTGATGTCGAGGAATGCGTAGAAATCGTCGCTCTCGGCACACTTGTACGAGGGGATCTCGCCCTTCGCTATGCGTGTAAAAATCGTAGCCATAATCCTTACAGACTGATATCAAGAATTTTGAACTTGAGGACTCCAGAAGGTACCTTGGCCTCGACGACCTCGCCCTTGGAGTGGCCCAGGAGGGCCTTGGCGATGGGCGTGGTGACGGCGAGCCGTCCCTTGGAGAAGTCGGCCTCTGTCTCACCGACGATAACGAACTCCATGACGCGCTTCATGGTGAGGTTCTCGACCTTTACCTTGTTCATCATGGACACCTTGTCGGTACCGATCTGCGACTCGTCGATGACCTTGGCGTTGGCCACCTGGTTCTTGAGGTTCGCGATCTTGACCTCGAGCAGGCCCTGCGCTTCGCGGGCCGCGTCGTATTCTGCATTTTCGGAGAGGTCGCCCTTCTCCCTTGCCTCGGCGATGGCCGCCGAGATGACTGGGCGCTGCGCCAGTGCGTCAGCCAGCTCCTTCTTGAGCTTCTCCAAACCGTCCGCGGTCATGTAATGGATGTCTGCCATAATCAGCTTGAAATTAGTTATCTAAAAGTCCCTCCCGGGACCGGGTCAGTCAACTAAAAGAGAGTCCCGCCGCGAGGCGGAACCCTGTGTCAACATTGCAAATATACAAAAATTTCAAATAAAAACCGTCTCGCAGCTTTTATTTTGTAAGCATCGCGCGGCACTGCGCTTCATCGGCCGCAAGCTGCGCCTTCAGCGCTTCGAGCGACTCGAAGCGGCGCTCGTCGCGGATCTTGGCGATGAAGCGCACGCTTAAATCCAGGCCGTAAATGAGTTCGTCAAAGTCGAAGATGTGCGTCTCGATAGTCCTCGCGCCGGCCCCGGACACCGTCGGCCGCACGCCAACGTTGGTCATGCCGTAGAAATGGCCGCCAAGCGTCTCTACCTCAACGAGGTAGACGCCGTTGGCCGGCACTAGCTTCAACGGCTCGTACAACTGCATGTTCGCCGTCGGGAAGCCGAGGGTCCGGCCCAGACGGTTGCCCGCCACCACGACACCGTGCAGGCCGTACCGGTATCCCAGCATCGCCCCGGCCTCCTCGACTTCTCCCCTCTCCAGCGCCGCCCTTACCTTCGTCGACGAAATCGCCTTTCCGGAAGAGATGGATTCTTCGCTTCGCTCAGAATGACGGGGAAAGCCTTTCAAGGGAGTTATGTCTTGAATGACGCTTTCCGTGGAGGAGGGGGCCTCCTCGGAAAACCGTGCCACCCTCGGCATCGTAAGAGGGGGGGACCCAAGCTTATTGCTTGGGGGGGGGCCGAAGGACGTTTTCTGAGGAGGAACCCCTCCTCCTGAAGAAAAGATGGCATCGCACTCTACGACGTCGAGCCCGAGGGACTTCGCCAGGGGGACGATGGCGTCGTGCGAGAGGCCGTCGGAGCCCATGCGGTTGTCGTAGCCCAGCACGACGGCAGTGCCGCCGAGCCGGCCGACAACCCACTCCCGCAGGTACTCCTCAGCCGTCAGGCGGCTGAACTCCCGCGAGAAGGGCACGACCTCCACCCTATCTACGCCGAGCTCCGAGAGCATCGCCCGCTTCTCGGCCAGCGAGCTCAGGAGCCTCAGCTCCCGCGCATCCTTCTGGAGGACGGTGCGCGGATGCGGCCAGAATGTGACGATCACACTCTGCTCCCCGCGCTCATGCGCGGCCCGGAGCAGAGTGTCAATCACGAGCCGGTGTCCGAGATGGACACCATCGAAGAATCCTGTAGCGACTACAGCCATTTCACGAGCGGGAAGTCCTGCCTGTGAGGCAGGAGCGCATTCTTCGGATAGATGCGCGTCGCGACCTGGTACATACCGGTGCGCTCCGGCAGGATCGAAGCCTGGTACTTCGCCACGCCGTCATTGCACTCGACGAGCGAGTACTCGCACTTCTCCTGGATGTGCAGCCTTCCCTTCCTGTCGGAAGTCACGAACAGCAGTTCCACGCCTATCTCTTCGGGGAGAATGTCGCCGAGGTTCAGCACGACTTCGCTCTTCATGAAATTGCCGTCGGCCAGGGTATAGGATGCCTCAGGCTGGGTATGCGACACCACTTCGAGGTTCTGCCACAGACGGCTGATGCGCTTCTTCCATGCGGAGATCTCACGCGCCACCTTGAAGTCGTCGTCCAGAAGGGTCGCGGCACGCTTGGCCTGAGGGACATAGTACTGCTCCATGTAGTCGGTGAGCATGCGGTTCGTCGTAAAGTTGCAAGCAACCTTGGCGACGGTATTCTTGATATACTCGATCCAGCGAGGCGACAGGCCGGTGGCCTTGTCGATGTCATAGTAGGCAGGAACGATCTCGTTCTCGAGGATGTTGTAGATAGTGGCCGAATCCAGGTCGTTCTGGAAGCCCTGGTCGTCGTAGGTACGCTCCTGAGGGAGAGCCCAGCCTGCACCCGGCTTGTATCCCTCGACCCACCATCCGTCAAGCACAGAGAAGTGCATGACACCGTTCATCGAGGCCTTCTCACCGGAAGTACCGGAAGCCTCCTGGGGACGCGTAGGATTGTTGAGCCACACGTCGACGCCCTGGACCATGCGCTTCGCAAGCGTGATGTCATATCCCGGCACGAAGACGATCTTGCCGATGAAACGGTCCTGCTTGGATATCTCGATGATCTGCTTGATCAGGTCCTGGCCTGCCTTGTCAGCAGGATGGGCCTTGCCGGCAAAGATGAACTGGACGGGACGCTTGGGGTTATTGACGATAGCGTCGAGCCTGTTCAGGTCGGAGAACAGGAGGGTTGCACGCTTGTACGTAGCGAAGCGACGCGCGAAGCCGATCGTAAGCACGTCGTCGCGAAGCGTCTCCTTGATGGTGACGATCTGGCGGGGCGAATAGTGCACCGACATGAGAGGATCGGACAGGCGGCGCTTGATGGCGGTCACGAGGTTGCCCTTGAGCTTTCTGCGCACGGTCCACACCTCCTCATCAGCGAGTTCATATACACCGTCGAAGCATTTCTTGTCGTAATGATGTGTCTGGAACTCGGGGCCGAAAACCTTGGCGTGCAAGTGCTTCCACTCCTTGGCAGCCCAAGTGGGATAGTGGACGCCGTTGGTGACATAGCTCACGTGGAGCTCCTCGGGAAGATATCCCGGGTACATGTGCGCGAAGATATCCTGGCTGACCTTGCCGTGGAGCATGGACACGCCGTTGACGTTCTGCGAGATGTTGGCGGCGAGGATGCTCATCGAGAACTTCTCGTTGATGTCGTTCGGATGGTCCTTGCCAAGGGCCATCATGGTGGTCCAGTCGATCTTGAGGATGGCCGGATAGTGGCCGAGATACTTGCGGAGCATGCCCTCGTCGAACGCATCATGGCCGGCGGGGACGGGAGTATGGGTCGTGAAGAGCGACGAAGCACGGACTATCTCCATGGCCTCGCTGAACTCGAGGTTGTCCTTCTCGACGTACTCACGCAGGCGCTCCAGGCCGATGAATGCGGCATGGCCCTCGTTGCAGTGATACATCTGGGTATTGATGCCGAGCGTGCGCAGGGCACGGATACCGCCGATGCCGAGCAGGATTTCCTGCTTCAGGCGGTTCTCCCAGTCACCTCCGTAGAGCTGATGGGTGATGGCGCGGTCCTCGGGAAGGTTGGCTTCCCAGTCGGTATCGAGGAGGAAGAGGTCGGTGCGGCCGACCGCGACTTTCCAGATGCGCGCAACGACGTTGCGGCCGGGGAATGCCACACTCGATGTCATCCAGTTGCCCTCCGAGTCAAGCACGGGCTGTGCGGGGATCTTGAGGAAATCCTGCGGCTCGTATTCGGCCACCTGGTCGCCGTAGGCGGTAAGCTTCTGGGTGAAGTAACCGAAACGGTACAGGAAACCGACTGCGACGAGGTTGACGTTCATGTCGCTCGTCTCCTTGAGGTAGTCGCCGGCGAGGATGCCGAGACCGCCGGAATAGATCTTGAGCGAAGTGTCAAGACCGTACTCCATGCAGAAATAAGCGATGGACGGATCGGTCCTCTCCTTCTTGGCCGCCATGTAGGCGTCGAACTCGGCCATCACGGCATCGAGCTGCTCCAGGAAAGCCTCGTCCTTGGCCAGCGCGTTGAAACGCTTGATACTGACCTTGTCAAGGATATACATGGGGTTGTGGCCGGACTCGGACCACATGGCCGAATCGATGGTCTTGAACAGGGCCTTGGCCGTGTCGTTCCAACACCACCAGAGGTTTTTACATAGTCTTTCAAGTCCGGAGATCCTCTCCGGGAGGTGACGGGTAACCATGACGCTCTTCCAAGACGGAGCGTCAATATTGAAACTCGGATACTGCATTTTCTTTTCTTCTTTGACGGACGGATACTCTCCAATCCTTGCTATGACCTTTTCGATGGCCTTCGAATAGGCTATGTTGTAATACTTGATCTGATTCTCCCAGAGGGCGATATCGGCCACGTCCCTGGCAGATGAACGGTAGCGGAGCCTCCCGGCTTCATCGAGGCCTGCGATCTCGCGCACGCGAGCCGCAACCGCATCGACTACCTCGAAATAATTGTCGTCGTCCCTGTCCACAACGGATATGCCGGGATGGTCCTTGCCGTAATAGTCCCTCACCCACTGGCCGAATCCGGCCAGCGAAGTGGTGAGAGTAGGCACGCTGAAAGCAAGGCTTTCCAGCGGGGTATACCCCCAAGGCTCATAGTATGAAGGGAACAGCGTGGCGTCGAGGCCGACGAGAAGGTCGTAGTACTTCATGTTGAAGATACCGTCGGTGCCGTTGAGGTACGAAGGCACGAAATAGACCTTGACGTTGTCACCGGGAAGGTTGCACAGGCCGACCTCGTCGAAACGGCGTGTGACCGTATCCCACTCGGGGTTCATGAGGGCGTGCGACACCTGCGTAGTGTAGTCACCGTTTCCGGAGGCGAGCTTCTGCATGAGACCGCGGTCAGGGCCGTTGTGGCCGCTCGGGATCATGATGAAGGCGTGGACCTCCTTGCCGCCGAGGTCAGTGTTCTTCAACTTCGCGAGGGCATCGATAAACACGTCGATGCCTTTGTTGCGGTACTCATAACGGCCGCCGATGCCCACAAGGACCGCGTCCTTGGGCACCTTGGCGCCGCACATGGCGGAAGCGACGGAAATGAGCTTCCCGCGGGCCTCGGCCCGCTTGGCATTCCATTCCTCTTCAGAGGCCGGGGTGAAACTGTTCTCGAATCCGTTGGGAGTCACGATGTCCACCGGGCGGCCGTGGAACTGCTTGCACTCGCGCGCGGTGATGTCGCTCACGGTGGTGAAAACGTCGGCGTTACGCGCGGACATCTTCTCGAGCGAGTGGCGGGCGACGACGCCGAAGCGTCTCGCCATCTCGTCGCCGTCATAGCCCTCGAGATGCTTGTAGAGGGGAAGGTTGTTGCCGCATATGCAGCGGCCCATCATGGTGGCGTGCGTGGTGAACACGGTGGCCACGGGGATGCCTGCATCCTTGATATAAAGGAGGCCGGCGCCGGTCTGCCATTCGTGGAACTGCGCCACCACCTTGTCGGTGGAGTAGAGGTTGTAGCGGTAGAAGCTCACGATGACCCTTCCTGCGGCATAGCCGAACAGGGCATTCTCCTTGTAGTCCCAGTTGCCGGTCAGGGAGTCAACGCCGAAGCGTTTCCAATACTCCGCCAGGACCTGGTCCTGCTTGGGAAGGAACTGCTTGTAGTCGACGAGGATGGCCACGGGCTTGCCGGGGACGTTCCAGCGTCCTATGCGGACGCGGATGCCCTCCTCGGCAGCCTTGGCTTTCCAGTTGCGGTACAGGGCTGGATCCTCGATGAAATCGGGATTGTCCTCGGTCTGCATCCAGACGTCCGGCCCTACCATGATATGGCGTCTCCCGAGCATCGCCTTCTGATGAAGTGCCTTGGTGGAGATCACCGTATAGATCCCGCCCACCTTATTGCAGACTTCCCAGCTGACTTCGAAAAGGTAGTCGGGACTAAGCAGCTTTTCTTTCATCAATTGTTCTCGCTCGTTTTAAGTTCGTATGCTTCGTCCGTACGGATTATGAAGTCGCTCAACACGTTCATGTAGTTGATGAAGGCCTCATACGGGGTGTCGTACGGATTGAAGTATTTGTGCACTTCTCCATCGGAGAAGAATTTGGTACACATGTAATACAGGTGGTCACTCTCCTGCAGGTGCCCGAAGTCCGACCAAAGGACGGGATCGTTCAGGATTGAAAGCTTCTCGGTGAGGCCGTAGAGCTTGGAGAAGGCGTCGTTCTGCAGTTCGTTGCCGAGCCATGCGGTGACGTCGCGCTCTTCATCCGCCCACGAGATGGCCTCGGGGACCGAAAGGGCGTCGATAGCCTTGTGCTTGCGGGCAGCTCGGGCAGGAGTGACGAACTCGAAGGTACCGTCGGCGATGACGGTCTTGGGCAGGGCACGCATGAAGTCGAAGATGCCGCTTTGGGCGCTCTGGTGCTCGCCGAAGGTCTCGTAGTCCATGAAGAGGTTGATGATGTCGCCTCCGTCGGCAACGGCGCTCTTGAGCCAGTCGACGTACTTCTCGGTCGTGAGCGGCCAGTCTTCCCAACCCTGGTTGGAGAAGCGGAAGGCGATGTCGTCGCTGAGCTGATAGTTCCTGAGAAGGAGCTTGAGCTTGGGCTGGATATCATTGGTATAGAGATAATTGGGACTTCTCCAACCCATGATGTGACGGGCGCCCTCTGTGAGCATGGTCTTGTAGCCGAGGTCATAGACGGCATCGCCGATGGCGTCGGAGTAGACGAGCTCGGTGTTGCGGAATGAGACGGGAGTCACGCCGAAATACTGCTCGATGGCGGCCTTGTGTTTCTCGACCTGGTGCTTGAACTCGGCATGGGACGCGAGCGAGGCGAGAGAGTGGTAATAGGTTTCGCCGAGGAACTCGACGCTGCCCGTCTCCGCAAGGCGACGGAAGCTGTCGATCACCTCCGGGGCATAGCGGTCGAACTGCTCGAGCGCGGAACCCGTGATGGAGAACGCAACCTTGAACGCTCCCTTGCTCTCCTTGATGGCCTCGAGCAGGAGCTCGTTCATCGGGAGGTAGCACTTCTGGGCTATCCTCTTGAGGATGGTCCTGTTGGCGAAGTCATCATAGTAGTGCGAGTCCTTGCCGATATCGAAGAACCTGTACAATCTGAGTCTTGTCGGCTGATGTACCTGGAAGTACAGACATATACTCTTTTTCATATCAATGGATTTTTGTTGTTTCTTATACCAGGGATTCGTAAACTGCCTTGAGCTTGGCGGTGGCGCCATTCCACTTGAGGGCATTGACCTCGTCATATCCCTTGGTCGCGGCGAAATGCGACAGGGCGGGATACTGGAGGAGGGCATAGATGTCGTCAGCAAGCATGTCGACATCCCAGAAGTCCACCTTGAAGGCGTACTTCAGGACTTCGGCCGCGCCGGACTGCTTGGAGATGATGGAAGGGACGTTGGTGCGCATGGCCTCGAGCGGCGAGATGCCGAAAGGCTCAGACACGGAAGGCATGATGTATACGTCCGAGAGGGCGAACATCTTCTGCACGTCCGCGCCACGGAGGAAGCCGGTGAAATGGAACCTGTCGGAGATGCCGAGACGGGCGACATGACGGATGCAACGGTTCATCATGTCTCCGCTGCCGGCCATCACGAAGCGCACGTGCTCGGTCCTCTTCAGGACCTTCGCGGCGGCCTCGATGAAGTACTCGGGACCCTTCTGGAAGGTGATACGGCCGAGGAAGGTGACGTCCTTGTCCTTGACTCCCCTCTCCACGTAGAGGTTCTCCCTGCCGCTGAAATCCACGGCATTGTGCACAGTGACGACCTTGGCGGGATCGATATGGTATTTGTTCACCACGATGTTGCGGGTGAGGTCGCTCACGGTGACGACCTTGTCGGCGGCAAGCATGCCGCGCGTCTCGATGTCGAGCACGCGGGTGTCGATGTGCTGCTCGTCACCGCGGTCGTAGGACGTCGCATGAACGTGCACCACGAGAGGCTTGCCCGTAAGCTCCTTGGCGGCGATGCCGGCAAGGTAGGTGAGCCAGTCATGGGCGTGGATGACATCGAACTCGTCCTTGTGCTGCATGGCGATGGTGCCGCCCACCATGGCGTAGCGGGCCACCTCCTCCATGAGGTTGGAACCGTACTTACCCGAGAACTTGAACTTGGTTCCGTGCTGTATGGAAAAATCCTTGACCTGACGCTTGCGCTCCTCCTCGACGAGGGTTTCGAACTCATCGGGATTGACGTAAGGCACCAGGGAACTGTCGATATGTATGAACTTGACCTTGTCGAGGAACTCGTCCACGGACGAACTGACCGTATTGACCGCAACGTCGCTGGCATTGATGATGGTCGTGGCGCTTTGGTCCTCGTCGCCCGATGCCGAAGGCATTACGAAGAGGGTCTCGACGCCGTTGTAGGCCAGTCCCTTGACGATTCCTTCACAGGCGGTGCCGAGACCGCCGGCGATATGGGGAGGAAACTCCCATCCGAACATGAGTACCTTCATATCCTAGTCTTCCTTGTATTTGTTGATGATGTAGTCCACGGCCAGGAGAGCGGCGGTGCTGAGGGCGGAGGAGATGGCTCCATGAGCCTCGTGCGGCGGGTCTCCGTCGTAAAGCTCGGAGAATGCGCCGACGCCGTGCTTGGAGAGGTCCTCATAGAAGCCCTCAATGAGCCACTGGGCCTTCTTGACGAAGGACTGGCCCTTGACACGGAAACTCACGTCGCAGTAAGGTTCGAGCAGGAACGGGAACGAACAACCCTGGTGATATGCGAGGTCGCGCTCGATCTGGGTGCCTTCGTAAACGCCCTTGTAATTGGCGTCACGGGGCGACAGGGTGCGGATGCCCCTGCTGGTGACGAGCTCATTGTCAATGACGCGGAGGACCGATGCGAAGAGATCTTCATCCACGGGGGAATACTTGACCCAGATGGCGTAAATCTGGTTCGGACGGATGTCCATGTTTTGTCCGTTGCCGTCGACATAGTCGGCAAGGCAGCCCCTCGAGGCATTCCAGAACATAGGCATGAAGTTCTCCTTGACCATGTCCCTTACGGGGGTCCAGCGTGCGATGAAGCCACCGTCCTTGGATCCGAAGCGGGACTCCATCTCAAGCGCGAAGCAAAGGGCGTTGTACCAGAATGCATTGGTCTCGACCTGGTATCCGGCACGCTCCGTGACGGGGATGCCATGGATGTAGGCGTTCATCCAGGTAAGCGCCACGCGGTCCATCTGCGCCCAGAGCAGGCCGTTGGGCTGCATGGCCACCTCCTTGCGCTCGCCAGGTGAGTAGCTCTCGATGATACCCTTGACTGTTCCGCCGTATTTCTTCCACACCTTGGCAGGATCGGCGCCGAAGTCGTCGATGTACTCCTGAAGGATGATGGGCATGTAGAGCGGCGACTCGACCTGGGTCGTGCGGCGGAACAGGCGCTCCTGTTCGTCGGCGATGAGGTTGTCGAGGATCTCCTCGAACTCCGATGCATTGCCGTTGGCATAGAGCGTCAGGCCCGGGAGGGCCACCAGCGTCTCACGGAGAAGGCCGGTATACAGCCAGGAGAATCCGGCAGTGACCTTCTTGCGGTTGTTGTGGTTGCAGATGAGGGTGTCGGCGCAGCGGACGAGCTGCTCGCGGCTGTTGGTGACCTCGGGGGTCTTCTTAAGGAGATCGTTGAACTTGCGCTTGATCGAAGCGGGATTAGCTTCGACGGTGGCGGCGGAGAAGACTACGGAGTCGCCTTCCTTCATGTCCATCTCGAATGCGCCCGGGACCAGCAGGTCCTCACGGCAATCGAAGCCGCGGCGGTATTCGTCGGAGTAAGTGATGCCCTCATACCAGTAAGGCATGTGCCTGTAAGTGGCGGACTTGTCGCTCAGCTGCAGGAAGAGGTCAGGGAAGTTGGAATACATCCTGAACGATGCTCCTCCGGGAATGGCGGTGTAGCCGATGTTGGCCACGGGGTTCTGGACCGTCAGGGAGTGGATGTTGCGGAAAGCGAGGAAAGGCTTGAGCTGCAGCCTGATCTTCGCGGGAGCCTTGACGAGGTCTAAGCGGATAAGGACCTGGTCGGTGTCGGGCACCAGGAGCAAACTCTTGGTGAACACGACCTCGCCGACCTTGTAGGTGATCTGCGGGACGGGGTCGGCCTTGAAATCGACCACGTACTTGTGTCCGCGGGGCTCATAGATGTCGCCGTAGCAATGGATGCCGAGGTTGAACTGCTTGCCGTTCACCACGAGGCTCTCGTCGAGAGAGGACAGGAGCAGGAACTTGTCACCGCCGAAGCGGTCGAGGGTCACTGCCAGGAGTCCGTGGTAACGGCGGGTATTGCAGGTCACGATGGAAGTGTTGCAGTAGGCGCCGGTCTTGTTGGCGCTGATAATCTCCCTCTTCAGCGAATAAGAGAGGTTGACCAGCTCGGACTTGTTGAACTTCAAAAAAGCCATAACTATATAGTATTCTAAACTTTATACAATCTTCACTCCTCAGTGCACAAAACCAAAGCGCACCGGCTCGGCAAGTACAGATACAATGTATCCTCCAGGTTCTGAGGGCCGTTCGGCGACTTCGCGTGGACCGTGAAATGCTCTTCCCCACGCTTCACGCGTTCGAAGCCGTTGAACTCCCTCTGGTCGGTGTCCAGTGTTATCGTATACTTTCCGGCAGGTGCCGCGAATCCGTAATCCGCAAACGATGCGGTGGGATTGAAATTGAATGCAAAGATACAGTTTTTTCTCCTGAAAATCAAGATTTTCTTCTCCTCGTCGGCGACGAGCAGGCTCGGGGCGTCGACGAGCAGTGAGTTTTTGCGGACGAGATGTATCATGTCCCTGTCGAAGTTGCGCAGGTAGCGGTACCGCAGGTAGTCCGGCTCCGCGAGCGACCACTGCCTGCGGGCATGCTGGTAGGACCAGCCGTTGCCCTCACGAGGGAAGTCTATCCACTCGGGATGTCCGAACTCATTGCCCATGAAGTTGAGGTAGCCGTTGCCGGCCGTGGCCAGCGTCAGCAGGCGAATCATCTTGTGCAGGGCGATGCCGCGGTCCACGATGGGATTGGACGACTCCATGTTCATGGAGAAGTACATCTCCTTGTCCATCAGGCGGAAGATCAGGGTCTTGTCCCCCACCAGGGGCTGGTCGTGGCACTCTGCGTAGCTGATGGTCTTCTCGTCCGCACGCTTGTTGGTGAGTTCGTACCATATCTCGCCCATGGACCACTGCTCGTCGCTCTTCTCCTTGATCCACTTGATCCAGTGGTCGGCGACACCCATGGCCATGCGGAAGTCAAAGCCCACTCCGCCGGCGGCTATAGGGGCGGCTAGCCCCGCCATGCCGCTGACGTCCTCGGCGATGGTCAGGGCATTGGGGTTGATCTCCTTGACCAGCATATTGGCGAGGGCCAGATAGGTGACGGCGTTCTCGTCCACACCTTCGTTGAAATAGTTGTCGTAGCCGACGAAGTCCTTGCCGAGACCGTGGTCCCAGTAGAGCATACTGGTGACCCCGTCGAAGCGGAAACCGTCCAAATGGTACTCCTCCATCCAGAACTTGCAGTTGGACAGGAGGAAATACTTGGTCTCGGACTTGCCGTAATCGTAGCAGCGGCTGTCCCATGCGGGATGGTGGCCCTGCGGCCCGCTGTAGAAATACAGGGTGTCATGGCCGTCGAAGTTGCTGAGGCCTTCGAGCTCATTCTTGACCATGTGCGAATGCACGATGTCCATCACGACGGCGATGCCCTTGGCATGCGCAGCGTCTACGAGCGCCTTGAACTCCTCCGGAGTGCCGAAGCGCGAGCTCAGCGCGAAGATGTTGGAGACCTGATATCCGAAGGAACCGTAGTACGGATGCTCCTGGAGGGCCATGATCTGGAGGACGTTGTAGCCCAGGTCTGCGACCTTGGGCAGCACATCCCTGCGGAAATCCTCGAAGGTGGCGACACCTTCCTTCTCCCCGCTCATGCCTATGTGGCACTCGTAGATGAGGGGATTGGGGCGTTTGCCGGGACGGCGGTGCTTCCACACATAGGGCTTCGCCGGATCCCATACCTGGGCGCAGAAGGCCTTGGTCTCAGGATCCTGGACGGCGCGGGTGACATAGGCCGGGAGGCGCTCCCCGCCGCCGCCGACCCACTCGATGTAGAGCTTGTACAGGTCGCCGTGGTTGAGGAACATCTTGGGCAGGGTGATCTCCCAGTTGCCGCCTCCGGTGGGCTTGAGGGCGTATCCCTCGGTGCGGTGCCAGTTGTTGAAATCGCCTACAAGGTATATCCTGGTGGCGTTCGGGGCCCACTCGCGGAACACCCAGCCGCCGTCTTCCGTATGATGCAGGCCGTAGAACAGGTGGTTGTTCACTCCAGCGGAGAGAGAGCCGCCTGCGGCCATGGCGTCACGCGTCTGCAGGATGCGGGCGTGACGCACGTCGATGGCCGTGCGGAAAGGCATCAGATACGGGTCCGTATCGTATATCATCTTCCTTTTCATATCCTACTCTTCAAAAGCCGAATCGACCTTGTCGCGCACCGTGCGCAGGTACGCGCGACACTTGGCGACAAGCTCCCCGGACTGTTTCACGTAACGGTCTATGTCCTCGAGGCCGGTGGACGGGTCCTCGACCTTCTTCGCGATCTCCTCGAGGGCCGCTACCGCCTTCTGATAATCAAAGTCTTCCATATCACACAAAAGTAGCAATATTTTACGAAAACCGGCGCGATTTACGCGCCGATTTAAAACGTTTTGTCATTTTTGCCTGCAGTATATCTGCACCGGGCATCCGGTCAGGTCGAAACAGGCCCGCAGCTGGTTTTCGAGGAAGCGTTTGTAAGGGTCCTTGATGTACTGCGGAAGGTTGCAGAAGAACGCGAACGCCGGGAACTTCGTGGGCAGCTGGGTGATGTACTTGACCTTGATGTACTTGCCCTTCCATGAGGGCGGCGGCGTCTCCTCGATGATCGGCAGCAGGGCTTCGTTTAGCTGGGCCGTGGGTATGCGCCTGCGGTAGTTGTCCGACACCCTGGCCGCCGCGTCCAGAACGTCCATCACGCGTTGCATCTTCACCACTGAAGTGAAGACGATAGGCACGTCGTCAAACGGGGCTAGACGGGCCCGTAGGCCTTCCGTGTACTCGCGCATGGTATTCTGGTCCTTGATGAAGAGATCCCACTTGTTGACCACAAGCACGCAGCCCTTGCGGTTCTTCTGGATGATGTTGAAAATGCTCATGTCCTGGGCTTCCATGCCGCTCGTGGCGTCGATCATCAGGATGCAGACGTCGGCGCGCTCGATGGCGCGCATGGAGCGGAGCACGGAATAGAACTCGAGGTCCTCGTGGACCTTGGATTTCTTGCGTATGCCGGCGGTATCGACGAGCATGAACTCGTGGCCGAACTTGTTGTAATGGGTCTCGATGGAGTCCCTGGTCGTTCCTGCGACCGGGGTAACGATGTTCCTCTCCTCGCCCAGCAGGGCATTGGTGAGGGAGGACTTGCCGACATTCGGCTTGCCCACGATGGCTATCCTGGGGATACCCTCGTAAGGGTCCGCGGCAGGAGTCTCCTCCTTGGGCAGGACCCGCACGACTTCGTCGAGCAGGTCGCCCGTACCGGAGCCGTTAGCCGCGGAGATGCTCCATATCTCACCCAGGCC
>ONNK01000164.1 GCA_900319185.1 uncultured Bacteroidales bacterium
GGCCGTGAAGATGAACCAGTTCGGACTGCCCGCCCGGCTCTCCCCGGAGAGCCTCCCGCTCGTGGAGGGCTGGAAAAAGTCCATTGAGGAGACCCCGGGCTTCCTCTCTCACGTCGAGGCGAATGTCAATAAGGCCCTCAGCCTCATCGACAAGGCCGAACGTGGCCAGAAGGTCGAGATGCGTCCCATCGAGGTCAAGGAGGAGAAACCTTCTGAGACCGTGAACGCGAAGGTCACCATGATCCAGGACGATGACAGGAAGTGGGCTCTCTACATCAAGCCCGAAGGTGAGAAGGGATTGGCGATGTACCCCGACAAGGCGGACCTCGGCCGTTTCTTCGCCCTCGCCAAGCAGGGCGGTGAGAAGTTCGAGGCCCTCCGTCAGGAACTGGCGCAGAAATACTACTCCCTGGCCACCTCACATCCGGAGATGAAGGCGGATCTTTTCTCCAGCAAGGAGCAGGACGTGGACCTCTCCGCCGTCCAGCGTGTGAGTATCATCCAGCAGAAGCCCAAGCCGGGAACCGACGAACCCCGCAAGATCATGTGCTACCTGGAGGTCCGGGGGATGGACAAGCCCGAGGTACGCGAGGTCTCCCCTTCCCAGTACCAGCGCCTGTGGCTCGCCGAGGACAAGGAGGCGTACAAGCGTGCGCTCGCCGCGACGCTCTTCGCCGACCTGCTGAAGCAGAAGAAGGATGTCGAGGAGAAACGGGAGCAGAAGGAGCAGGAAGAGGAGAAGCGCCGGAACTCCCCGGAACAGAAGGCCAAGGAAGAAAGGGAGGAAAAGGCCAAGGAGGCGCTCACGAGAGCAGAAACGGGCCTTGTCGCCGGGATCATCGCCGGAGGCATCGCACAGGACCAGCAACAGGAGGAACGCAGCCGTGGCTTCCATCGCTAGGATCATCCTCACGGGGCTAGCGGCCGTGCTTCTCGCCGCCGGTCCCCTCCATGCCGGGAACAATGACCCGGCTCCGAAACTGAACCGAATATCGATACACAGAACGATGAGCAAGGCAAGTGACTATGTGGACAAGTACGCCGAGGCGGCGATGGAGCAGATGCGAAGGTACGGCATTCCTGCTTCCGTCACCCTGGCCCAGGGCATACTGGAGAGCGCCAGCGGACAGAGCGAACTGTCCCGCAAGGGAAACAACCATTTCGGGATCAAGGCGACGAAGACGTGGCTGGACGGCGGCGGTCGTTACCTCGTGTATACGGATGACAAGCCCAACGAGAAGTTCTGCCAGTATGCCTCCGTGGCCGACAGCTACGAGCACCACTCACTCTTCCTGCGCGGCAACAAGCGGTACTCGAACCTCTTTGAACTCTCCCCGGACGATTACGTCGGCTGGACGCGGGGACTGCAGGAGGACGGCTATGCCTCCAGCAAGCAGTACGCATCGAGTCTCCAGAGCCTTATCAAGCAGCACGGCCTGGACCGCTACGACCGTCAGGTGATGCAGGAGAAGGGATGGCAGAGCACGCTCGCCCCGACGACGAGCACCACTGACCTGGCCACACACTCCAAGGCTGTTCTGGGCGAGCAGCCTCCGGCAGCGGCACCGACCACTGAGGAGAAACCCCAGGAGCAGCAGGAGCCCGAGAAGAAGGAGGAACCAAAGGACAAGGACTACTTCAACACCGTTACCGGAGAGCAGGATCCGTGGAAGAACTTCTTCGGGCTGCTCGGAGCGGCCGGGGACTACCCTTCCGCCGATCCCATCGTCGAGCTGGCCAGCACGCTCTTCGCCTCCCTGATGGCGATGGCCATCCAGATTGACAACATGGGGAACGTGCAGCAGCTGCAGCAGGAAGCCCCCGCACAGCAGGCCTCGGTCTCCCAGGCGAACAGCCTCGCCTCGCAGAACTTCGAGAATGCGATGAACAGCATGAACAACAATCCAATAAAACGTACAAGATCATGATTAAGAGCAAAGTAACCGTCATCGGGACCGTGACCCGTTCCGCTGACATCAAGAACGGCCGCGATGGGCAGCTGTTCATTTCTTTCGGCATGCGCGTCCGCCTCGGAGACGGGGATGACGCTGCGGACATCGACATCAGCGTTGCCTACGACGGCGATGACGAGGATGCCCTGTTCACGAACAAGGACGACCGTGTCAAGGTCCAGGGCGTGTTGACCTTCAAGAAGATGGGCGACCAGACCTACTACAACCTCTCCGCCGAGAAGATCAAGCACGACGTTACCGAGGCCGACGGCATCAGCGGCACCCTCGAGTTCCGCGGCACTGTCGGAGCCAAGGGCGTGGTCCAGCACCAGGGCAAGAAGGGCGCGTTCCGTCACTTCGATGCGTACAGCGCGGAGAAGGTCGGCGACGACCAGTACTCCTACATCTGGGTGCATTTCGTGGACTTCGGCGACGACCAGAGGATCTGGATGGGTCCGAAGACCAAGATCAAGGCGCAGGGTGCGCTGGAGCTCCAGGTCTACAAGGACAGACTCAGCATCAACTGCCGTGTCGACGAGGTCTCCAAGTGGGTCAAGGACGAGAATAAAAAGTAGCGGCCATGGCACAGGACAAGAGACAAGACAACGATCACCTGTCTGCGGCCGACAAGGCCCTGCTCCGCTTCACGGAGCTGATGATCGACAAGATCCAGACGCTGCAGGGAGACTGGAAGAAGCCTTGGTTCACGCCGGGCGCTACCCAGCCTCCCCAGAACATGTCCGGACGCCGCTACAACGGCGGCAACTCCCTGATGCTGATGCTCCAAGCCGAGAAGATGGGATACGACATCCCCGTCTGGGGGACCTTCGACCGCATCACGAACCTGAACTACGTCAAGGACGGGAACGGTAACGTCTTCCAGGCCCGTGACAAGCAGGGGAACAAACTTCCCATGGTGACCGTCAACAAGGGCGAAAAGTCCTTCCCTGTCTTCCTCACGACCTTCACCGTCGTGAATCCGGAGACGAAGGAACGCATCCCCTATGACGACTACCGGAACCTATCCAGGGAGGAACAGTCCAAGTACAAGGTCTATCCGAAGCTCCAGGTCTACAACGTGTTCAACGTAGCGGCCCAGACGAACCTCGAGGTGACCCGTCCGGAGATGTACGAGAAACTCAAGGCCCAGGCTGCCGGTCAGATCCAGCAGCAGGGTGACCTCAAGAGCCATCCGGCCATCGACCTGATGATCGACGAGAACCTCTTCTTCTGCCCCATCAACCAGGTCAAGGGAGACAAGGCCTACTACTCCCCCGCCAACGACCATATCGTCGTCCCGAAGCGCGAGCAGTTTGTCGACGGAGAGGCCTTCGCCACGAACACGCTACACGAGTGCGCCCACGCCACCGGTGCGGATTCCAGACTGGACCGTCATCTGGGCGTTCATTCCTTCGGTTCTCCGGAATACGCACGGGAGGAGCTGATCGCCGAACT
>ONNK01000165.1 GCA_900319185.1 uncultured Bacteroidales bacterium
CTTTGAATAGTTTGCATATCACACCGTAGCAGCGGCAAGAGGGGGGAATGAAGTAGAACTTGTCTTTGTCCATCCACTCATCGATGCTTCGACAAAGATTGCGTCTTTCTTTGGCTTCTCAAATGATGACAGATAATATATGCTATTGAACTACAAACTTGGGTACGTGTGCAGAGATAATTGTCAGATATTTACAGCACTGAATAAATCTGGTCAACATGTAGAGACGTATTTATATCAATCTGAGAAGTTGAGTCATATCCATGTTTGCGAACTTTGTTTACGTATCACAAACCTCATTGAGTATGACATTATCTATCAAACAGGACAACCTCACCGTAGCGGTGGAGTTGGAGGAAGACGGCTACGAAAAGTCCGTCTCCTGCGAAGAGCTTTTGCTCGCTGCGTATGATGCGATCAGCCGCATCTTTACCCAAAAAGCCTTGGTCAAGGCTTATTACAACACGAATCCGGACACAATTGACCTGAGGGATGAAGACGATCCGGTCAGGCAATTGGGCCAGAAGTACAAATGAGAAAAGCCCCGGTAACGGGGCTGTCCTAAATCATCACTATTCCTATTCTGGGCGAGTCTATTCCTCGTCGATCTTCTCCACCGACACGAGTTCCAACCCCAGGGCACGGATAAGGGCCTTGACGTCCTTCCTGTACTTGGGGGAAATGAACGCCAAGGCTCCTTTGTCCTTCTTCCGCTTCTTGCCCACGATTGTCTTCCCTTATCTCGACCGGCCGTGATGGTGGACTTCCTCCTCGACAGGTTCAGCCTCCTTGGCCGCCTGGACTTGGGATTCCTGAGCCGTCTGCGGGGCACTCACGTTTGCCGGACGAAACCGGCTGTAGTCCGCCTCCTCGCCCTTGCTCATCTCCTGCTGGATGGATTCAAGGCGCTGGGTGATCATACCGGTGCTTCGCCTGACGTCTCCGAGGACGCTTTTCAGGTACTCAGGTCCCTGCTGGAGAGATCCGAGCCAAGACTTCAGGTACTGGGCGCTGTCGCTTTTGATGTGCTTGCTCATCCCGTACTGGCTGGAGATGACGGCTGCGGACAGTTCCGCGATCAGTTCCTCCCGCGCGTATTCCGGAGAGCCGAACGGATGGCCGCCCAGATGACGGCTCAGCCTGGAGTCGGCTCCGGTCGCATGGGCGCATTCGTGGAGCGTATTGGTGGCGAAAGCCTCGCCGTCCACGAACTGCTCCCGCTTCGGAATGACGATATGGTCATTGGCAGGGGAGTAGTATGCCTTGTCGCCCTTTACCTGGTTGATGGGGCAGAGGAAGAGGTTGTCGTCGATCATCTTATCGATGGCCGGGTGGCTGCTCAGGTCTCCCTGCTCATGCATCATCTGTCCCTGAGCCTGTGCCTTGAGCTTCTCGAACATCTGGGGACGGGTCAACTCCAGGTTGGTCTGCGCAGCTACGTTGAACACGTTGTAGACCTGGAGCTTCGGGTACACCTTGTACTTGGACTGCTCTTCCTTGGAGAGGTTCCGGTAGTCGTCATAGGGGATCTTCTCCTTTGTCTCCGGATTGACGACGGTGAAGGTCGTGAGGAAGACCGGGAAAGACTTCTCGCCCTTGTTGACGCTCACCTGCGGAAGCTTATTGTTGTTCTCGTCTCGGGCCTGGAACACGTTTCCGTGCTTGTCCTTGATGTAGTTGAGATTCGTGATGCGGTCGAAGGTCGCCCAGACAGGGATATCGTACCCCATCTTCTCGGCCTGCATCATCAGCATCAGGGAGTTCCCGCCGTTGTAATGGCGGCCGGAGAGGTTCTGGGGAGGCTGTGTCGTGCCCGGGGTGAACCAGGGCTTCTTCCAGTCTCCCTGCAGGGTCTGGATCTTGTCGATCATCAGCTCCGTGAACCGAAGGAGCGCCTTGTCGGCCGCGGACAGATAATCTCCATCATGTTTCTTGTCCTGTGCCATGGCCGTCAGCTCTTGGATTCATCCTTGACCCACTTCGAGAGGTTCTCGACGCGGCAGTTGATGCTCACCTTGTCCTTGAATACCTGCAGCTCCAGCGGGCCCTCAGCGTTGATCTTGCCCTTCGCACCGAGCCAGGAGCGGCTGTCCTCCCCGAAGTCCAGGAAATGTACCCAGATGTAGGAGAACTGGTCCTCGCCGACCTTCTCGGCACTGTAGGCATCGAAGGTGCGGAACGCCCCTTTCTTGCCCTGGTGCTGGGTGACGCCCTTGGATCCCAGCGTGCCCCGGAACTGTAGCGTGCCGCTGACGGAGTCCTCCGCAGCCTCGCCGACCTTCTTCACTTTCTTTGCCGAGAGGTTGTAGTAGGTCGTATCGTCCATCTTCTTGAAGGTCATCACACCCTCCACCTTGACGCGGTCGCCCTTGTTGCTGAAGAGGACATCCTCGTCCTCGCCGTCGTAGGCCACGCTGAGGTCCAGGTCCGCGGACTGGTCTCCGTCCTGCAGATGGACTTTCATGCCGAAAGTGATGAACGCATTGCCGTCGCGGCCTTCCTTGATGTCAGCGGAACGGGTCACGGTCCCGATGACGGTTACATTGCTCTTAATCATGATCTTGTTCTTTTTATGGTTGTGTTGTTCATGGAATTCATTCCATTCTCGAAATTCTGCGAGGCCAGCGCATTCGCCTCGGAGGTCTGTTCGGCAGACGCTTCCATTTGGACCTGCTGGGCATTCCCCATGTTGTCGATCTGGATGGCCATTGCCATTAGACCGGCGAAGAGGGTGCTGGCCAGCTCGACGATCGGATCGGCGGAAGGGTAGTCACCGGCGGCTCCGAGCAGGCCGAAGAAGTTCTTCCAGGAATCCTGTTCCTGCTCTCCGGAGGCGATGGTGTTGAAGAAGTCCTTGTCCTTCGGCGCTTCCTTCTTCTCTGGTTCCTGCGGCTCTACGGCTTTCTCCTCCTTCGGGGCATCCGCTGGCTGTTCGCCGAGGACCGCCTTGGAGTGCGCCGCCAGATCCGCCGTGCTGGTGGTGGTCTGCGCGAGGGTGCTCTGCCAGCCCTTCTCCTGCATGACCTGACGGTCGTAGCGGTCCAGGCCGTGCTGCCGGATGAGGGACTGGAGACTCGAAGCGTACTGCTTGCTGGAGGCGTAGCCGTCCTCCTGCAGGCCCCGCGTCCAGCCGACGTAATCGTCCGGGGACAGTTCGAAGAGGTTCGAATAGCGTTTGTTGCCGCGCAGGAAGAGCGAATGGTGCTCGTAGCTGTCGGCCACCGAAGCGTACTGGCAGAACTTCTCGTTGGGCTTGTCGTCCGTGTACACGAGGTATCGGCCGCCGCCGTCGAGCCAAGTCCTTGTCGCCTTGATCCCGAAATGATTGTTACCCTTCCTGGACAGTTCACTCTGTCCGCTGGCGCTCTCGAGTATGCCCTGCGCGAGGGTGACGGAA
>ONNK01000169.1 GCA_900319185.1 uncultured Bacteroidales bacterium
CATCGACGGTATCGGCATGCAGGGTCATTACAATGTTTATGCTCCTACTCCGGACGAGATTGACGCCGCCATCACCAGGTACGCCTCCGTGGTTAAGCACATCCATATCACCGAGCTTGATATCCGCGTCAACACCGAGCAGGGGGGGCAGCTCAACTTCAGCCGTGGACAGGGCACCCCTATCGAGGCCTGGCAGACCGCTCTCCAGAACGACCAGTATGCGAGCCTTTTCCGTGTGCTCCGCAAGCACAAGGATGTGATTGACTGCGTCACCTTCTGGAATGTCGGTGACCGTGATTCCTGGCTCGGCGCAGCCAACTCTCCTTTGCTCTTCGACACTGAGTACCAGCCCAAGCGCTCCTACTTCCTTGTCAAAGGCTTCGATCCTGCCCAGGACAATGCCGTCGTCCGCGAGGACTTCCGTCCTTCCGAGCTGAACCAGCCCGGCCAGCAGTATCCGATGGTTAACTCCCAGGGCTATGCCCGTTTCCGTGTTTACGCTCCTCAGGCCCGTTCCGTCATCGTCAGTCTCGGCTTAGGCGGTTCCGGTGGCACCGTTCTCCGCAAGGGTGATGACGGCTACTGGATGGGCACCACCTCAGGTCCCATGGACGAGGGCTTCCACTATTACCATCTGACCATCGACGGCGGTGTCGTTAACGATCCCGGCACCCACAATTACTATGGCTCTTCCCGTTGGGAGAGCGGTATTGAGATTCCCGCACACGACCGCGCATTCTATGAGGAGCGCAGCGATGTCCCCCATGGAACAGTCGAGCAGGTCCTCTTCTGGTCTGAAAGCACCCAGCAGATGCGTCGCGCATTCGTCTATGTCCCTCCGACCTACGATACTTCCAAGAAGAAAGCGAAGTTCCCTGTCCTGTATTTGCAGCACGGCTGGGGAGAGAACGAGTATGCCTGGTGGAACCAGGGCCATGCCAACCTCATCATGGATAACCTCATCGCCGAGGGCAAGATCGAGCCTTTCCTCGTTGTCATGACCTACGGTATGACCAACGAACAGCGTCTGGGCATCCCCGGACCGACCAGCGCCGATTTCGGCACTGTACTATGTGACGAACTCGTTCCGTACATCGATTCGCACTACAAGACCCGTACGGACAAGTTCGGCCGCGCAATGGCCGGCCTGTCCATGGGTGGCGGCGAGACCCATACCATCACGCTGGCCCGTCCCGAGGTGTTCGGATACTATGGCCTGTTAAGTGGCGGTGTCTATACTCCTGAGGAGATCAAGGACCCCAACCAGGTGAGGGGCATCTTCATTGGCTGCGGCAGCAAGGAAAGCGCTGAGCGTACGCTCAATGCAGTCGAGGCCCTTAAGGCTGCGGGATACAATGCCAAGGGGTATATTTCCGAAGGTACCGCACACGAGTTCCTGACCTGGAGGAGATGCCTCCTCGAGATGGCTCCGATGCTCTTCAAATAATACATCAGAGGGTGGCTGGAAAGCCACCCTCTTTTTTGTTAAGAAGGATTACAATCTATCGGGAATTGTAGGCATCGAGGGCGTGGGTCAGGACTTCGAGCGCTTTACCAAGATCCTCTATATTAAGCACATATGCCATGCGGACTTCGTTCCGGCCTTCGCTCGGATCGGTATAGAAACCGGATCCGGGAGCCATCATTATGGTCTGGCCCTTGTAAGAGAAGTCGGTCAGGCACCACTTGCAGAAATCCTCCGCATCCTCGACCGGAAGCCGCACCATGGTGTAGAAGGCTCCCATCGGCTTAGGTGAGTAGACTCCCGGTATCTTGTTGAGCCCTTCTATCAGGAAGTTGCGGCGTGCCAGATACTCGTCGTAGACCTGTGACATATACTCCTGGGGAGTGCTCAGCGAGGCCTCGGCTATGACCTGGCCGATGAGAGGCGGACTCAGGCGCGCCTGGCAGAATTTCATCACTGCCTCGCGAATGTCCTTGTTCTTGGTAATAAGAGCGCCGATGCGTATCCCGCACTCTGAATAACGCTTTGATACAGAGTCGATAAGGACAACGTTTTGTTCGATGCCTTCCAGATGGCAGGCGGATATGTACGGCTCATTCGAGTATATGAACTCACGATATACCTCGTCAGAGAAAAGGAACAGGTCGTGTTTCTTGACGATATCCCTGATCCTGCGCATCTCCTTCTTGGTGTAGAGGTAACCCGTTGGATTGTTGGGGTTGCAAATGAGGATAGCCTTGGTCTTAGGCGTGATCTGCTCCTCAAAGCGCTCCACCGGAGGCAGTTTGAATCCGTCCTCGATAGAGGTGTGGATGGGTTTCATGACAGCACCGCAGCTTTGGGCGAAAGCCATGTAGTTGGCATAGGAAGGGTCGGTGACGATGATCTCGTCCCCCGGATCCAGACATGCCATGTATGCAAACTGGACGGCCTCAGAACCTCCGGAAGTGATGATAATCTCATCCGGGCTGAGGTCTATGCCGTACTCGGCATAGTACGATACCATCTTTGCCCTGAGGCTGAGCATGCCCTGGGAGGGGCTGTACTCGAGGATCGTGCGGTCGACGGCCTTCATGGCATCCAGTCCGCAGACGGGAGTCTTGATGTCCGGCTGGCCGATGTTCAGGTGATATACATGGATGCCCTGGCGCTTGGCGGCGTCGGCATAGGGAGCGAGCTTGCGGATCGGGGAACTCTGCATGCTCCGGGAGCGGTTCGAAATGTCCATATCAATGCTTTTCGAACACAAAGATAAGAAAATCTGATATCAGATGTTAAGTCCTAGAATGCCAGGGCGATGGCGATGAAGTCATCGGCCTTGAGAGATGCTCCGCCGATGAGTCCGCCGTCGATGTCGGGCTGGGCGAAGAGCTCCTTGGCATTGGAAGGCTTGCAGCTTCCTCCGTAGAGGATGGTGAGGTCGTCAGCGACCTTGGCGCCGAACTTGTCGGCCACGACTTTGCGGATGAAGGCGTGGATCTCCTCGGCCTGCTCAGCCGTAGCGGTTTTGCCTGTGCCGATGGCCCAGACGGGTTCGTAGGCGACGATGATGCTCTTCATGTCCTCCTCGGTGAAGTTGTAGAGGACGTTCTTGATCTGGGTCTCGCAGACTTCGAAATGCTTTCTGGCCTCGCGCTCGTCGAGGTTCTCGCCGACGCAGAGGATGACCTTCAGGCCTGCGCCGAGGGCGAGCTTGGTCTTTTCGACGAGTTTCTCGTCGGTCTCGCCGTAGTACTGACGGCGCTCGGAGTG
>ONNK01000170.1 GCA_900319185.1 uncultured Bacteroidales bacterium
CTCCAGGTGCGTCCAGTGGTACAGCGGATTGCGGTAGGCATGGGCGATGGTGTCAGCCCATTTCTCGAATTTCTCCCACGGGCTTCGGTCTCCGGTAATGAAGTCCTCGGTCACGCCGTTGGCCCTCATCGCGCGCCATTTGTAGTGATCCCCGCCCAGCCACAGCTGGGTCAGGTCGCGGAACTGGATGTTCTCCGCGATCTCCCGGGGATCGAGATGGCAGTGATAGTCGATGATGGGCAGCCCCTCCGCGTTCCCGTGGTAAAGTTCACGGGCATAGTCGCCCGTGAGCATGAAATCTTCATGGATGAAACTCATTTCAGGCAGGTTTTAGTCAATTACGATCGGTTTGTATTTAGGAACGAGAGACTTCATGACTGTCCATGCGATGAGGTAAGCCACACCGCAGAAGCAGAATACGATGAAATAGCCCGCGGGCTTGCCTTCGAAACCCATGAAATGGAAAGCTGAACCCGCATTCTCTGCGTAGGTGAAAAGCCTTCCGGCAACATACTGGACGATCATCGAGCCGATACCGCCGGCCATGGTACCGATGCCGGTGATGCTGGCGATGGTGCTCTTGGGGAACATGTCACCGATGGTCGAGAAAAGGTTGGCCGACCAGGCCTGGTGGCCGGCGGCGGCAAGGCCTATCAGGATGGCCGGCCACCAGGGGTTGTTGAAGTTCAGGCCGAGCGGCTGCGCGAACAGCGCGGCGATGGGGAAGAATGCGAAGATGAGCATCGCAAGCATGCGGCCCGAATAAGGGTGCATGCCCTTCTTCTCCACGAAGAACTTCGGAAGATAGCCACCGATGATCGACACCACCGTCACGATGGCGTAAAGCGTGAATATGAGTCCCTGGCCGAGCGGCGTGGAAGCCGGGGCATTGAACTGGTCATGGAAATAGGCCGGAGCCCAGAACAGGAAGAACCACCACACTCCGTCCGTGAAGAACTTGCCGGCGATGAACTGCCAGGTCTGCTTGAAGGTGAAGCACTTGAAGAACGGGATGGATTTCTCCTCCGCGGCATTTGAGCTCACAGTATTCTCAGCATCGTCCTGATGGATGTACTCGAGCTCAGCCTCGTTCACGTGCTTGCTGTTCTCGGGCTTGTCATACATGAACGCCCAGAAGAACATCCAGATGAAGCCTAGGGCACCGATGATGATGAAGGCCATCTCCCAGCCGAGGGACTTGGCGAGCGGCGGTATGCAGAGCGGAGCCGCGAGCGCGCCCACAGAAGCGCCTGCATTGAAGATGGAGGTCGAGAAAGCGCGGTCCTTCTTCGGGAAATACTCCGCCGTCACCTTGATGGCGGCAGGGAAGTTGCCCGACTCGCCGAGGGCGAGGATGCCGCGGCAGAGCATGAACAGGTAAACCGAAGTCGTGGAGACGGCGAGCGCGACATTGCTGCCGGCCTCAAGGCCCTTCAGTGCGGCGGCGTTGGGCACGCCGTCCACAAGGGCGGCCGTGGCCCAGCCGCAGGCCGCGTGCATGCACGCTCCCACCGACCACACGCCGATGGCGATGAGGTATCCCTTCTTGGTGCCCATCCAGTCAACGAACTTGCCGGCGAACAGGCAGGCAACTGCGTAGAAGATCGAAAAGAAGGACGTGATGGTGCCGTAGTCGGCGTCATTCCAATGGAACTGAGGCGCTATGAACTCCTTGTAAGTCAGGGATAGGACCTGACGGTCGAGGTAGTTGACCGTGGTCGCCACGAAGAGCAGCGAACACAGCCACCAGCGCCAGTTGGTCATCAGTTTAGCTTGTGTGGACATATCGGTGTGGTTGTTTTATTTGACTTCCTGGACGATTGCGAGGGCTTCGCGGCAGAGCTTGGCTATCCTGTCCCAGTCCCCTGCCTCGATGGCATCCTTTGGGAAGAGGTTGGAGCCCATGCCGACGCAGGTCACTCCTGCCTTGAACCAGCCCTCAAGGTTTTCGCGGGTGGGCTTGACGCCTCCCGTGACCATCAGCTGGCTCCAGGGCATCGGAGCGCGCAGACCCTTGACGAAAGCGGGGCCGAGCACGTCTCCGGGGAAAACCTTGCAGACATCGCAGCCGGCTTCCTGGGCCATCCCGACCTCGGTCACGCTGCCGCAGCCGGGGCAGTAAGGGATGAGCCTGCGGTTGCAGACCGGTGCGACGGCGGGGTTGAACAGCGGCCCGACGACGAAGTTGGCGCCGAGCTGGATGTACATCGCCGCTGTGGCAGGATCCACGACAGAGCCTATGCCGATGATCATCCCGGGCAGTTCAGCCTCGGCATACTTGACGAGAACGCTGAACACGCCCTGGGCGAAATCGCCCCTGTTGGCATACTCGAATACGCGGATGCCACCGTCATAGCAAGCCTTCAGGACCTGCTTGGCGATCAGTGGATCCGAATGGTAGAACACGGGGACGATACCCGTCTCCTTCATGGCGGTCAAGACCTGGAGTTTATTGTACTGTGCCATAATGCTTTCGTTTTATTTCCCGGGGAAGAGACGCTTGATGTGACGCTCGCAGAGATTGGCCGTAATCTGCTCGCCGATGACGTCGGTGTGCTTTTCGAGGGCCGGATAGAACTCGTCGCCGAGCTCGGCGGCTATCTTGTAGCTGACATGGATGAGCTGGCGGAAGGAAGGGTTGTAGAGCGGGTCCTCCTGATTGTGGCGGAGAGTGCGTGCATATGTGTCGGCGTCCCAGCCTGCGACCTCCTCCGGTGAAGGAAGCTTGGACTCATCGATGTCAATGACAGTGGCGTACGGTACTGCCAGTTCCTCCATGCGGCCGAGGGCGTTCACGTAGATCTTCTTGGCGAGCACCAAAGCGGCAGGGTCGGCGACAGCCAGACCGATGTTCTCCTCGAGCCAGGTCGTACCTGCGGTCTTGATGTGTATGCCGGCGTCATGCTTGCGGATAAGACGGCCCATGATGGGATAGATGGAGAACTTGTCCGAACCAGAGTGGATCGAGAGCTTGAGGTTGGCGGGAAGGCCGTAAGCCTTCACGGCCTCGGCGATCACAAGCAGGTCCTGCTCGAACTCCTTCTCGAAAAGCGCGAGGTCGCCGCGGTAGTCCACTCCCTTGTTGAAACGGCCGGT
>ONNK01000174.1 GCA_900319185.1 uncultured Bacteroidales bacterium
GACCGCGAGCTCGTAGATGCTCGCGCCCTGGGCCGCCTGGCCGGTGTCCACGTACTGGTCGAGATCGTAGTCGTAGACGTACCAGTTCCCGTCCGCGCCGAGGATCGGCGTCTTGCCGGCGAGGGCCCTGGCCATCTGCGCGGCGCTGAAGGCGTCCGCGATGGCGGCGTCCAGGAGGGACGTGGACACGTCGGCCACGTCGATCTCCACGTCCAGGACAGGGTCGTCGATGACGACCTGGTCGCCGGCCACCTCGTCCGTGGATCCGACGAAGTTGCCGAAGGCCTTGTCGAAAGCCTTCTGGCGGTCGTGGTAGTTCGCCACGACGATGATGCGGTTCACGCCCAGGTGTTCGTAGCGGTCGCCGGGGTATTCGCAGATGAGGACGGTCCCGTCCTCGGAGCTCACGGTCAGGTCGAAGTCTCCGGACTGGACCTGCTGCTCGTCGGAAAACATCACGGCTGAGATGTGGTTCAGCGTGACCGCCGAGGCCTGCCGGATATTGGGAAGGGTGATGGTGCTCATAGGGATGTTATGGTTTCACTTGCCACCTCCAGGGTGGCGACCGGAAGCATCGTTGCTTCAATTTGTATTTCGTCGTTATAGAGGTCCCACTCGAAGGACTTCACGAGAAGGTCCCCGGTGCCATCCCTGAGGATGATTGGCTGCCGGACCATGCTCTCCGGGACGTTGAACTTGCCACTGATCTTGAGGCGGGGGACTGCGACCGACACGGCCCTGTTCAGGGCGTTGATGGAAAGGAAGTCCTTCCCGGTCTGCGCCCCGTCCGAGAAGCTGTACTGCGCGGCGCCATACCGGTCAACCAGCAGGCCCTCGTAGAACCGCTCGGCGATCACGTTGTCGCCCGTCATCCGGCCGCCCGTGATTTCCACGTTGCTCTCGTCACCGCGGGCCCCGTTGTCAATGATGAGCGTGTCCTGGTAGCCATTGTTATCCTCGACGATAGCGGACGCACCGACCGCGATCACGCCGTAGCCGATGATGCCGATCTGGAGGAAGACCTCCTCGTTGACACCGGGCGCCGGAATGTCGAACGACAGCTCCTTACAGTGCGTCCTTCTCGGCTCGTTGCCAATGTCGGGCTCGTCGACCTTCTGGACGTCGGGCTCCGAATAGGATGCGCCCCATTCCGTATTGTTGCCACTCGGGCAGAAATACTTGATTTCCGACGTGCGTGTCACTTGGTATCTGGCCCACACCCCGACGCCCCTCGTCTTTCCGTCGAGATAAGAGTTGGAGGTCCACTGCGACAGCGCCTTGATGGTCACCTTTATGCTCTTGGTGAAACGCTGGAGCGTGAACGTCTGCGCCGCCTGTCCGATGCTCGCGCCCACGAGCATGCGGCCGAGCATAATGCCATCGCCGATGGACGCAAGACCAGAAAGGGACCATGCGTTCGCATCGACCATGTCCGGATCTTCGAAGGCGTTGGCGAAATGCCAGGGGGCAGACACGACGAGCTTCTTCTTCGCAGGCTCCACGCTCCTGGTCATGTAGCCGACCGGCCAAAGATCCGCGACACCCATCTGCCCGATGGTGTTCACTACGCCGTACAGGGCGCTGGTATAGCTCCCCGTCGAGAGAAGTTTGACGGCCTCGAGACTGACGGCGGTTGAGTACGGGAAGATGACCTTGGGAAGAGCATCAGTCTCACGAATGAGCACCCAGTCGCCACCATACTGCATTATGTCCGCATTGATGGATTCGAGAAGGGACTGGAGGACGTCATAGTAACTCTTGCCGGCAAGATAATCGAGGTCGATGTAGACGCTGTCGTAGAAGTCCGGAGCCTGGCCGGAAGCCGGGCGGAGCGAAGACACGGAATAAATGGAGGAATATTCCGCGCCCGCCGCCTCAAGAAGGGTGGCCAGCGTCTGCGCTATGGTCTGCCTTCCGACCGGCTCCCAGTCATACAGCTTCAGCTCACCGAGGCCGTCATTCGCGCAAATCCGCACGTCATAAGGTGCGGAGATGTAGGGCTCGGAATAGATCTCCGGCGTGACATATCCGCGCCAAATAGGGCGCGTGTTGCCCTCGCCGTCATCACCACGACCGACAAGCACCTGGAATCGCCGGGGGTCCTGCGTGTAGAACTCCGCGAACTCGCCCCACACCAGGCACTCCGCAAGGAACTCGATGGACGTGGATATGATGCGCCCGTTCTTCTGCGTCTTCAGGGAGGGAGCCGCACCGAGCCTGCGGACGATAGGGTCGCCCGTATATCCGTCCACCTGTATCTCGACGCTGATCGGGACGCCGTGGACGGACTTGAAAGACATGTCGTATTTGGTGTAGAATGCCATGCTACTGCCCTCCCAAGTAGTAGTTCTTCTGATTCGTGCGACTGATGACGGCCACCAGCTGGTCGCCGTTCGCCTCCAGCGATCCGGTGACGTTGATGTTCACCTCCCTTGTCTCCCAGTCGCTGGATTTCGTGCTTGCGGATCTCGCGACGCATCTGGCGAGCGAACTTGTTATTGATGGTGTGTCCAGGACGGGTGGCGATGATGCGACCCTTGATGGGCTTGCCGATAAGTGCCATATCGCCGATGACGTCGAGCAGCTTATGGCGTGTGCACTCGTTCTCCCATACCAGTGGCTTGTGCTGAATGTAACCCAGCTCGGTAGCGTCGCGGTGTTCCACCCCCAGCATATCGGCTAGCATGTCCAGACGTTCCTGCGTAGTCTGGCGCTCATAGATGACGATAGCGTTATCCATGTCGCCGCCCTTGATGAGGTTAGCCTGTAGGAGGGGCTCTATGTCGCGTACAAATACGAAGGTGCGTGCAGGTGCTATCTCTGTGGGGAAATCTTCCACCCTGTTGACGGTAGCAAACTGTGAGTTGATTATTTTTGAGTCAAACGAGCACATGGCCGTGATGGAGAATTCGTCGTCGGGCAGAATAGTGATGCACGAACCGGTCTTCTCGTCCTTTACCTCTATTTTCTTGCGAATGATGTACCAGTCCTTGGGAGCGTTCTGCTCCTCAATACCCACCTCCTTGATTTTCTCTACATACTGGATGGCAGAACCGTCCAGGATGGGGAACTCTGGTCCGTTGACTTGAATCATGCAGTTGTCGATGCCCAGAGCGTAGAGGGCAGCCAGTCCGTGTTCTACTGTTGATACGCGGGCTTCTCCCTTGGCCAGTACGGTACCGCGCTGGGTGTCGATGACGTTCTCAGCAATGGCGTCGATGACAGGTTCACCTTCCAGGTCGATACGCTTGATTTTGTAACCGGTATTCTCTGGTGCGGGATTGAACGTGACGGTCAGGTTCAGACCAGTGTGCAGTCCCTTACCAAACAGCGAAAAACTGCCTTTCAGCGTCTTTTGTTTCATAGTATCGTGTTTATTTTGTTTTCTTTAA
>ONNK01000115.1 GCA_900319185.1 uncultured Bacteroidales bacterium
AAGATGCTCACGGCAGCCCGCGACTATGCCCGTGCCAAGGGATTCAAGGGTACCTTCCTCATCGAGCCGAAGCCGATGGAGCCGACCAAGCACCAGTACGACGTCGACACCGAGACCGTGATCGGTTTCCTGCGCGCCAATGGTCTTGACAAGGACTTCAAGGTGAACATCGAGGTCAACCACGCCACCCTCGCCGGCCACACCTTCGAGCATGAGCTCCAGTGCGCCTCCGACGCCGGTCTCCTCGGTTCGATCGATGCCAACCGCGGTGACTACCAGAACGGCTGGGATACCGACCAGTTCCCGATCGACCTCTATGAGCTCACCCAGGCCATGATGGTCATCATCAAGAACGGCGGCCTCGTCGGCGGTACCAACTTCGACGCCAAGACCCGTCGCAACTCCACCGACCTGGAGGACATCATCATCGCCCACGTCAGCGGCATGGACATCATGGCCCGCGCCCTCCTCGTGGCTGCCGACGTCCTCGAGAAGTCCGAGTTGCCCAAGATGCTCAAGGAGCGCTACGCTTCCTTCGACTCCGGCAAGGGCAAGGAGTTCGAGGATGGCAAGCTCACTCTCGAGCAGGTCGTAGAGTATGCCAAGACCAAGGGCGAGCCCAAGGCCACCAGCGGCAAGCAGGAGCTCTACGAGACCATCGTCAACATGTACATCTAATCCCGATTAGATAATTTCACTTTTCACTTTGTGAAGCGGCCGCCCCATCCGGGACGGCCGCTCTTCATTCATATGTGACAGAGGATCAGAACTTGTCTGTCATCCAACGCATCACGCTACCTTCCGAATAGTCGTCCAGGAGCGGGACCCAGGAGAAATGCGCGATCATGGGCGGGATGCCGTAGGCCTGCATCTCCTCGTCTGAGTAGACGCGGAGCATGTCCTGCGTGGCGCCGAGGCGCTTGCGGGCTTCCTGGTAGACCAGCGAACTCGTCAGCAGGCAGGTTTGGTCAGAAGCAGCATGGACGAAGTACATCGGCAGGCGCACGAAAGCTTCAGTGTCGATGTCGGCGGGCTCCATGGCTTCGCCGTTCCACTTGTTGACCTTGCCCTGGAACGCTGTCACGAGGTCCTCGACGAACTGCCCGTCGTATTTCTCCTCAACCTTGTGGATGGGGACTATGGGATCCATGGCGCAGCAGGGGATCGCAGCCTTGAAGCGGTCCGGGAACTGCATCATGAAACGCATGGTGCAGCCGCCGCCGCTTGAGGCGCCGGCGCAGAAGAGCCTGCTGCCGTCCACCTTGCCTTCGGCTATAAGCGAGTCGATGAAAGCCATCTGCAGCGCATTGTTCCTGTCGATCAGTTCGATCTTCTCAGGGAAGAGGGAGGCGCTGTACGAATAGTTCGGATTGGCTATCGCGAATACGAGGGCGGCGCAGGGGATACCCTCCGCGGCCAGCGAGACCAGGCAACGGTTGGCCGTAGCGGCCGTCATCAGGTCCTTGTCATACTCGCCTCCGCCGATCTGCCATACCATGAGCGGGACGTTCGGAATATAGTTCCCGGCAGCGTCCTTGGGCAGATGGAGCATGTATTCCCGCGTGATGCCGGCGAATGTGAAGCTGCCCTTGATGCAGTCGTCGATGACTGCGATGTGCTGCTGCCCGTTCACATCGGACGGAGTCAGCGTAAGGGCGGAATCAGCCGCGCAGCGAAGCTCCCAAGGGAGGTGCCTGAAAAAGCCCTCAGAACGGCCTGCCATGTTGAACGGCTTGGCCTCGATGCGCAGCACGTTGCCCTTGCGGCTCACACTGATGCCGTCGTCGGCATAGTCGGCTGGAGCCTCGCCCGTAGCTGGATCGATGAAACCGCCGGCGACATTATTGACCAGGTCGAAATCGGCTGCGGTAATGCCCTTGAGCGACCGTGCATCCTGCACGGTGACCTCCAGGGCGTCTACCATGAAGCCGTTGTCACCGACAGAAGTGAAGATATCTACGTTCTCCACCACGGCTGCGGGACGCTGCCCGCAAGCGACGGCGGCCGATAAAGCCGCCGTCAAAAATATCAGTTTGAGTTTCATACTGTCAGATCTTGGTGTCCGCTTTCTGGCGGATGTCATTGGAAGCGGAACCCAGGAGCAACTCGAGATTGCTGTGCTCGAGAGTCCATGAGTTGGTCTCGACATTCCAGTAGCGGAGATTGTCGGTCGGGATCTCCAGGGTCACGGTCTTGGTCTCTCCGGCGTCGAGGCTTACGCGCCCGAAGGCCTTGAGTTCCTTGGAAGGCCACTCAGTCTTGGATCCGATGCGCCTTACATAGAGCTGCACCACCTCGTCGGCAGGCATGGAGCCGGTATTGGTAAGGTCGAAGGTAACCTTGACGGCTTTCTTGCCGGAAGAGACCTTCATCGGTCCATACTCGAAGTTTACATAGGAAAGACCGTGGCCGAAAGCATACATCACCGGGACGTTCTTGGTGTCGAACCAGCGGTAACCTACCAGGTAGCCTTCCGTATACTTGGACTCCGGCGAAGGCCTCGGGCCCCTGTTGCCAGGCTGTCCGGCCATTTCCTGGCGGTAGCGCTCGGTGAACAGGTCACCGGCAGTAGGGTCGGTGTTGGGGAAATTGCCCATGGCATAAGCGGGGGAATCCTCAAGCTTTACCGGGAAGGTGAACGGGAGTTTGCCCGAAGGGGCGATGTCGCCGAAGAGGACTTCGGCAAGGGCGGTACCGCCCTCGATACCGTTCCACCAGCCTTGGACCATGGCCTTGGAACTCTTGACCACCTCCTGCAGGTCGCAGGGACCTCCGGAGATGATGACTGTCACGAGGTTGGGATTGGCCTCGGCCAAAGCTGCGGCTACCTCCTCCTGTCCGGTAGGGAGCTTGATGTCGCGACGGTCACTGCCCTCAGTCTCGATGCTCTTGTTGGTACCGGCGAAGAAAAGGACGATGTCGGCCTCCTTGGCGGCGGCAACGGCCTCGGCGAGCAGCGCCGGATCGGCGGGCTCGTCAATGGCGGCAGCCACCAGGGGATCGACCTCTGCAGGTGCGGGACCCCAGCGGCGGCCGGGGAAATTCTTGTAGCCGGGGGCGTAAATCACCTCGACATCCTTGCCTGCACGGCGCTGGATGCCCAAGAGGGGAGTGACCTCATAAGTACACTATTGGAAATGGGGAGCACGCTGTCTTCGTTCTTGAGCAGGACGATGGACTTGCGGGCGATGTCAAGGGCGGCCTGACGGCTCTCGGGACGGGAGGCGACCTTGGTGTTGGCCTGGTCTTCAGCAATGGGCTCCACTGCGAAGCGTACGCGCAGCAACTCGCGCACCTTGTCATCTACGACCTTCTCGGAGAGGACGCCTGCCTTGATGGAATCAATGACGGGCTGGCCGAGATAGTTGTCTCCGGTCATCTGGACGTTGAGGCCGTGAAGCGCAGCACCCATGGTGCTGTGCGTGCCGCCCCAGTCGGAGACTGTGAAGCCTTTGAAACCCCACTCGCCGCGAAGGATCTCGTTGAGGAGATGCTCGTTCTCGGAGCAATAGTCGCCGTTGACCTTGTTGTATGCCGGCATGACACTCATGGCTCCCGCGACGCGGACAGCCGCCTCGAAAGGCTTGAGATAGATCTCACGCAGCGTACGCTCGTCGACCTGTGCGTCGACGTTTCCGCGGTTGGTCTCCTGGTTGTTCACGGCGAAGTGCTTGATGCAGGCGGCCGTACCGGCATCCTGCATGCCGCTGACATAGCCGACTGCAAGGGCTGCCGACAGGACGGGGTCTTCACTGAGGTACTCGTAGCTGCGGCCGCCGACCGGCAGGCGCTGGATATTGATGGCGGGTCCGAGCATGACGTCCTTGCCGCGCAGGCGGGCTTCCTCGCCGATGCCGTTGCCGCAGGCATAGGCCATCTCAGGCGACCAGGTGGCCGCAAGCGCCGATCCCGTAGGGAAATAGGTGGCGGAATCGGTCTGCCAGCCCTTGGGCCTGAAGCCGTCGCCGACCTCTTCGCGGACGCCGAACGGGCCGTCTGCATACTTGATGTCCTGGATGCCGAGGCGGGGGACGCCTTCGGAGGACATGATGGTCTTGCTGTGGAGCATCTCCACCTTCTCCTCGAGCGTCATCTGGGCGATGATCCTGTCGATCTTCCTGTCATTGACCGTGAGCCGGTCCTGAGGGGACTTCGGGCCTGAGCAGGCTGCTGCGAGCAGTGCGAGGCCGAAAATTTTCAAAAAGCTTTTGTTCATGTCTATAGGGTAGATAGTTGTTTTCTGGTTACGAATTTACTTATATCTATCCTAAAAGGCAAACAGGTTGAACATCCGGGAACAGATTTGAACATACAGGGTTGCAATTGTATAAAAGAATCAGCCCGATTCCGAAAGGAACCGGGCTGACCATGGATCGTGCGATGAGGATTACATCTGAGGTGCGAAAGGAGCGGGAGCCTGTCCCTGTCCGGGATTGGCATTCTGCTCATGATATCCGCCCCTGCGGATACGCTCCATGAACTGCTCGCGGAGCTCCTCGGGGATGCTGTTGAGATCGAACTCGGCCTCGGGACGCAACTGGAAGTTGTGGCGTCCGTCGCGGCGGGCCGACCAGCGTGCATACTGCTCATCGGTGAGGATCTTCTTCATCTTCTTCTCGATCTTGATGCGGGCCTTGATGTCGGCCTGGGTCTCCTCGAGGGCTTCGAGGCGGCTCATGGCGACGAGACCCTGCTGCAGGTCGGGATTGTTGGTCGCTTCGGCCGGGAAATCGATAGTAGGAGCCGCAGCCGTGGAATCAGCCTGTCCCATGCCGGGGAATCCGCCACCGGGGAAACCACCCATGCCGGGGCCACCGGGACGTCCACCGCCCATGCCGGGTCCACCGGGACGTCCGCCACCCATGCCGGGTCCGCCGGGACGTCCGCCACCCATGCCGGGACCACCCATGCCGGGCATTCCGCCCATGCGGGGCACACCGACGCTGTGCATGTGGTTCATGCGACGGTCAAGCTCCTTCTTGTTAAGCTTGGCTATTTTCTTGACCTGCTGGGGCGTAAGACCAAGTTCGCGGCCCATGCGCTCTGCCTGGTAGTTGGCCAGGGCGGTCATGTCGACAACACCTCCGGCATACGACATGTTGAAGCCGCCGCCAGGCATTCCGCCTCCTCGAGGCATTCCTCCTGGAGGCATGCCGCCACCCGGGAATCCGCCGCCGCCCATAGGCGGCTGCGCTGCTGCGGATGCGCAAATGAGCGCGATCCCGCAGGCGATCGAAATGAATAATTTAGCTTTCATCGTGTTATGGATAAAAATTAGTACGCGTTTTAGTGTTTAGATGGTTATCAGTCTCAAAAGTTTAAATCCAGGAGAGAAAAAAGACCGCGAAAAAGTGCGGTCCAGGTCGTTGAGCGGGATACGGGAGTCGGACCCGCCTCCTTGGCTTGGGAAGCCAATGCACTACCGATGTGCTAATCCCGCATTACGATACAAATATAACGATTCTATCGGATATCGCAAAAAACTTTGTACCTTTGAAACAACCGAAAAAAGCACCGCCATGAGATTCCTGCTGATCAACCAGCCCATGTTCAACCGGGGCGACGAATCCGCCCACAAGGCGCTTGTATACGCCCTGCTCCAGCATTTTCCGGACTGCTCCATAGAGGTGCTTTTCACGGGCCGCCCTCAGGATGCGGTCGAGGAGTGCAGGGTGGACGATCCGAGGATGGTCTACACCAACCTTCCGGTGGACGAGAGGTATCTGAACAGCTATCTCCGTCGCCTTGAGCGCAATACCCGTTTCCTTTGGTACTTCAACCCTATCGCCAGGGACATCGCCCGGCGCTGCCGCAAGGCCGACTGGATCATTTCTTCCCCCGGTGACAACAGCCTTGGGGCGCGTTATGACTGGGACCATCTGTTCTTTGCCACCATCGCCGAGTATGCCGGCCGCCATCTGGCGTATTATGGCCGTTCCATCGGACCTTTCCCGGATGACAGCCCCATGCACAGGAGGTTCAATGTCCTCTCCCGGAGGGTGTTGAAGAAGTCGGATTTCGTCTCCTTGCGCGATCCGGAGTCCTGCCGCATCGCGGGAGCGATGGGCGTCCAGTATTTCCCTACGCTGGACACGTCTTTCCTTTATACTCCCATGGTCCAGTTGCCCGCTGAGGTGAGCGATGCCCTCGGGGAAGGGGAGTATATCGTGCTGGTTCCAAATTATTTGATTTCCAATTCAAAGGATTTTGGCGGACCATCTTCCCCGACCCAGGTGAAGCTCTTCTTCGCAGAGTTGTCCAGACGCATCCTCGAACAGTTTCCGGAGTGCCGCATAGCCATGCTGCCGCAGCTCTTCTGCGGACGCGACTATGCTTCCACTGACTATGCGTTCTTCAAGGACATTGCGGAGGACGTGGCTGACGACAGGCTGGTGGTCCTTCCGGATACGCTCCCTTCCGAGTGCCATCAGGCCATCATCGCTGGGTCCAGATGCGTTGTCGGTGCCCGCTACCATTCCATCGTGTTCGCCATCAACAACAACGTCCCCTTCGTGACGCTGAATTACGAAGGCAGGATACTCGGTATGCTGGAGGCGATAGGCAAGCAGGACCGCGTGGTGGACATAACGCTTGCACTCGAGCCGCCGAGGGGTCGTAGGCCGGCGGCCGAGTCCCGCGTCGGCGAGCCCGGCGCGGGAGCCCTGACCTTCGAGGCCGAGGTGGCGATAGCGCGCATCCTGGACAGGATGCAGCGTCTCGCCCCGGACGAGGAAGCCCGCCGCAAGGCCAAGAACGCTACCACGGAGTGCTTCGAGCGCTTCGTGAGCCTGGTCAAGGAGTCCTCGCGTTCCCGCAGGGCTTGACCTTATTTCCTTGTTTGATCGTACCGCTCCAGAGCAGCCCAGGCTATGTCATTCCTGCCCAGGGCTACGTTTGACGACGAAAGGCTTATCTTCTGGGATGACGGCAACTCCGGCGGTACAGCCATGAATCCGCCGGTGGCGACACCAGTACCGGTCAGGTTTTCGCACCTTTTCAGCCAGAGGTCGTCCGCCTTCAGGCATGTCTCTCGGATCGCATCGAGATTGAAGATACACTCCGAGCAATAGAACGAGGAGGGGTACAGAACGGCTCCGAAACCGAGCGCAAGCAATTCAGGGTCAGGCGAATGGGCTTGCGTCTCTATCTCCCATCCATTGTACATGGGTCCCTTGATGCGCTTGGCGATGTTGGCGCAGACCGCTGAAGGATACTGTCCGTGCAGCTTCATCAGCCTGGTCGTCATGTCTGTCGGGTAGAAGAGGTCGTCGTCGACCGTTATCACGGGACGCCTCCGGCCCTCTGCCTCTTCCTTGAACGTGCAGTGGTACTTCAGATGGGGTTTAAGGTCCTCGCCGGCCCAGATGATCCGCAGGCCCCGCTCAAGGTATTGCGCAAGCGACTCTGGCAGTTTCCGGTCAGGGAAATCACCTTCGTACAGGCACAGGTTGATGCATGCGGGTTTCGTCTCCTGGCGCATCAGCAGGTCGACCACCATCCATAGATGCTTCATCCTCGGAGGGAAGGAAGTCATGGACAGGACCGCTCCTCCGTCATCGGGCAAAGCTTCGGGGAGGGTAGGACGGAAGAGCTTGTAGTTCAGGTAGATGCGTAGCCCAGTCAGGGAAGCCATGACGCCGGCATATGCCCGCGACACACGGTTTCCCTTGTGCAGCCTGGTAGTCTCCTTGAAGGCCTGGTGCCGTCTGAGCAGTGTCTCTATCCTCATGTCTCTTCCTGAAGTTCCTTGTAATACTTCGTGAAAATCTCTTTGGGCGAGCGTCGGGTGAAAATGCTGCGCGTGATATTGCGGTAGGTGAGCAGCTCCGTGCGGTGCGCGGGCGAAGGCCGCAGCGCCTGAACGATAGCTGCCTTGGCGCGTTTGCCTGACTCGGCGAGCCAGACCGGCACGGCCAGCAGCAGATACTTGCACTTGCGGGATCCAGAGAAGTGTATCAGCGAACCGCGCACAGCCGCCGGCCTGATGGCGCGCATCATACGCGAAGCGGTAGTGCGCCATTTGTGGACGACCTGTGCGGATGTGTCGACATAAAGCCTGTATCCCTTGCTGCGGGCAAGGTCTCCCAGGGCGATGTCTTCCGGCGTGAAGAAGAACCTCTCGTCGAACCATCCGAGATCCCGGAAAAGCTCCGTGGGGATGAGGAAGGCGGCTCCGGTTATGTTCCAGCTCCTGAAGAGTTTGCGTCCATTGACGACTGCGTCGGGCTCCCGGCCGGCAGTGATGTCCCTGGGCTCATCGGACAGGTGCCACTGGTGAAGCACGTATCGCCGGGCGGGATATGGCTGCCGGCCGCAGAGCTGCAGCGACCCGTCTGCATCCAGGAGCGTAGGGCTGACTATCGCCGTTCCTTCCGGCAGTGCCTCGAAATCCTCCACCAGCCAGTCCAGGGCCGGTCCCGGCAGTTCGGTGTCGTCGTTCAGTACGAAGCAATAACGCCCTTGAGCCCGCTTAAGGGCAAGGTTGTTATTCTCCGAGAATCCACGGATCTCGTTGCTCTCGATAAATGTCACCCAAGGGAAATCCTCGCGTGCCTTCGCCAGCCCGTCCGGATCATACATATACGCCACCATCAACACCTCATAGGAGACCCTGACGGTCGTCCTGTGGATGCTTTCAAGGCACGGATAGAGATTATCCGGCCTGTTCATGCAAACGATGATGATGCTGACGTCGACCATAGAATACAAATATAGCGTTTATGTTGGAAACTTTGGGCAATGATTTTGTTAATGTCGGTTGAAATGAGTAAATTTGCATGATTAAGCTTTAAAAGATATGGCATTCGCAAACATCATAGGAAAATTGTTCGGTACCAAGGCTGACAGGGACATGAAGCAGGTCAAGCCCATCCTTGACA
>ONNK01000173.1 GCA_900319185.1 uncultured Bacteroidales bacterium
GGCGCACATCTCGAGAGCGGAAGTCACGTCCACGATGTGGAGGTTAGGCAGACGTCTGGGGCGGAGAGCCGTAGGTCCGAGGACCAGCGTCACTTCTGCTCCGCGCAAGGCTGCTTCTTCGGCCAAGGCTATGCCCATCTTGCCTGTGGAGTAGTTGCTGATGAAACGCACCGGGTCGAGTTTTTCCTGCGTAGGCCCCGCGGTGATGAGCACGTGCTGACCGGTCAGGGTCTGCTCCGTCATCAGACGTTCCGCAGCGAGGAAAATCTCTTCGGGTTCGAGCATCCGTCCCGTGCCGGTAGTGCCGCAGGCCAGGAAACCCTCAGCGCAGGGCAGGACGGTCACGTTAGGGAAAGAGCAAAGCGTCTCGAGGTTGTGTTGGAGGGCTGGATGAGCATACATCTTGTCGTTCATCGCGGGGGCGATGAGGACAGGGCACTGCATGGCGAGGAAAGTCGTTGTGAGAGCATCGTCGGCAATGCCGTTAGCCATCTTGCCGATGACGTTAGCTGTGGCCGGCGCTACAATCATCAGGTCAGCCCAATCGGGCAGCGAGATATGCTCGGTAGAGTGGTCGTTGGTAGGGGCAAACACGTCGGAATAGACCTTGTTGCCGGAGAGCGTCTGAAGAGTGAGGTCGGTGACGAACTGCAGCGCATTTGCCGTAGTCGTCACCTTCACTTCCGCTCCCGCTTTGCGCAAGAGTCTAATCAAGAGGGGCGTCTTGTACGCGGCTATTCCGCCGCTGATGCCCACTACTATGTGCTTGCCCGCAAGCATTTACTCCTCGTCCTCGAGGGCTGCGTCGCGCGAGCCGTTCTTGTACACGAGCTGGTGCTCGATAAGTTCCTGTGTAGCGATGAGGCTGGGTTTGGGCAGACTCTCGTAGCTCTTGGAGATCTCAATCTGCTCTTTGTTCTCGAAGGTCTCTTCGATGCCGTCCTGGGGAATAGAGAAATCCTGCAGTTTGGCGTCGAGTTCTTTCTTGAGCGCAGCGCCGATTTGGTTGGCGCGCTTACCCAAAATAACCACTGTTTCGTACACATTGCCCACTTCTTCTGTCAGCACGTTTACGTCACGCGTTATCGTGTTGTGCGGGGCTCTTGTTTTCTTGTAATCCATCTTTATAATTTACGATTTAACGATTTACGATTTCTTTTCTTCGCTACGCTTCGAACGATCGCTTCGCGTAGTCGATTTATTTACGATTTATTCTATTTACCAATTTAGTCTTCCTCGGCTTTGAGGACCTTGCGTATTTGCTTGAACCATTGTTTGGCCTGAGGAGCATGCTTCGAGTCGGGGAACTCGGTAATGAACGAATAGTACTCGTCCTGCGCCTCTCTTGCCCGTTCTTCCAGCAAGTATGTAGCGCTGTTCACCATCTGCTGATACTTGGCGGCAAAGACCAGCCAGTTGAACTCCTCGGTGTATGGACTGGCGGGGTATGTCTTCAGCGCGTTCTTGGATACCGTCTCGCAACTGAGGTAATTGTTGCCGAGATAGGTGCCGAGGTTGTAGTACAGGCGCGCCGAGAGGAGCTCTTTGTACGCCAGTTTGTCGAACATCTCCTGGCGGACCTCCTGGGTGACAGGGAGTTCCTTCATCGTGGCGGGTGCGGCGGACTTCTCGTCGGCCTTGCCGACCCAACGCTCCTGGTCGGAACCCGCAGAAACCTTGGCCGCCTTCGGGTCGAGCAGGACGGCGATGCCGTCGCGCGTGAAGCCGAGTTCGCTCACGTCGCCGCCCCAGAGCACCGTGTGGCCGTTTTCAATGGCGTTGTCGATGACGGCCATGAACTCGTCCAGCGGGAGGTTGTAGGAGGGCGTCCAGCGCCAGTTGTCCTCGACCTCGATGGCGAAGGGCTTGTAGAAGGGATGGTGGGTGTAGGAGGTGATGCTGACGAAGTCGTCGGTATTGATGCCGAGTTCATCCCTGTAAGTAACGGGCGTATAGGTCTTTCCGTCCACTTCGAATTCCGCGGGGATCTCGCCGAGATAGGCATTGAGAATCCCGTCGAAGCCTTTCGGCCACACCGGGGTGAGGGTCTTGTTGGGATTCCGGACGACGGCCTCGACATAGCCGCGGAGGACGGCGTCCAGTTCGCCCTGGACCGGCAGGTCCGTGCCGTAATTCATGCCGGAGAAGACCGATTGCGGGACGATGCCGTACGTGGAGATGACGTCCAGCACGTCGCCGAAGTCGCTGCCGGCGGCCATGTTGAGCTTGCCGTCGAGACGGACGTACTTGATGGCCCTGTCATGGTAGGCGTTCCGGACGACGAACATCTCGGAAAGGTCCGGGAAGCGGGTCGTGTCCTGGATCCCCTTGGCCTTCATGATCTCGGATTCGAGGAAGGAGAGGGAGGAAAAACACCAGCAGGTGCCGCTGCGGTACTGGTTCTTGACAGAGGTGACCGGATTGGCCTTCACCGTGGTGAAATGGTAGTCGGCGGCTCTCGGGGCACCGGGCTTCGGCTGGGAAACGGCCGCGAGGGGGAGGAGGACCGCGGCGAATGCCGCGAAAACGGATTTTCTCATCATATCTTTCATCTAAGCTTTGTTCCTTTCAGGCGCATGATTTTACAAAATTAGGGATTTAATCGTAAATTTGCAATCGAGATGGCCGGGAATGAACCAATCCATGTCCTGTATATCCACGGGATGGGCGGGGGGAGCGACAGCCGGATCCCCCGTTTGCTCTCCGCATGGTTCGCGGAGCACGAGCCCCGTGTCCGGGTGATTGCGCGTACCTATTCTTTCGATCCTGCGGTCGCGGCGGGGCAGATCGGCGCCTGGCGGGAAGAACTGCGGCCCGCCCTGGTCATCGGGGAGTCGCTCGGATGCATCCATGCCATCCGTCTCCGGGGAATCCCGCATATCCTTGTCTCGCCGGCCCTCGGCGCCCCTGCCTATCTCTACCGGCTCGCCCCGCTGATGTTCATTCCGGGCATCCACTGGCTCTGCGGCTGCATC
>ONNK01000177.1 GCA_900319185.1 uncultured Bacteroidales bacterium
CATTCCCCAAGGCCGACCTCATCCTGATCACCCACGAGCATGGCGACCATTACAGCAAGGAGACCATCGAGCAGCTCTCCAAGGAAGGCACCCGCGTGATCACCAACGGCACGGTACACGGGCAGCTCGGCTACGGCGAGACCATGGACAACGGCGAGAGCACCAAGGCCGACAAGGGCATCAAGATCGACGCCACCCCGGCATACAATACCACCGAGGGCAGGACACAGTTCCACCCCAAGGGCAACGGCAACGGCTATCTCCTGACCATCGGAGGACTGCGTGTCTTCGTCTCCGGAGACTCCGAGGACATTGAAGAGTATGCTGACCTGAAGGACATCGACGTGGCTTTCCTGTCGGCCAACCAGCCGTATACGATGACCGTGGAGCAGTGCATACATGCTGCGCAGGTCATCAAGCCCAAGGTACTCATCCCCTATCACCTCGGCAATACCGACATGCAGGCCATCAAGGACGGACTTGAGGGTTCCGGCATCGAGGTCAGGCTGCACGAATCCCTCAGATAGATTCCTGGATGAAACGTTTATCGGCCCTTATCCTGACGGCAGTCCTTCTGACGGCAATCATAGCCTTGTCCCTTCCGGGATGCTCTCGCAAGCTGAAGTTCGATCCTTCCGCATATTCCCCTGAGATCCAGTTCATCGACAGCCTGCGCTACAATACCGGCGGGCAGGAGTATCCAGATGACGTCACCGTCCCGGCAGACTCTCTGCTGCGGTCATGGATAGGTTTCGCGGAGCGGTTCAGCGCAGGCGACTATGCCGGTGCCTACGACTTCGCCCAGGAGGACAACAACTTCAGCAACATAGTCATATACCTGCGCAACACCACCGCCCAGTACGTATTCTTCACCAGCGCATGGTCAGACGTCATCTTCAACATGAAGGCGTCGGAGGATTTCTATCGGGAGATGGACGACCTGCTGAATTTCAATCTCGCCATGGTCAAGACAGTCATCGCCATGGGCGGAGAGGACGGTTACGTACCTCCACACTATACCGACCTCCTGCGCTCGATGGGCATGATCTACCGACTTGCCGGTGACCGTGAAGTGATGGATTCCTTCTGCGATGAGATATACAAGGGATACATGGCCTGCGGGTATGGCGACATACCCAGCAGACTGGCCGTGCTGTACTACCGTGTACAGTTCCTGAGCGACTACGGCGAGTCGGAAACCGCACTGCAGGAAGTGCGGGCATTCAAGGACGTGGTCCTCAACGAATGCCCGCCTGAAGAGCTCGCATCATCCCTCGAGATCCTGGTCCAGCTGGAGGACCTTGCCTCCAATCCCCGTCCCCCCGTAGACAAATAACAGCCTAAGGCATAATGACGACCGAGCAATCAAACGAAATACTTGCCTTCGCCGCCGAAGTCGGACACACACTGCTGGAAAACGGTGCGGAGATCTCCCGTGTCGAAGAGACCATGAGGATCATTGCCGACTATTTCGGAGTGGACAAGGAGCACTTCTTCGTCCTCAGCAACGGTATCTTCACCACCGGAAGTTCCTATGCCAACGTCGAGTTCATCCCCATCAAGGGAGCCAGCCTGGACAAGGTCGTCGAGGTCAACCAACTGTCCCGCGAGGTCGCATCCGGCAAGTATACTCTGGATGAAGCCCGAAAGCGCCTGGAGGAGATACGGAACATGCCGCCCAAGCCCAAATGGGAGCAATTCCTGGGGGCGGCGCTGGGCAGCGGCGCATTCTGTGCCATCTTCGGAGGGAGCCTGATGGACTGCGCCGCCGCACTGGTTGCAGGAACCGCGGTCTATCTTTTCCTGCTGCTTGTCTGCCTTCCCAACATGTCCAAAGCCCTTGGGAATATCTGCTCAGGAGCATTCGGGACCCTGCTCTGCATCCTTTTCCACAAATTGGGATTCGGAGTCAACCTGGGCAACATGATCATCGGAACACTGATACCGCTGATACCGGGAGTAGCATTCACCAATGGTCTTCGTGACATATCCAACGAGGATTATCTGGCTGGGGTCGCCAGGCTTCTCGACGCCCTGCTCGTATTCCTGTCGATTGCCATCGGGGTGTGCCTTACCTTCTTGATACACAGCTATATAGCCGGGAGCATGATACAACTGAACGGAACCCTGACCGATCCTGTAACGGCGCGTCTTCCGTTCCAGATGGCAGCTGCCCTCATCGGCACTGCATCGTTCGCCATACTCTTCGGCGTTCCGCGCAAGTACTACATTCCTGCAGGGATCGTCGGCATGCTCGGTTGGCTCGCCTACCTTCTGGTAGTCCGTTACACTCCCCTGGGAATAGTCGGCGGGACACTCATCGCCTCTACTATCGTGGCTTTCCTGTCACGCTTCTTCGCCGTCAGGCTCAGATGCCCCGGGACAGTGTTCCTGATCTGCGGCGAATTCCCCCTGATACCCGGGGCGGGCGTATTCTGGAGTTCGTATTACGTGGTCTCCGAACAGATGACCGCCTCCCTCAGCGCGGGATTCACCGCCGTCAAGATCACCATCGCCATCGTACTCGGCATCATCATCGCCACCAACGTCCTGCGCTGGAAGAAAATCGGCTCGATCAGCCGCTAGGCCACCTTGCTTTTCCCTTTAAGAAAACCCTGCGACAGCGAGGAGATTCGGAAGGAATTGATTATATTTGTGCCAAGTCATGACACAATTGAAATCGGACATACAGTACCTGCCCGGAGTAGGGCCAAAGAGGGCCCAGTTGCTCAAGAGCGAATTGGAGATCGCCACCTTCGGCGATCTCATCCATCTG
>ONNK01000065.1 GCA_900319185.1 uncultured Bacteroidales bacterium
GCCTCTCGATGAGCACGGCGTCAGGTACGTCGGACGTGAACCTCACCGAGTCCATGTCGTACTCTGTGAGCTCCCTCGTGGCCTCCATCTGACGGTGGACGTACCACAGGCTCAGAAGGCTGTCGGTCATCTCGGGGCTGTACTCCTCGACCGGTTCCTCTACGCCGTCCAGCTCTTCCATCTCCTCGAGCATCAGGAGCATCTCGGCTGCCAGGCTGTCGGCGACGGACTTCTCCAGACGGAAGGATTCGAGCTCACGGATGAGCGAGTCCACTCGGCTGCGCAATTCGGCGTTCTCCTTGATGAGCTTGCTGCGGGTCCTGAACTCCTGGCCCCCTGCAGGCTGCAGGGAACACAATGCCAGAGTCAGGACTATTATGGTCTTGATTAACTTCATGATCAGAATCTTATGCCCAGGCTGAAGCCTACTGCGGTGGAGCCTCCGCCGGAGAATGCGTACTGCATGTCAGGCGTCAGGATCGTCGGTCCCATCTGCATGGATATGTCGTCGTTGACTTCGAAATCCTGCATGTATGAGAATACGTTGGCATCAATGGCCTGAAGCAGGTAGAACGCCGCAACGGCAAGTATCGAATAGTCCCGGAACCTCCTGTACAGGTTGCGGTAATAGAGCGCGGTCTGTGCGGAAATCCTGCCGGTATAACCGCTGTCCGGTGTAGTGGCTTCGTTGTGTATCCGCTTGAAACGTATGTAGTTGGTGTGGTTAACGTCCAGATAGTGGACGGCTCCGGCGAGGCAGCCCCAGTAGATGGGGATCTTCCAGAATTCACCGTTGTATGCCTGGCCCAGGCCGGGGAGCAGGATGGAATACATGGTGGCCTTGCCGGCATGGTGGGGGTTGTCGGTAGGGTAGGAGACCACTCCGTCCATCAAAGTGCCCCAGTAGACCAGTGCACCTCCGGCAAAAAGGAGCTTGCTGAGGTTGTGCGAATGCTCGTCCACCGTCAGCGTAGTCTCGGGATCGATCGCGAACGCCTCTTCGTAGGCCTTGAGCGAGGTCTTGTATTTGTTGTGGTAATAGAATCCGCCCCCTACGGTGGCCCCGAGGCCTCCGTAAACTATGGGGAGCTTCCAATACTGCTTGTGGTAGATCTGCTGGCCGCCGATAAACACCGCCGAGCCTCCGGCGAGGGTGCCTATCTTGAGCTCTTTCTTGTGGCTGAGCCCGGCGAAATACTCGCGGAGCGAGAACATCGCCTCGGCGGAGTCTGCCGGAGCGCCATCGTCTCCTCCGAAGCCATTGGAAAAGGCTTCGGACTTGAACTGGGCTCCGGCCCGAGGCGCGAACGCCGACAGGGCTACCAGAACGATAAGGATGTATGCCGGTCTAAATCTGAGCATCTTCGAGGGCTTTCAGGAAACGCTGCACCTCCGCATCGGAGTTGAACCTGATGGTCATGGTGCCCTTGCCGCCGGAGCTGCGCTTCAGCGAGATATCCTGCTCAAAATACTTGCCTATATGTTCCAGAACGCGGAAATACTCGTCAGGAAGCTCCTGGGTGTACTCAGGGCGGCGAACGTCGTCCTCGCGCATGAGCTTGCGGACCTTGTCCTCCAGCTGGCGGACGGACAGGCCGCCCTTGACCGTCAGGTCGCACAGCTCTTCCTGGAGCTGGGGGTCTTCAACCCCGAGGATGACCTTGGCGTGCCCGACGCTCAGCAGGCCGACCTTGAGGTCGTGCTGAACCTTGGCGGGCAGCCTGAGCAGGCGGAGGTAGTTGGTCACCGACGCGCGTTTCTTGCCGATGCGGGAGGCCATCTGCTCCTGGGTGAGGTTGCACTCCTCGATCAGGCGGCGGTAGCCGAGTGCCACCTCGATGGGATCGAGGTCCTCGCGCTGGATATTCTCGACGATGGCCATCTCCAGCATGCTCTGGTCCGACGCGGCACGTATGTATGCGGGGATCATGTCCATCCCCGCGGCCTTGCAGGCGCGGAAACGGCGTTCTCCGCTGATGATCTGATACTTGCCGTCATCGGTCTTGCGTACTGTGATGGGCTGGATGAGGCCGAGGCTGCGGATGGAAGCGGTCAGTTCCTCCAAGGCCTCGGTGTCGAACGACATGCGGGGCTGGAAGGGATTGGGCTCGATCATGCCGGCGGGGATGCGCACGATGTCGGCGCTCCCGTCGGACTGGGTGCGGTTGCTGACTATCTCCTTGTTGACGTAGCCTACGGGCTTGCGCAGCTGGTCGAGTGCGGCGCTGTCTCCCAATATGGCTCCCAGACCCCTTCCGAGGCCTCTCGGTTCCTTGTTGCTCATACTGTCTGTGCTTGGGGTTCATTCCTCTCCATCACTTCACGGGCCAGCTTGAGGTAGTTGCTGGAGCCGTTGCTCATGATGTCGTAGAGGACGATGGGTTTGCCGTGCGAGGGGGCCTCGCTGAGGCGGATGTTGCGCTGGATGATGGTGTTGAACACCATGTCCTGGAAATGCTCGCGGAGCTGGTTGACCACCTGGGTGTGCACCCGCGTGCGACCGTCGAACATGGTCACGACGAAGCCCTCGACCGCGAGGTCGCGGTTGACTCCGTTCTGGACTATGCGGATGGTCTGGAGGAGCTTCCCGAGGCCTTCGAGCGCGAAGAACTCAGGCTGGACCGGGATGATGACCGAGTCGGCCGCAGTCAGTGCATTGACGGTGATGAGGCCGAGGGAAGGGGAGCAGTCTATGATGATGTAGTCATAGTTGCCGCGGACCGGCTGCAGGGCTTTCTTGAGGATGGACTCGCGCTCGTCCGCCTCGAGCATCTCGATCTCGACGCCGACGAGGTTGATGTGCGACGGGACCATGTGGAGTCCGGCTAGCTCGGTCTGTACGAGGGCGTCCTCGATGCCGATGCGTCCTATCATCACCTCGTAAAGGGTGCGCTTCTGGTCACTGCCAGGCGAGAAGTTCAGGCCTGAAGTGGTATTGGCCTGAGGGTCAGCGTCGATGATCAGCACCTTCTTTTCGAGTACAGCGAGGGAGGCTGCGAGGTTGATGGCCGTGGTGGTCTTGCCAACGCCGCCCTTCTGGTTCGCTATTGCAATTACTTTACCCATATTCAATCGGTCGAATTACTCCTAAGAAATGCAAATTTAACAAATTTATTCCACTTCTGCGGCTAATTTGCTATTTTTGTGCCAATACAGAACCACATTATTCCCATGTGCGAAACCAAGACCGAATGGTTCATCATCGTGAACCCGCGCGCCGGCTCCGGCAAGACTCTGTCGGGATGGTCGGTGGCGGAAAAATTGCTCCGTGAGCGCGAAGTCCCGTTCACCTGCGCTTTCACGCACTATAAGTCACACGCCAGGGAACTGGCCCTTCAGGCTGCCCGCGACGGCTACCGCAGTTTCATTGCGGCCGGCGGGGACGGCTCGGTGCATGAGATGTTCTCGGGCATACTGGATTTCTGCTCGGAGAGCGGTGTCCCTGCCTGGGAGTTCACCCTTGGCAATATCCCCATCGGTTCCGGCAATGACTGGCTCAAGTCGCTGGGCGTCCCTCATGACATCGCGGAGGTCGTGAGCCTTGTAGCCGACGGCTCTTCACGGATGCAGGACGTCGTTTCAGTGCGCTCTTCTGATGGCAGGACCTGCTGCATGGCCAATGTCGGAGGGGTTGGGTTCGATTCGCATGTTTGCGAGCGTGTAAATGCGCGCAAGGAACGCGGGCACAGGAGCCGGTGGATATATGTCGGTGCCCTTGTCATGACCATCATGAAACTCCGGCGTATCAGGGTGGAGGTGTCTGGTGACGGACAAGTGATATACAGCGGCCCCTGCTATTCGCTGGCCTTCGGAAACGGCTGTTTCTCCGGTGGAGGGATGCGCCAGACGGCTGATGCCGTCATGGATGACGGCCTAGTGGACGTGATGGTCGCACCTGCTGTTTCAGTGTTCCGGATTATGCGAGAGATCCACCGTGTCTTCGACGGCACCACCCCTCAGTCCCCATGCCTGATATACCGCCAGTGCAGGCAGGTGACCGTCAAGCCTCTGGACTCCCACTCAGCAGACCTCATGGAGGTCGACGGCGAGATCGAAGGCCGTCTGCCCGCCGAAGTCGCCGTCACGGGCCAGAAGATCGGAGTCGTCGCGCCCCGGGTCTAGTCCCTTTCTATCCAGTTGGGATATTTGATGTTCGGGATCATCCTGGAGATGGTCGAAGCCCTTGAAGATACGTACTTTGAGGGGTTGGCAGGATTGCGGCCGAGCGGGTTCGGCAGGCACGCGGCGAGGATCGCCGCCTCGCGCCGCGTCAGCGCCGCGGCGTCCTTGCCGAAATACTTCTGCGCAGCCGCCTGTGCGCCGTAGACTCCCTTTCCCATCTCCGCTACGTTGAGATAGACTTCCATTATCCTTTCCTTTCCCCATATCAGCTCGATCAGGACCGTGAACCAGCCCTCTACAGCCTTGCGCCACATCGTGCGCTTGTGCAGCGTGAATACGTTCTTTGCCGTCTGCTGCGAGATAGTGCTGGCGCCACGCACACGTTTCCCGTCCTTCTTCTCCTGCATGGCCTGTTTAATGGCCTTGCGGTCGAAACCGTCGTGCTCGCAGAAGAGATTGTCTTCGCTCGTGATGACGGCCTTCATGAGCTCGGGGGAGATGTCCTCGAGCGGACGCCATTGCTTAAGTGTATAGAAATCAGGGTCTGAGCGGTATTCGATACTCCTGCTCACCATGATAGGCGTCACCCACACCGGCACCCACTTGAGCGCCAGCACCAGAAGCACGCTCAGCAGGATGATTGCGAGGGGAAGCTTGATGAACAGGAATTTGAATACTCTTTTCATAAATCGGGGCCGCAAAAATACATATTTCCGAAATAATTGAAAATTATTTGTTAACTTGCAATGAAAATATTCTACAATGACCTATCGCTATCTAACATCCGAAGAGATCGCCCAGCTTGAGCGGCAGCTGTGCCAGGCTACCGAATGGGGGCGTGTCATGGTGTCCGAGGGCTTTTCCCCAGACCATATCATCTCTTCCCGTTTTTCGGGGGATATCCGTCTCGGTGCCTTTGACAAGGAGTTCCTCCTTGCCGGCGGCATGAAAAAGCATTCCGGACTGTACCATGTCACCCTTCACAACGTCGAGGTCGGAGACAACTGCTGCATAGAGAGCGTCAACAATTATATTGCCAATTACCGCATCGGACACGATACTTTCATCGAAAATGTCGATATCATCATCTGCGACGGCGAGTCGTCGTTCGGCAACGGCGTCGAAGTCTCAGTCCTGAACGAGACCGGAGGCCGCGAAGTCACCATCTACGACCGCCTCTCCGCCCAGCAGGCCTATGTCATGGCGCTATATCGCCACAGGCCCGAGCTGATAGGCAGGATGCGCAGCCTCGTCGGAGACTATGTCTCTTCAGTGACGTCCTCCGTCGGCACCATCGGCCCTTGCTCCGTCATCGTCGACACTGGCTATATAAAGAACGTCAAGGTGGGTGAGTGCTGCAAGATCGAGGGTGCCTGCCGGCTCAAGAACGGCAGTATAAACAGCAATTCCATTGCACCAGTCCATGTCGGAGTCGGAGTCATCGGGGATGATTTCATCATCTCCAGCGGGTCCTCAGTCGAGGACGGCGTGACTTTCTCGCGCTGTTTCATCGGCCAGGCCTGCAAGCTCGGGCATAACTATTCCGCCTCCGATTCCCTGTTTTTCAGCAACTGCCAGGGAGAGAACGGTGAGGCCTGCGCCATCTTCGCAGGGCCGTTCACCGTCACGCACCACAAGTCCAGCCTTCTGATCGCCGGTATGTTCTCGTTCATGAACGCCGGATCCGGATCGAACCAGAGCAACCACATGTACAAGCTCGGTCCCATCCACCAGGGCATCATGGAGCGCGGTGCCAAGACTTCATCCGACTCATATCTCCTTTGGCCAGCCAAGGTCGGTGCCTTCTCCCTGGTCATGGGACGCCACGTGGCCCATCAGGATACGTCCGACCTTCCGTTCTCGTATCTGATCGAGGACGGCGGCGTCACATTCGTGATGCCTGGAGCGAACCTGAAGAGCGTCGGCACCATCCGTGATGCCAAGAAATGGCCCAAGCGCGACGGCCGCAAGGACCCGGACAAGTTCGACTGCATCAATTTCAACCTCTTGAGCCCTTATACCGTCCAGAAGATGCTCCACGCCGTGGACATCCTCAAGGACCTGCGCCGTGTTTCAGGCACTTCCACCGAGGTCTACTCGTACCAGAACGGCAAGATCCGCCGCTCGTCGCTCGAAAAAGGCCTGAGGTTTTACGGGATGGCCATCGACAAGTTCCTGGGCAATTCCCTGATCTCCAGGATCCAGAAAGCCGGCAACCTCGACGGCGTCGAGGCCCTTCGCAAGGCCCTGGCCAAGGATTCCGAGACCGGCGCCGGCGATTGGGTGGACCTTTCCGGACTCATCGCCCCGCGCAGCGAGGTCTTCTCACTGCTGGATGCCATCGAGTCCGGCGCCGTCAACAGCGTCGGCGACATCGACGCGCGTTTCCGGGAGATGCATGAGCAGTATTATTCGTACGAGTGGAACTGGGCCCATGACGTCATCGAGTCGTGGTACGGCCTGGACCTTGCCACCGTCTCCGTCGAGTCCCTGATCCAGCTCGTCCACAGGTGGAGGGATGCCGTGGTCAGCCTCGACAACCTCATTTACGAGGACGCCCGCAAGGAGTTCTCGCTCAGTGCCATGACGAGTTTCGGCGCCGACGGCGACGAGAAACAGCGCAACCTCGATTTCTTCCAGGTGCGCGGCGCCTCGTTCGAGAACGACCCGTTCGTCAAGTCGGTCGCCGACCACATCGTAGTCAAGAGCCGGCTTGCGCAGGACATGCTTTCCATGCTAGACGCTTTCTGATGAAGACCTTGACCGCCATTATTTCCGCACTCCTGTGCATGGTCTTTCCTGCGGCGCATTTCTCGCAGGAGGAGACTTCGCCGATGGTCTTCGATGCGTACGAGTGTGACTTCGGGGAGGTGGAAGAAGCTGGCGGAACGCTTTTCTACACATTCCATTTCATCAACGGCTCCACTTCTCCCATCCGGATACTCCGCGTTTCGGCGAGTTGTACATGCGTTTCCGTCTCTTACCCGCAGGGGCGGCTCGACGGCGGGCAGACAGGCGAGATCAGTGTCGCCTTCAATCCCGCCAGGACTTTCGGCGAGGTCGTGCGTATGGTGGACGTCTTCCTTTCCGACGGCCTGCCGGGTGTATCGCTTACGCTCAAGGCCAGCGTCAAGCCGTCGGAGTATGACATAGAGGACATATATACCGTGTCCCTTCCTGACGGAGTGAGGATAACGGGCACTTCACAGCGTTTCGGATACCTGGCGGCCGGCAAGATGGCCGAGCGTCGGATAGACGTGATCAATGCCTCGGAAAAGCCTGTTACCCTGGGAACGGAGTCTGATGATGCGATGAGCTTCCTGTCCGTCGCCTGCCCCGAGAGGCTCGGACCCGGCGAGGCCGGCAGCCTTATCCTACGCTATACTTTACCCGATGCTGCATCTTCATATGGCATGCACAGTGACAAGGTGACACTGTTGGTGAACGGCCGCCCATGCAACCGCTTCATAGAAGCCTCATGCATAGGCGTTGAGGATTTTGAGGGTCGCAAAGGTCCGGCGCCTTCCCTCCAGGTTTACCCTTCCAGGCTGGAGATGAAGAAGTCCCTGCTGGGCAGGGGATACTCCGGATCGGTCGTCATACGCAATACCGGCAACGGTGAGCTCCGGATCCGCAAGGTGGACCTGCCTGACGGCGTTACAGCGGATCTGCCTGACGGCACGGTGCTGAAGGACGGCGCTTCCAGGAAAGTCACCTTCCACTCGGCTTCGGCCGCGTTCAGCTCCGGCTTTGTCACCAACGATCCCGTCAGGCCTTACAAGGAAATCAGAACCACATCACAATAAAACAAAACCAATTTCTCAAAAAACATTATCGATGAAAAAGCTTTCAATTCTGATCTTCGCGGCTGCGTGCCTCATACTGGGTTCATGCAGCGGAAACAAGGGATACGAGTATCCCTTCCAGAACCCCAAACTGTCTGTGGACAAGAGGGTTGAGAATCTTATCTCGCTGCTCACTCCGGAGGAGAAGGTGGGCTTGATGATGAACGGCTCGGTATCCGTCGACCGTCTCGGAATCCCCGCCTACAACTGGTGGAGCGAGGCCTGCCACGGTATCTGCCGTCCGGGCGCTACCGTATTCCCGCAGTCCATCGGCCTTGCGGCTACGTTCGACGAGCCCCAGCAGCTCGAGATCTACACTGCCGTCTCCGACGAGGCGCGTGCCACCTGGAATACCACCGACCATCACCGCTTCGGAGTGACTGAAGCTACCGGAGGCATCTGGAACCAGGGCCTTTCGTTCTGGTGCCCGAACGTCAACATCTTCCGTGACCCGAGGTGGGGACGCGGCCAGGAGACCTGCGGTGAGGACCCGTATCTCGCCGGCGTGATGGGCGGAGCCACCGTCCGCGCCATGCAGGCCTATGACGGCAAGTATTACAAGACACATGCTTGCGTCAAGCACTACGCGGTCCACAGCGGTCCCGAGAGCGAGCGTCACCGTTTCGACGCCACCGTTTCCATGCGTGACCTCTGGGAGACCTACCTCCCGGCTTTCCGTACCATCGTCAAGGATGCCGGCGTGCAGGAAGTCATGTGTGCCTACAACCGCTACGAGGGTGAGCCTTGCTGCGGCAGCGACCGTCTCCTGACCAACATCCTCCGCGAGAAGTGGGGATATGAGGACATCATCCTCTCCGACTGCGGCGCCATCAACAACTTCTACACCAGGGGCCAGCATGAGACCCACCCTGATGCCGCTACCGCCAGCGCCGACGCTGTCCTGTCCGGCACCGACCTCGAGTGCGGCACGAGCTACAAGTCCCTGCTCGAGAGCATGGAGAAGGGCCTCATCAGCGAGGCTGACCTCGACGTCGCTCTCACCCGCATCCTCCGCGGCCGCTTCGAACTCGGTATGTTCGATCCTGAGGAGAGCATGCCTTGGGCCGGTCTCGATGCCAGCGTCATCAGCAACGCCGAGCACACCGCCCTCGCCGAGAAGGCTGCCCGCGAGGCCATGGTCCTCCTGAAGAACAACGGTATCCTGCCTCTCTCCAAGGACATCAAGAAGATCGCCATCGTCGGTCCCAACGCCGACAACGCTTCCGTCCACAACGGCAACTACAACGGCACTCCTACTCCTGAGCACACCATCTCCATCCTCGAGGCTATCCGCAAGGAGGTCCCCAATGCAGAGATTATCTATGAAAAGGGCTGCGAGCTCGCAGACCCGCTCATGACCGAAGAGAAGCTCGGTTCGCTCAACGACGGCAAGGGCCTCCACGCAGAATTCTTCAATAATACCAAGTTCGAGGGCACTCCCGTCGCTTCCAGCGACCTGGATGCAGTCAACATGCGCACCTATGGTGACTACCGTTTCGCCGAGGGAGTCAATCCCACGGATTTCTCCGTCCGCATGACCGGCAAGTATGTGCCTGACTTCACTGGCAACATCAACTATGCAGTCCGTGGTGCCGGCGCTTACAAGCTGACCGTCAACGGCAAGGTCATCGAGCAGCAGGAGGAGGTCCCCGGCATGCGTGGCTTCGGCCGTCAGGCCAATGAGACCATC
>ONNK01000178.1:0-2751 GCA_900319185.1 uncultured Bacteroidales bacterium
GCGCTACGGCAAGCTTGGCGGTCGCGGGCGCCCGCTGCCCGAGCGTGTGCGGGTACTAGCGTTCTTGCGCGAGGCCGAGGCGTGTGTGGACAGCAACGAGCGCGCCACGCTGTACGAACAGACCTTCGGCCACGGGTGCTCGTGCTATTACGGCGCCGCGAGGCAGCATGCTAGCGCCATCGAGGCGCCTGTGGAGGTGCGCGATCCAGAGCGCGTGTATGCGGGGAGCCAGATAAAGGACAGCTTGCTTTCCGATGTGCTTGCGGCTGCCGGCGCGGAGGATGCCACACGGCCGGTTACACTGCTCTTTTGTCCCCAACAGGGGGAGGGTCTTGCGAGCGAGGAGCTTGAAGAACTGCGCGTGTGGCTGCAGCGTCGCCAGGCCAACATGGGAGCCGCGGGCGACATGCTTACTGCCGCTCTTCTTGAAGGCGCGGACCTTGTAATAGTAGGTCGCGTCAGCTTCCAGAGCCTTGGTGAATGGTACCTGGGAAGGGTCGAGGGTGGTGGAGAAATACTCCTTGGTCATCTCCTTGTCGGTATATACTACCAAGTTGTATTGTGTAGCATCCTTCGTGACGTCCCAGTTGAATGTCACCTGGTCACCGTTGGTAACCTTGGCAGACAGGTTCATAGGCTCGAGGCATCTCCTGAGTTCGAGGGTACCTATCTCATCCATCGTCTGGGTGCAGCCGAAGAACAGCCCGGCGCTCAGGATGGCCGCGAGGAATGAAAGTATTCTATGGAATGTTTTCATATCGTTAGTCATTTTCAATGTATCTGCTAATAACCATAGTCGTTGACAAGGTTGCCCTGACTGTTGGAGATGGTGTCGTCGAAGATAGGCCAGAACTGGCGGGAATCAGGGTTGACGTAGTACAGTCCCTGGATCTTCTCTGCAAAGAAACCGGTCTTCTTGGCGTCGTCGTACTTGGTGACGTATCCTTCCTCTACTTCCCATGAAGCGTCCGGAGCGGCTGTTTCGCCCTTTCCGAGACCGTATATCCTTAGGGACTGCTCATCATCGGACAGGAGGTGCCAGATGTTTCCGGTAAGGTAGGAATAATCGCCGCTGAGGTCGCGCAGGTCCATCATCTTGCCGATGGTCTCGTCCATCTTGGACTTGAGCATATTCCAGCGGATGAGGTCACCCTTGCGGAGGAATTCACCGCAGAATTCGAGGGCGCGTTCCTTGACGATCGCATCGAACATCGCCTCCTTGGAAGAGATGGCGGCAACATATTCCTCGGCCTTGTCCTCGTGGCCGGCGAAAGCACGCTCGCGTACCGGGAGGAGATACTGTCTTGCACCGGCAGGGCCATTGAGTTCATTCTCGATCTCCGCAGCCATCAGGAGCACGTCGGAGTAGCGCATCACTACAGGCTTGACACCGTCGTCGTTACCGCCGGTGTAAGGCTGGCTGGTCATCCATTCGAAGCGGTACTTGCCGAAATACCAGGAACCGATGCCTGCGACTTCGGGACCGTTCTTGCCCCAGCTGTAGTTGACGCAGGTTACATCCCTTCTCTGGTCGTCGGCGTCGTATTCGAACCACATGGTAGGGACAGGACCGGCATCTCCGCCGCGGCTGGCGATGGTGTAGCCGTTGATGCTGGCTCCGTTGGCCTTGACCGCGAAGGTGAAGTTCCATCTGCCTCGGTTATCGCTGAACGGGATCACATAGAGTGTCTCGCCGTCGAACGGGAGGTTGGAAAGATTGCTCTGGCGCTTCCAATAAGCCTCGTAGTCGCTTGTAAGGGAGCAACCTCCGTTGTTGATCGCATCCTTCAGGAAAGCAAGCGCCTTTGGATAGAGATTGGACTTGGAAAGCTCAGGATCGTTCGACAGCCTGACGGTTCCAAGGTCACCGGTGCCTTCGCCGCCGTCGTCAGGACGGAGAGCGTAGCCCGATGCTGCCAATGCTATCCTTGCATACAGGCCTTCCGCAAATACTTTGTTCACGCGGTCGTTGGTCTGTACGGCTTTGGTGGTGTTTGGATAAGGCAGATAGCCGATGGCCTCTTCCAGGTCGGAAAGGATCTGCTTGAAGATGACGTCACGGTTGGCCTTCTTGACGTATATGCTTTCGCCGTTTACGGAAGAGAACCTGGCAGGTACGTCTCCCCATGCTTTGATGAGGTCATAATAGATCATCGCGCGGAGGGTCAGGGTCTCTCCGAGGAGATAGGCCATGCCAGCGTCGGTGTCGGTATTCCCATAGTTCCTCAGGCCCTCGATGATGAGGTTGGAACGCTCGATTCCGCTGTACATCATATTGTATGGCCCGTTGGCGAGGTTGAGCTGGGAGTTGTTGGAGGCTATGTTGTAGGCAGCGATGTCATACCTGCCGTCACCTGGCTTGTAGGTGCCGTTGTACCACTCGATGTCGGTGTTGAAGCCGTACCATGGGAGGAACCTTCCACGGTAGTTGTTGGTCTCGCCGAAAGAGTGGAGCACTCCGAAGATGTTGTATTCGGTCAGATCGTAGTTCGAGAACACGATCTGGTCGCCGAACGTGGACGGAGACTCCTGGTCGAGAATCGCATCACAGGAGGCGAGAGAGGCGCAGATCGCTGCAACCGAAATAATCAATGTGAATATCTTTTTCATTGTATGATTCATTTAAGGTGATCGGTTATTCGGCGAAATTGACTACTACGCGGCGGCATTCGCCGGACTTGGTCATACCTTGTTTTCCGACCCACTTGAGGTCAGTGAATCTTTCTGCAGGGATGCCGAGAGCCTTGAGCG
>ONNK01000178.1:2761-3590 GCA_900319185.1 uncultured Bacteroidales bacterium
TCGGAGCCGTTCGTGTTGGTGCTTCCGACGAAACTGAGGGTCATGTCCTTGTTCTCCTTCATCAGGTCGGCGATCTCCTCGATCGTGTACCTGGCATGCTCGGAGAGGGCATATGATCCTTCGGCGAAGTAGATGGTGCGGAGCAGGCCGGAAAGCTTGGCTTCCTTGACTGCCTTGTCGCAATCCTTTGCACTGGCCTTGAGGTCCTTGATCTGCTCGTTGGCGTCTGCAAGGTCGTTGCGGAGCCTGGCGTTCTCGGCCTCATATTCCTTGCGGCTGTCGGCGAGCTTGCTCTTCAGGGCTTCATAGTCACCCTTGAGGGCATTGTAGTCGCTCTCGAGCTGGCTGGATTTCTTCGATGGCCTGCTTACGGTCTTTACGACCTCGGAAGTACCGGTCTCGACAGCCTTCCTCGCGAAAGTAAGGTTTATACCGGCGACGATTCCGCGGCTCTTCGGATATGCGGAGTAATCGACTCCCGGGGTGAGAGGTGTGGCACGGCGGGTATCGACCTCAGGATCGTAGCCTGAATAATTGGTCAGGCAGAACAGGTTGGTCCCTGTCACGTAGATGCGCAGCTTCGAGATGCTGATCCTCTCCATAAGCGCTTCCGGGAAGGTGTAACCGAGGGTCGCACTCTGGAGGCGGAGGAACGATCCGTCCTCTACCGCCCAGTCGCTGAATACGGCGTTTCCGATGAAAGGAGACCACATCGAGGTGCCGCGGTTGGCTGCAGCAAGTGCGTCAGGATCTGTGATAAGTTCTCCGGTACTCCAGTCGATGCTGCTCCATCTGTCGGCAACATTCATCATATTGACGAGGTTCCTGT
>ONNK01000213.1 GCA_900319185.1 uncultured Bacteroidales bacterium
CGAGGAGGAATCCAGAAGCCAGACCAGAGGGATCACACAACGATAGCAAACCATTAAAACTACAGACATATGTCAGAGAGAACACAATCAGAGCAGAATGCTGCGGACCGCCGGAGGGAGCTCCTCACGGAGGCCCTCGACAGAGCCGCCGCTGGCGGCGTCTTTCTCAATGCTCAGGGCAAGATGGCCCCGAGACTCTTCAAGTCCACCTCAGGGGCATCCATCTCCGCCTTCAATGCCCTCACGCTCGCCCTCCACAGCGACAGTGGCGGATTCAAGACCAATCTGTACACCCCTTTTCCAGAGGCCAAGAAGCGCGGAGACAACGTGCAGGCCGGAGAGAAAGGCGTTCCTTTCATATGGTACAGGTGGAATGAGTTCCGTGACCGCTCCAATGCGGAAAGGACCATTTCCCGCCAGGAATACAACGCCCTTTCCGACGAGGAGAAGAAAGGATACTCTCCCGTCCGTGACCGCGAGATCCGCTCGCTTTTCAATATCGAGCAGACGACGCTTCCTCTATCCGATAAAGAAGCCTTCGAGGCGGCCGTGAAGGAGTTCGGCCCGGTGTCGGAGCGCGGGGAATCCGAACAGGATGACAAGAAGCTCCGGATGGATGTCAACGACTTCCTGAAAGCCATCGGCGAGAACCTTGTGCCCATCCGCCGGGACGGGATAGGCATCGCGCACTACGACAGCGGAAAGGATCTCATCCATCTTCCCGCCCAGAAGCATTACGACACGTATCCGGAGTATGTCCAGGCGGCCGTGCGCCAGATCGTGGCGGCTACGGGCCATCCGGGCAGGCTTGGCCGTCCGGGAGCTTCCGAAAGCGGTTATGGCCCGACCGAGTCCCAGGTCCAGCGCGAACGCCTTGTGGTGGAGCTGGCATCTGCCGTCAAGATGAACCAGTTCGGCCTTCCGGCACGTATCGCCGACGAGAACATCCCGCTCATTGACAAGTGGAAAGAGGCGATGGAGAAGAGCCCCCGTCTTATGGACGGGCTGGAGGCCGAGGTCAACAACGCCCTTTCGATGATGTACAAGGCCGAGCACGGCGTCAAGATCGAGAAGACAAGCGAGCCGGTCCGTCAGGAGGCGCAGAACGACAGGATCAGCGCCAAGCTCCTGATGGTCCAGGATGACGACGGCAAGTGGGCCATGTACGTCAAGCCGGAGGCAGAGAAAGGATTCGCAATCTATCCTGAGAGCGGTGACATCGGACGTTTCTTCGCCGCGTCGAAGATGGAAGAGGCTACCGGGAACAGAATCAAGACGCAGCTCGCCCAGAAATACTATGACCTGGCCACGAAGGATCCTTCCCTGAAGGTCGACCTGTTCACTACCAGGGAGAAGGACGTGGACCTGTCGCTGATCAGCAAGGTCAATGTCGTCAAGACCAAGGACGACAGGATCGTCTGCGCTCCCGTCATCGAGGGTGTCGGGAAACCCGAGCCCCGGGAGGTCTCCCAGTCCCAGTGGCAGCGCCTCTGGATGGCGGAGGACAAGGTCGAATACAAGCGCAACCTTGCCGCCACGCTTTTCGCCGACGTGCTGCGTCAGCAGAAACAGGCGGAGGCCGAGAAGCAGCAGGAAGAGAAGCGCATGAACTCGCCCGAGCAGAAGGCGAAGGAGGAACGCGAGGAGAAGGCCAAGGAGGCTCTCACCAAAGCCGAGACCAGAGCCGTCGTGGGCATTATTGCCGGGGCAGTAGCCAAACAGGAAGAGGAGGAACACCACCGTGGCTTCCATCGCTAGGTTCCTCCTTTCCGGACTGGTGGCTGTAAGTATTGCCGCCAGTCCGGCCCTTGCCGGCAACAAGTACTCGTCACCCAGGTTGAACCCTATATCCCTCAAAAGAACGATGAGCAAAGCGAGCGACTATGTAGACAAATACGCGGAGGCCGCGATGGAGCAGATGCGCAAGTACGGCATTCCTGCTTCCGTGACGCTGGCACAGGGCATCCTGGAAAGCGCCAGCGGCCAGAGCGAGCTGTCCCGCAAGGGCAACAACCACTTCGGGATCAAGGCTACGAAAACGTGGCTGGACGGCGGCGGCCGGTATCTCGTGTATACCGACGACAAGCCGAACGAGAAGTTCTGCCAGTATGCTTCCGTGGC
>ONNK01000180.1 GCA_900319185.1 uncultured Bacteroidales bacterium
GAAGAGTGAATACAAAAAACCTTTTCATCGTTGTCAGATTGCATCGATAAATGCATCTGCGATGAAAAGGTAAACAACAGGGGAGGGAGGGTGACGCTACTTGCCCTTGTCTTTGTCCTCGAGCGCGGCCCTGGCCCACTCGCCGTCCTTCTCTTTGCGAATCTCCTCAAGAAGGTCCCGGAGCGCATTCCGCTCGACGGTCCGGCGGACGGCCTCATCGGCCTTCGCGTCGTCCGCAAGCATCGCTTTCGCTATTTCCTTGAACTTGTCCATACACCTGTTTTTTGTCGTCTTTGCCGAATTCTCGTTTCTCAGCCCGTGGATGGCCGCAATCTCGCTCATCGGGAGCTTGTCCCAGTAAAAGCGCTTGAGGATGGACTTGCATTTGGGCGGGATCGACTCGAATACCCTGTCGAGGAAGGCCATCGCCTCCGCGTACTCCTCGGGTTCGACGGATGTGTCTTCCTCCTCGACGGGCTCTTGCATTTTTCCGGCCTCTTCTGCGCGTTTGCTCTTTGTCTCCCGCCGGAGAGCCATCCGCCAGCAGATCGTGTACAGGTAGCCGGACAGGTTCGTCGACGCGCCCTCGACCACCTTGCCATCCTTGACGTTGTCCATCAGCGTCAGCATCGCATCGTCGAACAGGTCGTCGAAGGTGACGTCCTTTGTCCGGACCAGCATCGGTGCGATTTTTGCCCTTATCTTGTCGTAGTTTTCCTTGTAGAGCTCCCGCCAGGCGGCAGGGGAGTTCTCGCGGATGCCACGGATCAATTCATTGTCGGTCATACGGTCTATGTTCAAATGCATTAGACTTTCAAAGGTAAACAGATTCTTGGAAGAATTCAAAAGAATGGATACATTTGTCTGGCTATGACGAAAAGGGAGAAAATAGCGTCCAGAATCGAGACGGTCGCCCTTGTGCTGGACTGCATCCTGCTGTCCGTTTTCGTCGTGCTTGCCATCGGCGTCCTGGTCAAGACCCTCCGGATGGACCTTCCCTGGCGGAGGCTTCAGCTTCATCGGTATCTGGCGTTGGGCTTCGTCTCCTTTTTCCTGGTGTTTCTCATTCCCAGGCTGAGAAAGAATGTGCGATGGCTGATGATGTTCACGCACGAGTTCACGCACCTGGTATTCGCCATCCTCTTCTTCCGCAAGATCCATCGTTTCAACGTTGACAACAAGGACAGCCACGTGTCCTTCAGCAACGGATGGTTCGGCTATATGCCCATCACCTTGTCGCCCTATTGCATTCCGCTTTTCACGCTCGCCCTGCTGCCTTGGCGGTTCACCGCGGACCATGATGTTTACCTATATGTCATCGACGTCCTGATTGGCCTGACCTACGCCTTCCACGTCTGCTGCTGGGCCCGTCAGATCAGGCTCCATCAGACCGACATCACCGGCCCGGGAACCTTCCGATCCATCCTTTTCATCACCTTTTTTCTGATCGTGGGGCTATGCCTGGTGATTCTCACGCCCTCCAGTGGCGTGATATTGGCGCTGGAGAGGGTTTTCTGGGATTTTCCGAGGGAGTTGGTTTTGATGGTGGTAAGGTGACGAGCAGATAACATCTTCTTTTTCGCCATTAGTTGAAAAAGCTCATAAAAATAGGGGTAGTCCATAATGACAAATACTACCGCCTATGGAACCCCATGATTCTTCACTCAGAAACGCTTCCGTCTTCCTGGCCGGAGGCACGAGCCTTGTGTTGGTCCTTGCCAGGATCATTTCGCCTTACTATGATCTGCTGCCCATCCGGGGGTCTTGGATGATCAAATTGCTGGTAACCCCGGTGCTCTGCCTTTGGTGCGGGATGCTTCTGCACTATAGCCTCCGGGGGAAGGCGAGGACTTGGGGAACGGTTGTCGCAAGCCTACTTGCTGCCGTGATGTTGTACTTTACCCGGCTTACTGTCGATTCCGCCGGGATGGACGGAGCGGCCGCGTACTTTCTTTTCTCCTTCTTCCTCGGACTCGCGCTCCCGTGGGACCCTATCCGAAAGAATGGGGACCATATGGGCACAAAATCGGCCGTGCTCTGTATATTGACAGCCCTCGGCTACACCGCGTTGCAACTGGTTTGGCAGCGGCTCATCATCGGACCGGTGATGGTCCCCGAATGTGAAGACATGCGGCAGTTCCTTCTGGTCGTTGTGACGAACGTCCTTCCCCTGGCGATGATTCCGCCGATCCTGCTGGTCGTTGAGCTTGCCTTTTCGAAGGCGGGCCAATGGCTCGGGTCCCGCAAGTGGTTCCTCTGGCTGGCGATTCCCGCCGCAATCATCAGTTTCTTCGGGGCTTTGGCACGATCTCCTTACCGGATTGCCCTGGACCTCTCGTGGGAAACCGCTGTCCTGATCCGGATCCTTGTCCAGCCAGTTTCGGTCTACCTGCTGGTCGTCCTTGTCAGGATTGTCAAAGGGGTGGCAAATAGCGGCCTCGAATGGAAGAACGTTTTCACCATCTAGCATATCAATACCATGACTCATTCTATAACAACCCGCGTCGCCGGCATCTCCCGGCTTCGCATGGAGACGGACGGACCGGGCATACGGACGCTGGTCCATCTGAGCCGTTGTCCGCTCCTGTGCCGATACTGCCTGAACCCTGAGCTGAGGTCCGGCCGGATCGGCAAGCCATTCACGCCGGAACAGCTGCTGAAGGAACTGGAGTGC
>ONNK01000182.1 GCA_900319185.1 uncultured Bacteroidales bacterium
CTAAAGGTTGCGGCAGGAACGGAGCTTGTCGAGCGCTGCCTCGAACTCGAAGCGCGAAATCCCGAACTTGTTCTCCTCCAGACCGGTAGTGATGTACTTGTGGGTGTGGGGGTCGATGTTGGGATTGATCCGGAGCGCCACGGGCGCCTTCAAGCCCATGCTCCCGGCAATACCGTCGATGACTTCCATCTCCGGGATGGACTCTACGTTGAAGAAGCCGATACCGAGCTCAAGCGCAGTGCGGATCTCCTTGTCGGTCTTGCCTACGCCGGCAAACATGATGGATGCGCGGTCGAAGCCGCACTCAGCGGCGCGGACGGTTTCGTTGGCGCTGACGCAGTCCGCACCGAATCCGCGCTCGGAAGCCATGCGGAGCAGGCGCTCCTCGGAATTGGCCTTGATCGCGTAGTGGACACCTATGTCATAGGTTACGGACAGGGCCGCGAGCGAGTCTATCGTCCGCCTGAAAAGGTCGATGTCGTAGAAATAGAATGGGGTTTCCATTTCCGCGAACCTTTCGAAATTGGTAATGTCAAGCATCGTTTTATATTTTTGAACAGTCGAAGACTACAAATTTAGACATTTTTGCTAATTTTATAGCATCTTTACTGAACTGAGACTATGGACATCCGACTGCGATATCTCTCCGCCCTCAAATCATCCACCTCCATGAAACAGCACATCCTCCCTGCCCGAAGGATTATCGGGCGAGAGCTGATGGAGTGGATACTGTTCCGCGAGTACCTGGACCCGTCTGCTGACATGGATTGCGTTGCCGGGAGACTGGGAGTTCCGCGGGAGGATGTCTCGGAACTCCTGTGGATCTACACCGGAGAGCGTTTCCTCACCATCCGCAAACGCCTTCGCATCGGGGATGCGAAAGAGCTCCTGCTCACCCACCCGGACATGCCCATGTCACAAGTCGCCAGGGCCGTAGGATTCCAGGACAAGAGTGACTTCAGAAGAGCTTTCAGGGAAGAAATGGGAGTCCTCCCCCGTCACTGGCGGGAAAGCGGAGGGAAACATCTGAAATGCCGTATCAGGGCTATTCGGGAAGCAGGTAGAAATCGTTGTCACGCACTTCGTAGGAGTGGGTGATGTAGTCGTAGGTATCCGTGTGCGAACGAAGGTAGAGCTCCTGCTCAACAGGCTTGAAGTGTACCGTCCTGGACTTGGAGTCGTCGCTGACCTTCAGTACATAAAAGACATTCTGCATGGTCATCTCCCATGACTTGTGGAAACGGTACTTGCCGTCGACGGACGTCCACACGGTCTCAGAATAGATCGGGGACTCGCGGTTGGTATCGCTGTACCAGTATGCCGTCATCGTGATCTTGATGTCCTTCAATGGAGTGCCGGGAAGCGACTCGGAAGAGTCGTAGACCGTACCTGATACCGTAAAATACTTGACGCTGAACTCAACCCCATTGATATCTTCGGTGAAATCACGTGCACAACCGGTAAAAGCCGCCGACATTGCGAGCAGCGACAGGAACATGATAATGCGTATATTTGCCGTTAATGACCTGAACATCCGGAGTTGATTTACCGGTCAAGGTTCCAGACACGTTTCGGCAAATATACGCATTTTCACGGAAACACAAACAAAAACGCTTTATTTTCTTCTGATTGAGCCTACTCCCTGGACGGACGAGGTCACGTCATCGACAGAGAGTCCGGCGATGTCGATGTCGCCTGCGCCCTTGATGGACAGGTCGGCTGAGGCTGCAGTTCCTTCCAGCACCACGTCACCTGCGCCCATAACCTCGACCTTGACGCACTGGCAGGACAGTTCACTTATGTCTATGTCGCCTGCACCGCGGACGGCGATCGATACGTCACCTATGCAGTCCAGTCCGTTAAGGTCAATGTCACCTGCTCCCTGGATGTCGATATCCATGAACGGGCTGACTATGCCATATGGCGCATCGAAATCACCCGCACCGCGGATATTGAGACGACTGAGGGTCTCGGACTGAGCCGTTATGGTCACTTTGCCCGACGACGGCTTCCCGTCGAACGTGAGTTTCAGGATGCCGTCCTCAACCTCGTAACTTATCCTGTCGATAAAGTTCTCAGGGGCCTGGATCTTGATGGAAGGTTCCTCCGCAGTCATCCTGTAGACGATGTCTGCAGCGACCGAAGACTCGATGCCGATGAACTGGGGCAAATCGTATGTAACGGTCTTAGTTTCCTTGCTGGGAGTGACGATTCCGGAGGTCATGCCTTCGAACAAGCCACGGTCGACCTTGATGAAAGTGCAGGATGAGAAAACGGAAAGTGAAAGTGCCGACACTGCGGCGATGCTTATGATTCTTTTCATTGTTTGCTTCATTTATGCGTTCTTCAGTATTTCAGAGGGATCTATGCCGAGGAGTTTCATCCTCTTGATGAACTGGGGCGCTTCGTTCTCGAGGAAGTCGCTGCGCTGCTGCTCCAGGATTATCTCGCGGGCAGGGGCGGCCACGAAGTAGCCGATGCCGCGCTTGTTGTAGATGATGCCTGCGTCCGTGAGTTTCTCGTACGAACGGGCCACCGTGTTGGGGTTCACTCCCAACTCACCGCCCAGTTCGCGCACTGACAGTATCCTGTCACCCTCCTTAAGCTCGCCGCTCAGGATCTTTTCACTGATTCCATCGGCAATCTGGAGATATATCGGTTTATTCT
>ONNK01000184.1 GCA_900319185.1 uncultured Bacteroidales bacterium
GATTCAGCGGCTCCGGCCGCGGTCCGAACGACCGCAGGGATGCCGAGATGTATCCCCAGTCGCTCAACGACGACTACCATCTCTTCTATATCAGCATCGGTACCGACGAGCCCGCCGGAATGTATGCCGGCATACGCGACCTGCATCTTGCACTGGACAGCCTCGGTATCAAGCACGTATACTATGAGTCCCCGGGTACGGGCCACGAGTGGCTTACCTGGAGACGTTCGCTGCACCAGTTCGCTCCCATGCTATTCCAAACCAAGTAACAAATAATCAACGACTTCTATGAAAAAAGCCTTAGCTATCCTAGCCATGTCCGTGGCCCTTGTCCTTTCCGCCTCTGCGCAGGAAAAGGCAGCCATTGACATACACGCCAAAGCCCCTTCGGGCCAGATCGACCCCATGCTGTACGGACAGTTGTTCGAGCATATCTATTTCTCCGCCAACAACGGCGTATGGCAGGAGCTGATCTATGAACGCTCCTTCGAACCTGAGCATTATCCCGGCATCACTCCGCGCGACGGCTATTTCGACGGATGGTATATGGATGAGGACAAGGTCCTTCACTCTCCGACCCGCTATGAGCAGCCGATGCCGCTGACCTCGGTCGATACCGATGACTATGAGATCACGATGGACGTCAACTGGAGGTCGTACAGACTTGCCAGGCGCTCCTGGAGCGGCGGCCTGATGGACATCCGCTTCGCGGTCAAGAACCAGGCGAACGGCGAGCCGTACTATGTCCGGCTCCACAATCCCTATTATGAGGCCCGCATATTCACCCCTGCGCAGACTGAGGCGCAGGTCCAGGCTGCTGAGCTCGCCCGCGCAAGGCAGCAGGCTTCCGCGCAGGCTACGGATCCCAACTTCTCGATAGCGAAAATGGTCGAGAGAGAGGGCCCGTCATTTGGAGGAAGGCCCGGACGCATGGTCAGGACTCTCGACCCCATCGTATCCAAGACCGCTACGGCAGACCAGATCAACGAGAACCAGGACTGGCACAAGCTCCGCATAGTCTGCAAGGGCAAGTCCATCAATGTCTATTTCGACGGCAAGCGTGTACTGAGCTACTCCAAGGCTGATGCTACCGGCCACAATGACATCGTATTCTGGGTCAACTATACCGAGGCCACTTACAAGAACATCAAGGTCGCTTCCCTTAACGGCAAGCAGACGTATTTCGAGGGGACTCCCGATGTGGTCAAGATCCCGGATGTCGCCCCTCAGTGGAATGCTTTCGGCGATGCCTCTTTCGAAATGGTGAAGGGCGATGCCGTCAACATGGATTACTCTCAGAAGATTACCGCCCGTTCCAAGGCGGGCGTAAGCCAGGGTCCTCAGAACCTGATTCCCGGCGAGACCTTCGTAGGATCGATATATGCCAAGGGCAACGGCACGCTTTCCGTCGGCCTGAAACAGGGCAATACCTTCATTGCCGAACAGAAGCTCGGTGTTCCGGGCAATGCATGGAAGAAGTTCGACATCAGCCTTCCGGCCGGAAGCCGCGCCGGTGACGCCGACTTCGCCATCATCGTGGAGAACGGCACCGTCCAGGTGGACCAGGTGACGCTCTCGACCGCTACCGGCCAGGCTAACGGCGGATTCCGTCCCGATATCCTTCAGGCTGTCAAGGACCTGCATCCGACCTGCCTCCGCTGGCCCGGCGGCGGCTATGTCGCCCAGTACTACTGGCAGTGGGGCGTCGGCCCGCAGGAGAACCGCTACCGCTGGCCTCACTGGATGTGGATGGACTATGACCAGAACTGCTTCGGTACCGACGAGTTCATCAAGTTCTGCCGCACCGTCAATACCGAGCCTGTCATCGTCGTCTCAGTACACTTCGAGCGTCCCGCAGAGGAGTATGATTCAATACTTGAGGATGCTGTCAACTGGGTACGTTACTGCAATGCCCCTGCGACTGACGAGTGGGGCGCAAAGCGCGCCGCAAACGGCCATCCCGAGCCGTACAACGTCAAGTACTGGGAGATCGACAACGAGATGTGGGAGATGGGTATCGACAGGTATGAGAAATGCGTCCGCGAGTTCTCCACCGCCATGCGTGAGGTCGATCCCAGCATCAAGATCATCGCTTGCGGCGGTTTCCAGGAGGACAATGATTTCATCAATCGTTCCGGAAGCTATTTCGACTATCTCAGCCTGCACCACTATGAGCAGCAGGGCGGATATGCTACCGGTCCCAAGCGGTTGGCCGACCAGTATGACCGCTACGCCCAGGTGATCGCCGAGAGCCCGAACCCCAATATCAAGCTCTTCATCTCCGAGTGGAACCTCCAGAGCATCGATTGGAAGACCGGTCTCTTTGCCGGCGGCTTCCTGAACGTCTGCGAGGCGCGTGATGTCGTAGCCATGGGTGCTGCGGCTCTCTTTATCCGCCGTACCGACATGCCTGACTGGAACAACGCCTTCATCAACTTCGACTACAAGGATGTCTTCGTGGCTCCGAACTATCAGGTGACCAAGCTCTGGTACGACCATTTCTCCCGTTATCGTCTTGACCATGAGGGCGATACCAAGGACCTCAGCGTCGTTACCACCTTGTCCGA
>ONNK01000189.1 GCA_900319185.1 uncultured Bacteroidales bacterium
ACGTCTACCAGACCAATGCTGACACCGCCAAGCTCGAGGCGGAGATCGGCTACAAGCCCGTCGTGCGCCTGCACGAGGGCATCGCCCAGTTCATCGAGTGGTATAAGAGCGACCTGAACCCTTTGAAATAGCATGCGCTGCGAAGACCGATTCTTTGAAACCTACGGCCGGGACTACGACGGCATCGCCTTCTGTCCCTACCGCATCTGCCCCATCGGGGCGCATTCCGACCATAACCTCGGGAAGATCACCGGGCTGGCCATCGACAAGGGCATCCATATCGTGTATGCCGCCAAGCAGAACGGGGTGGTGGAGATGTCCTCCATCCAGTTCCCGAAACGGGCGCAGTGGCACATCGAGAACGTCCCGCCCCGGAAGGAAGGGGACTGGGCTGACTACCTCCGCGGCGCCACGCTCTCGCTGGAGCGTGAGCACCGGCTGAAGGTGGGTATCTGCGGTGTCATCGAAGGCACGCTGCCCATCGGCGGCCTCTCTTCGTCGGCCGCCGTCATCATTGCTTTCCTCACGGCCCTCTGCCGGGTGAACGACATCCGGCTGAGCGCGCAGGAGCTCATCGACCTGGCCTATGACGCAGAGCTCAACTATGTGGGCGTGTCTGTGGGCAAGCTGGACCAGAGCTGCGAGGTGCTCAGCCAGGCGCATCACCTGCTGTACCTGGATACGAAGGACGGCCAATACGAGCTGATCCCGGAGCATCCGGACATGAAACCGTACAAGATCGCCATTTTCTTCTCGGGGCTGGAGCACAGCCTGGCCGGTTCCAAGTACAACATGCGCGTGGATGAGCTCCGCAGCGGCGTCTATGCCCTGCAGGCCTTCGCCGGCATGGAGTACGGCAAGTTCAAGGATGCCATGGCCCGCAATGTCCCGCGGGAGGTGTACGAAACCTACAAGGACCGTCTGCCCGTCCCGTGGCGCAAGCGCTGCGAGCATTGGTACACGGAGTTCGAACGCGTGGAAAAAGGCGCTGAAGCCTGGCGCCGCGGCGACATCGAAACCTATGGCCGGCTCTCCTTCGAATCCGGCTGGAGCAGCATCCACAACTGGGAATCCGGCGCTCCGGAGCAGATCCGCCTGTATGAGATCATGACGCAGACGGAAGGCATCTACGGCGGTCGTTTCTCCGGCGCGGGCTTCAAGGGCTGCTGTATGGCCCTCATAGACCCGGCCTTTGCCGATGCCATCGCCGACCAGGTGACCGCCGCCTACCTGAAGGATTTCCCGCGCCTCGCGGACAAATACGGCGTCTATATTTGTGACAGCGCTGACGGATTGAACCTATGAAATGCCTGATTCTCGCCGCGGGATACGCCACGCGGCTTTACCCCCTTACCGAAAACTTCCCCAAACCCCTGCTGAAGGTAGGGGAGAAGACCATCCTGGACTGGCTCATCGACGACGTCGACCGGGCCGGTCTCATCGACGAGTACGTCGTCATCTCCAACCACAAGTTCGCCCCGATCTTCGAAGACTGGGCGAAAGAGATTCCCGGTCAAGCCGGGAATGACGTCGGTCGTCATGCCCGACTTGATCGGGCATCTATCACCGTCCTGGACGACGGAACGTCGTCGAACGAGACCCGGCTCGGAGCGGTGCGCGACATCCAGTTCGCCATCGACACGCTGGGCCTGGACGACGACCTGCTGGTGATGGCGGGAGACAACCTGCTGGATTTCAGCCTGGTGCGTTTCCTGGAATACGCGCAGGAGAAGGGGACGACTTGCATCATGCGCTACTTCGAACCGTCGGAGGAGAAGCTCCACAAGACCGGTGTCGCCACCGTCGACGGGAACGGCCTGATCCTGGAGATGGAGGAGAAACCTGCCCATCCCAAGAGCCATTGGTGCTGCCCGCCGTTCTATTTCTACCGCCGGAGCGACGTGCCGCTCGTGAAGGTGGGCATCGACAGCGGCTGCGGCGTGGACGCCCCGGGCAGTTTCATCGCCTGGCTTTCCGCGCAGACCCCGGTCCATGCCTGGGAAATGCCCGGCAAACGCTATGACATTGGTAACCTGGCCTCCTATGAGGAGGTGAAACGAAACTATAAAGGCTTATGAAGATCGCAGTAGCAGGAACCGGCTATGTGGGCCTCTCGATCGCGACGCTGCTGTCGCAGAAACACGAGGTCGTGGCAGTGGACGTCGTCCCCGAAAAGGTGGAGAAGATCAACGCCCGGCAGAGCCCCATCGCCGACGAATACCTCGAGAAATACCTGGCTGAGAAGCCCTTGCGCCTGAGCGCGACCCTGGACGGCCGCGCGGCGTACCGCGACGCCGACTTCGTCGTCATCGCCACACCCACGAATTACGACCCCAAGAAGAACTTCTTCGACACGTCCCACGTGGAAGAGGTCATCGACCTGGTCCTGGAGGTGAATCCGGACGCGGTCATGGTCATCAAGTCCACCGTCCCGGTGGGCTACACCCGGAATGTCCGGGAGAAGTTCTCCTACCGGGAGCGGCAGGCCGACGGCACGATGAAGGTC
>ONNK01000185.1 GCA_900319185.1 uncultured Bacteroidales bacterium
AAAAAGAGTCCGTCCCTTCCGGAACGGTGATCCAGAGCAGCGTGCTCAGCGTCAAGCGGGCGCGGACGATGAAATACACCGTCTGGCTCCCGGCCGGTTCTGACGAGAAAAAGACCTATCCTTTCCTGTATCTTCTGCACGGGGCGGGAGACGACAATAATTCCTGGATCGAAAAGGGCGGCGCCGACAAGATTGCCAACCAGTATCTGGCTGACGACGGCGTGCCGATGGTCATCATCATGCCGGATGCCTTGTTGACGTTCTATGTCAATATGGAGGAAGTCACGAATCCAATGTTGCAAGGTCTTGACCAGATAGGTCATTACGAGGAATATTTCTTCGAGGAATTGATGCCCAAGGTGGAAGAGCAATACCACTGCAACGGCAAGCGGGCTCTCGCCGGCCTGTCGATGGGAGGCTGGGGTACGCTGTACTACGGCCTGAAATATCCCAAGATGTTCAAGTATGGGTATGCGATGAGTCCGGCCACCGGCATTGACGGGCTGCCGGTATCGCTACGGGACCTGATTTCCAGGCAGAGCAGCACGTCCGTCTTTCCTTTCATTACGCTGGAATCCGGAACCCAGGATATGACAGTCGGTATCCAGTCGGTCCGCGACTGCGACGAACTGCTCACCTCCTACGATGTCAGGCATCACTTTATCGAGCGCTCCGGCGGTCACGACTGGAAATTCTGGCCGGTATGCCTTGAGAAGGCGCTCGTCGAAATCGGAAAATCATTTTAAGCACTGACAATATGAAGAAAACCTTATTGCTTTTCGCTGCCATGTTCCTCGGCCTTTCGGCCTTCGCGCAGCAGGCATTGTATGGAGGCCCGCAGACGGAGTCTCCCGTGATCAATCCCGACGGTACCGTCACTTTCCGCATCCAGGCTCCCAAGGCCGTGAAGGTGGAGGTGACGGGCGATTTCCTGCCCACCGAGAAGGTGGAGGTCGAGTTCAACGGCCAGAAGATGACCTATGACGCCCCCGGCGTGGGTGTGTTCAAGGAAGGCCGCGGCGGCGTGTGGGAATACACCACGCCGTTCAAGGTGGCCCCTGAACTCTACAACTATTCCTTCCGCGTGGACGGCCAGACCGTCCTGGACCCGAACAACGTGTTCGTGAACCGCGACGTCGCCTCCCTGACGAGCCTCCTGCTGGTCGATGAGCCCGGCGCCCGCAGCGACCTGTATGCCATTCACCGCGTCCCGCACGGCACTGTGTCCAAGGTTTGGTATCCGTCTGCCACCGCCGGCTTCGACCGCCGTCTGACGGTCTATACTCCCGCCGGCTACGAGACCTCCAAGGCCAAATATCCCGTCCTGTACGTGCTCCATGGCATCGGCGGTGACGAAGACGCCTGGGTCACCCAGGGCCGCGCCACCCAGATCCTGGACAACCTCATCGCCCGCGGCGAGGCCAAGCCGATGATCGTCGTCTTTACGAACGGCAACATCTCCGAGGAGGCCGCTCCGCTGGAGAATTCCACCGGCTACACCCGTCCGACGATGTCCCTCCCGCAGACGATGGAGGGCACCTTCGAGACTGCGTTCCCGGAGATCGTCAAGTTCATCGACAGCCGCTACCGGACCATCGCCAAGAAGCAGGGCCGGGCTATCTGTGGCCTGTCCATGGGCGGTTTCCACACGCTGTATATCACCCTGAACAATCCTGACATGTTCAATTACTCCGGCATGTTCTCGGCTGCCATCGGCACCGGTTCCGAAGAAAAGGCCGCGCACAAGGAGATCTATGAGAACATCGACGGAAAACTCGCGACCTACTTCGCCCATAAGCCCGCCCTCCTGTGGATCGGCATCGGCTCCACGGACTTCCTGATCCAGTCCAACAACGAGTTCCGCGCAAAACTCGATGCGGCCGGATACCCTTACAAGTACATGGAGACCGACGGCGGCCACATCTGGCGGAACTGGCGGATTTACCTTTCCGAGTTTGTCCCGTTGCTGTTCAAGTAGCTGACTGTCCGCGTCTTAAATGTCGAGAGGTGCACTGCGCGGTGCACCTCTCGATTCTTTTATGATTGAAGGTTAAGTAGTTAGAACTGCTTAATCATCCAGTCCATCGGACTGCCTTCGGAGAAGTCGTCCAGGAGGGGTACCCACGAGAAGTGGGCCATCATCGGGGAGACGCCCCAGCGGACGAGGTCTTCGTCGCTGTAGATCAGCATCTTGTCGTCCTGGGCACCCAGGCGCTTGCGGGCCTCGGTGTAGGCGTAGGTGCTCGCGACCTTGCAGGTGCGGTCGGTCTCCGCGTGGACGAAGTACATAGGAAGTTTTACGAAAGCGTCGATGTCCATGGGGGAGAGGGCCATGTCGGTGCCGTTCCATTTATAGACGCAGTCACCGCGCCAGACTTTCTCGACGTCGTCGGCGTACTGGCCGGGATACTTCTCTTCCACCTGATGGATCGGAACGATCGGATCCATGGCGCAGCAGGGGATGGCCGCCTTGAAGCGGTCCGCGAACTGCATCATGAAACGCATCGTGCAGCCGCCGCCGCTGGATGCGCCGGCGCAGAAGAGCCTGCTGCCATCGACCTTGCCCT
>ONNK01000188.1 GCA_900319185.1 uncultured Bacteroidales bacterium
AAGTCAGCTGTCCCGCAAGCGAGCCAGCTCACTTCCTCCGCTCCCGCTCCTCGGTAAGCCTTCGGCTTGTTTATACCTGGCCGCTATTCCTCCACACCTCCGCCGGGGTGAACCCCGCCGGAAGTGTTCCGGGCGTCCAGGAGGCAGCCGTTCCGGCTGCAGGCGCAGACAGTGTCGGAACAAGTCCGCCACAGACTGCGCCGGGAGGTCAGTGCAAGGCAGCATACGCTGCCGCGAACGTCGTACCCCGATCGGGCAGGTGAGCCGTTCCGGCTCAGGCCGGGGAGGCCGTCTGCCCTCCCACATCGTCGGTCTCTTCCGCTGCTCCAGGGAGCCTGAGGTCTCCCTTCCGCGGCGCTCCAGAGCCCGCCGCCCCCACGCTGCCAGACCGCCTCCCCGGCCACGCTCCACTTCGTTCCGCGTCCTTGGTCACTGGGAGACTCTAAGCCGGGCTCCCCGCATCAAGGGCAGCATACGACCGACTGCCGGCACCCGCACCACCGTCCCGTCTTGGAGACTCCCAGCAACCAAGGCCAACCAGGCATCTCACGCCCCGGCCACGGTGCGTAATCGACCGTCCTGCCCCGCCCGGAGGACCGCAAAAAGGATATAAATATACATAAGGGAAGCAGCGGCTTCCGCCGCTGCGGGTGCTCTTGATCCGGATGGCGTCAGAGGTGGTGAAAATATGCCTAATCCATTGAATATAAATTTGTTAATGTCGCGTATTTTTCGTATCTTGTATACTGAATTAAAGACATATTGCTATGAGAACACAACTGCATAACTGGAGAATCCTGGTGGACCACATCATCGACAAGGTGTGGGAGTACATTGATGAAATCGACTATTGGGACGACGAACCAAAGATGTGGGTGGAGGCTGAATCTGACACCGTGGTCCTCGGCGAGAAAGGCAAGGAGTATCCCGGCGAGAGCAAGCAGGTGAGCGAATTCATCCGCAAGGACGAGGCCGGCAAGATGGAGCCGGACATCGACCGCATCGAGGACTTCGCTGCGGGCTGGTTCGACTTCCGTCAGGCGTAGTTGTGTAGTCCCTCTGAGCTACCTCTTTGTTCAAGAGTTCAAGGCGCGGCCCCTGCCCCATCCATATACAGCATCATATGCCCAGGTATAACCCCAATATCCGTTTCTCCGACTGCTGGTCTTCAGTGGGTGATGTCACGTTCTACCACAGGAACGGCGTCTGCTACTGGAAGAAGCGGGCGCATCCGGAGTTCCCGGGCACCCTGGGGCAGCTGGAAGCGCAGTCCGTGCATCTTCGTGCGCTGCAGGCGTGGAGGTCGCTCTCCCCTCTTGTCCAGGAGCAGTGGAACATGCTCTCGCTGACGGTCTACAGTCATCGTCCTCCCTTCCGGAAGGACCACCACATCACCGGCCACAATCTCTTCGTGTCGGCCTACCACGGCTTCGCACAGCTGGGGCACGAACACGTGCCTTCTCCCAGGGCCTTCGAGGAACTCCCGGTCTTTACGGTTGACTATTCCTCGGCCAGCGTGATCGACGGAGAGGATCTCAGCATCAAACTGCGAACGCAGCTCGAACGAAATGCCGTCCCCACCCGGTACCGTGTCGCCGTCCGCATCCAGCTCACGACGCCCGGATCTGGACGGAGACCCGGGTATCTCCGTTCCTTCGTAGCCGAGGAGAACTGCACCGGCCGTGACTGCATCGTCGAAGTCAGGGTGCCTGGATACAAGAACATCTGGGACCTTGACCTCCGGACGTATCAGGTGCATATGCGCTACTTTCTGATTGATGCCGAGACCGGCTACCGCAACATTTTCCGGAAGAAATCCTTCCTGATGGAGCTATAAATTTACCTAAAGTAATACTTTATACAATCGTATCTAATTATTTGTATTTGAATAATTAGAAAACTTTTTGTATATTTGTGTCGGAATCAGAGGCTGCTACCCATAAGAAGATTATGATAGCAAAGCCTTCCATAGCGTTCAACGACTTCGCCGGCACCGCGAAGGATGTCACCGCGAGGAACGTCAACGGGCGCAATATCCTCTCCGTCCGGGCCTTCCAGAGCAAGGTCGTCACGCCGGCCCAGGCTACCACTCGAAATCAGTTGTCCAAGATCTCCCGGGAGTATAAGCAGCTCTCTGATTCCCAAATGCAAGCCTGGGAGGTTCTGGCATCTCATATGAAGGCCGCGTCTTCCATCGGCAATCCCGCCGAGGTCAAGGGCTCCCGCCGAATCGCGATGACCTGGGTCGCGATTTCCCTCGCCGCGGCGACCGTGATCGGACTCGTCTTCCACCTCTACCTCAGGCAGCACGGACTCACGCTCGCGGACGTCGGCGACGATCCGGAGAAGTGCTTCATGATCATGATCAACGGAATCTTCTCCAGCGGATTCCTCGTGCGCGTCTTCGCGGGCATCCTGCTCTCCGCAATCATGGCGGCGATAATGTCCACGGCCGACAGCCAGCTGCTCGTCTCGGCATCGTCCTTCTCGAACGACATCTACAAGAAGCTCGTCCGCAGGAAC
>ONNK01000186.1 GCA_900319185.1 uncultured Bacteroidales bacterium
GGGTGTCGTTGCCCATCGAGGAGACCGGCTCTGCGGCCGTGCTGCACATGGGGACGATGATGCGCTCGATGTCCTCGCGGGTGTAGTCGAAAGCCCTGAGCCTCCTCTCGAAGTCCGGCACGGAGTTCTCTGCCTTGCGGCCGCTGCGGAGCTTCGCGAGCTCGATGCGGCCGCCCGACAGCCAGCGACGGTAGTCCTGGCCGTCGGCCAGTTCCTGCTTGATCTCGTCGTTGCGGAAGATACGCCCGGTCTGGGTGTCGACCATGAGGATCTTGCCAGGCTGGAGCGAGCCTTTCTCGATGACGGAGCCGGCGTTTACCGGCAGGCAGCCGGCCTCGGAGGCTATGGCTATCAGGCCCTTGTCGGTGATCAGGTAGCGCGAGGGGCGCAGACCGTTGCGGTCCAGCATGCCTCCCGCATAGCGGCCGTCCGAGAATATGATGGCTGCAGGACCGTCCCACGGCTCCATGAGGATGGAGTGATACTCGTAGAAGGCCTTCAGGTCGTTGCCGATAGGGTTCTTCTCGTTGAACGACTCCGGGATCATCATCGACATCACATGCGGCAGGGCCATGCCCGAATGGACGAAGAACTCCATCGCGTTGTCGAAGGACGCGCTGTCGCTCATTCCCGGCTGGATGATGGGATGGATGTCGCGGACATCCCCAATTGCCTTGGAGGACAAGACGCTCTCGCGCGCCTCCATCCATCCGCGGTTGCCGCGGATGGTATTGATCTCGCCATTGTGGGCCATCATCCTGAACGGCTGGGCAAGGGACCATGCCGGGAAGGTATTCGTGCTGAAACGGGAATGGACCAGGGCAAGACCGGAGGTGAAGAACGGGCTGGACAGGTCCGGATAATACTCCTTCAGCTGGGGCGAAGTCAGCATACCTTTGTAAATCAGTATGCGGCTGGAAAGGGACACGACATAGAAGTCCTTGTTGGAAATCCTTTGTTCCACGTGCTTGCGTATGCGGTACAGTCTGGTTTCCAATCCTTCCGGAGCGGAGTCGGCACCGGTGATGAAGACCTGGACGACATGCGGCTCGCAGGCGCGGGCCGTCTCGCCCAGGATATCGCTGTTCACCGGAACTTCCCTGACATTGGAAAGGAGCAGCCCCCCCCGCTGTGTCTCTTCCCTGAGGATTCCAATACAGTTCTCACCTGCCTTTCCGTCCTTCGGAAGGAAGATCAGGCCGGTGCCATCCAGTCCTGGCGTCGGCGCCTTCGGCTCCACGGTGCTTCAGGTTCTCCAGCATGGTGATGGCATCGGATACCAGCTGGTGGGTCTTGTTGCCGTTCAGGTCGGCGATCATTCCCACTCCGCAGGCATCGTGCTCGTATGCCGGATCGTATAAGGTTCTTTCCATAGACTTAGTTGATGAATAGGAGTTCGCGGTACTTGGGCAGCGGCCACATGTCGTTGTCCACGATTTCTTCCAGCTTGTCGATGGGCCTGCGGATTGCGAACAGGCTTTCGGCTATCTCGTGATAGGCCTTTGCCTTCTCGTATTCGTTCTCGATGGTGTTGGCACTCTTCCTGGCTTCGATCATCTTTGCCACGCCCTTCTGGAGCTGTTCTATCCTGTGGGAGATCTTTTCGATGAGGGTGATGGTTACGGCTGCCTTTTCCTGATAGGAATCGGGGAAGTTCTCTTTCATCATGGTCAGGTTCTTGAGCAGGGTGTTCTGGTACGCAAGAGCTGCGGGGATGACGTGGTTGATGGCCATCCTGCCCATCACACGGGACTCTATCTGCACCTTCTTGGTGTACATCTCCCACTTGACCTCGTTGCGGGCCTCAAGCTCCTTTGTAGTGTAGATGCCCAGCGAGGTGAACATTTCGACGGATTCAGGTTTAGTGAAGGATTTGATCATCTCCGGTACGCTGGTCTCGGTGTCGAGTCCGCGCCTTGCCGCCTCTTCCTTCCACTCGTCGGTGTAGCCGTTTCCGTCGAAGCAGACGACATCGATTATGGAGCTGATGATCGGTTTGAGGGTGTCCATCACGGCAACTTCCAGGGCCTTTCCGGAGGCGAGCTCCTTGTCGAGGGCCTTCCGACGGCGCGGAACTCGAAGCGGTTGCCTGTGAAGGCGAAGGGCGAGGTGCGGTTGCGGTCAGTGTTGTCCACGAAGATCTCGGGAATCTCGACGATGCCCACGGAGGTCTCTTTCTTTCCGGCGATCTCGATGGGGGTGCCGGAAGGCAGTTCGAGCAGTTTGTGGAGGACTTCAGTCATGGTGCGGCCGAGGAAGGCGGAGACGATTGCCGGCGGAGCCTCGTTGGCACCTAGACGGTGCGCGTTCGTCGCGCTGGCGATGCTGGCCTTCAGCAGGGCGTTATGCTTCTGGACCGCGGCAAGGATGTTGACGAAGAAGGTGACGAACTGGAGGTTTCCTGCAGGATCCTTTCCGGGAGCAAGCAGCAGGGTGCCGGTGTCAGTACCGAGAGACCAGTTGTTGTGCTTTCCAGAACCGTTGATGCCGTCGAAGGGCTTCTCGTGCAGGAGCACTACGAAACCGTGCTTGCGGGCGACCTTGTTCATCACGTTCATTATCATCTGGTTCTGGTCGTTGGAGAGGTTGCACTCCCCGAAGATAGGGGCAAGTTCGAACTGGTTGGGAGCCACCTCGTTGTGCCTGGTCTTGAGGGGAATGCCGAGTTTGTAGCCCTCGTACTCGAGGTCTTTCATGAATGCTGCGACGCGGGTGGGGATGGCCGCAAAGTAATGGTCTTCGAGCTGCTGGTTCTTGGAGGAGGCGTGGCCCATCAGGGTGCGTCCTGTGAGGATAAGGTCAGGCCTGGCGGCATAGAGGTCTTCATCCACGAGGAAATACTCCTGCTCCCAGCCTAGATAGGAATGCACCTTGGATACTTTTGGATCGAACAACTTGCAGATAGGTACCGCAGCGTCGGAAACGGCCTTGAGCGCCTTCTTGAGAGGAGTCTTGTAGTCCAGTGCCTCGCCTGTGTAAGAGATAAACACAGTCGGTATACAGAGGGTGTCATCCTGGATGAAGACGGGGGAAGTCGGATCCCAGGCGGTGTAACCGCGGGCCTCGAAGGTGGCGCGGATGCCGCCGCTGGGGAAGGACGAGGCGTCCGGCTCCTGCTGAATAAGGGACTTGCCGTTGAAGGACTCGATCATGCCACCCTTCCTGTCGTATTCCATCAGGGAGTCATGTTTCTCGGCAGTCACTTCCGTGAGGGGCTGGAACCAGTGGGTGATGTGCGTGACGCCATGTTCCAGCGCCCACTCCTTCATTCCTTCGGCGACTTTGTCAGCCGTGGCCAGGTCGAGTGAGCGGCCGTTGTCGATACAGTCGACCAAGGCCTCGTAGGTCTTGACATCAAGATACTTGCGCATCTTTTCGCGGTTGAACACCAACTCTCCGAAATAGGCGGAAGGTCTCTCTGCGGGAGCAGTCACGTCCAAAGCCCTCTTCTTGAAGGCATCCTGGACAACATCGAATCTAAGCTTGCTCATAGTATGGGGAATTTAGAAGGTTAATATGCTTGTATATGGACTCCGGCAACGGCACGGCCGCTGGGGTCGTTGAGGTTCTTGAAAGCGGCATCCCACTCGAGCGCAATGGCGGTGGAGCAGGCAACGCTGGCCTCGCTGGGTACCGAGAGGGCGGCGGAATCGCTCGGAAACAGTTCCGAGAAAATGCTACGGTAGTAATACTCCTCCTTGTTCTGAGGAGTATGGATGGGGAAGCGGTTCGCTGCATGCGCCATCTGTTCGTCGCTTACTTTCTCTGCCGCGACTCGCTTCAGCGTGTCTATCCAGGAGTATCCGACTCCGTCTGAGAATTGTTCTTTCTGTCTCCAGGCTATCTCGGAAGGAATCAGATCTGCACACGCTTCGCGGACTATCTTCTTCTCGATGGTCTGCCCAGGGCACATTTTCGCTGCTGGATTCAGACGCATGGCAACGTCCAGGAACTCCTTGTCCAGGAACGGTACGCGTCCCTCGACACCCCAGGCTGAAAGGCTCTTGTTGGCTCTCAGGCAGTCATAGAGATGAAGCTTGGAGAGCTTTCTGACCGTTTCCTCGTGGAATGCGCGCGCATCCGGCGCCTTATGGAAGTACAGGTACCCGCCGAAGACTTCATCGGCGCCTTCGCCGGAGAGCACCATCTTGATGCCCATCGACTTGATGACGCGTGCCAGGAGATACATTGGCGTCGAGGCGCGGATGGTCGTGACATCGTAAGTCTCGGTATAATAAATGACGTCACGAATTGCGTCCAGGCCTTCCTGGATGGTATAGTTGATCTCGTGATGGACAGTACCGATGTGCTTGGCGACAAGGCGGGCCTTGTCGAGGTCAGGCGAACCTTTCAGCCCTACGGCGAAAGAATGCAGCCGCGGCCACCAGGCGCGTGTCCTGGAGTCGTGGCCGCCGGAGAGCAGCACGCCGTAAGGGACGTCGGACATCAGCTGGCGCTTCACCGCGGACTCCAGCGCAGCACGGAGCTGCGCCGGGTCGGCGGGGTTGTCCTTGACATTTTCATATTCGGTCCAGTCGCGCCGGTACCAGCGCTTCATCCCTGGCTCGCGACTCCAGTAGCAGTGGCCGGGCAGGAAAGGCTCGTAGCGTTCGCATTGCCCTTCCAGGGCCTTCAGCTCGCTGGCGACATAGACCTTTCCGTCAGCGTCGTCAAAGCCGATATACAGCGGAATGACTCCGATGGGGTCGCGGGCGATCAGGAAAGCATCTTTTTCTGCGTCATAGAGTGCAAATGCGAAAATCCCGTTCAGTTCCTCCAGGAAATCCGGTCCCTTGTCGCGGTACAAGGCGAGAATGACCTCACAATCGCTGCCAGTACGGAAATCATATTTCCCGGCGTAACGCCGGCGGATCTCCTGATGGTTGTAGATCTCGCCGTTGACGGCCAGCACCTGCTTCCCGTCAGGGGAGAGGAGCGGCTGTCCGCCGGATTCCGGATCCACGATGCTCAGGCGCTCGTGGGCCATGACGGCGCTCCCGCCGCACCAGATGCCGCTCCAGTCCGGCCCCCTGTGCCGAAGTTTGCGGCTCATCCCGAGAGCCTTCCGGCGCATGGCGTCGGACTGTTCGCGAATGTTGAAAATGCAGGCTATTCCACACATGATCTTGCTGTTTTATTGTGATCTATCTAAGGCTGCAATGTGATGCCTACGACCAGGTAAGCGGCGTTGCTGCAAGGGTTGAAAGCCACCTGCGTGAACAAAGGAATGGAAAAGGCGTCCGTCACCTGGATGTCCTTCGCAGCTGTCAGCGCCAGATTGACGAGGCTGAAGCCATCCGTGCCATAAAAGTCCGTCGCGAAAGGGACTATGCCCGCTGTGGCAGTCCAGTCGACGTCTCCGATTGAGAACGGAACGCTGGCTTCGAGGTAACTGCTGTAAGCAAGCCTGCCGGACTCGTCCATGCTGTCGTTGCCGGCGAAATTGGTGTACCATTGCAGTGAGGCGAAGCCGAAGTCATAGCCGGCAGTAGCTTCGAATACGTGGTTGGTACAGTCGGAGCCGTAGGCGAAATAGCGGTTTTCCGGGTCGAGGCCGGAGTCGAACCAATAGTCC
>ONNK01000087.1 GCA_900319185.1 uncultured Bacteroidales bacterium
TCCTTGTACATCCTGTTCTGGACATAGTATCCCCACATCTCCCCGACCTCGCAGTGCCCGGATCCATCCCCTGCGCCGGAGCCGTACATCCGTCCGCCCGACTCGACGAAGGATCGGAGGACATAGGAAATGTACTGATTCCAGTAGTCCTTCCCTACCTGGGCGAAATGGCTCGCATGGGCCAGTTCGTGGACCGTCCCGGCATAGATGGTCGAAAAATCCTCTATGTCTTTCACGCCAAGCGTGATATCCGGGAGGAACATCTTGACGGTGTTCTTGAAATCTCCGAGGAACTTTCCTATGGCAGTGTCGTCGACGAGGACTCCCTGCTGGAGCATGGGGGTGCTGCACACGTCAAGTGCCTGGAACAGCCATATCCTGGTATTGGCCGGAGGCGGAAGTATCTTCCTGTCGCGCTCAGAACAGGATTCAAAATAGTTCCAAGCCGCATTGTTGACCACGGAACGGGTGAAGAGCCTGCGGTCCGAGTCCTTGTCGACGGTGAGGCTTACGCCCTCGGGGCCGGCCTTGCCAAGCGTTGAGGCCGAAGCGGGGACAAGTATCTTGTTCAGGCCGATCCCGAAACCCTTCTCATTCTGGAATACAATCCGGTAACGCAGTTCGGAACTGAACTCCCTGTCCATGGAATAGTATCCTTGGGCGTCAGTATACGCATGGGCGAATTTCACGAAGGTGTTGCATGAAACCTTGACCCCCGCGATGCCCTCCGCTTCGTTGCCTTTGCGTCCGTCGAGGATGCAAAGGCGGCCCGAGGGCTTGGCACTTGCCGACGAGCCCCGGACGGGAGGCGGCAGCATGGCGCCGTTGCCTGTCAGGCGGAAAGCCTCCTGCTCCACCGCCTCCCAATCAACATCTCCGGCCCGGGTCGCAGAATTGTCAGCGATATAGCATTCGTCCAACAGCTCGTAGGGGATATCCTTCGGGATGTTGAAGTCCGGCTTCAGGACGGCATACTGCCAAGTGATGGCATCCTCGTCCAGCGAAGGATCATGGTAGTAATCCCCTTCCCTGACTATCTCATAGTCAAGCGGATGGTCGGTGAGGTGGATCCCTGCTGAGACCAGACGGTCGTATTCCGCTTCAGTCCTCGGAAGGAAGCGGACATAGATGTCGGTAGGCTTCAGGTCCACGCGTCCGGCCTTGGAGGGATAGAGGGAGACCAGCGCCGCCTCGACGTTGGATACCGAATACGGATCATCGAGGCGGTCGCCGAGCACGATCATGTCGTGCGGCACGTTCTCTGCCGCCGAGCCCCCGGGCGCGTCCCCGTCATCGAAGACGGAGCACGCGCAGAGGGCCAGGACGGGCATCAGGAATTGCAAAGAAGTTTTCATAGTCCAAGTTCCGTTAGTTTTCCTGTTGCAAAGTGACAAAGAATCATCCATGTTCGCAAAAAGGAAATGTTTAAAACAGCAAAACGGCCCTGCACCAAAGTGCAAGGCCGTTTTAACAATCTGCTTCCGGTCGAAAACCGGAGAAAATCAGAACACGTTGACCGTTTTCTGCTCTATGGCCGACATCAGGGAATTGGCGAGACGGCTGACTCCGAAACGGAAGAAGCGGCTGTCGAGCCATTCCTTGCCGAGCACGGAAGATACGATGGAATAATAGCATACGGCGTCCATGGCGTCAGAGATGCCGCCCGCGGCCTTGAAGCCGACCTTGCGGCCGGTCTTGGCATGGAATGCCTTGATGCACTCGCACATGACATAGGCCGACACAGGAGTGGCGTTGACACTGACCTTGCCGGTGGAAGTCTTGATGAAGTCCGCTCCGGCCTCCATGGCCAGGAACGATGCTTCCGCGATCTTCTCGGGAGTCACAAGGAGTCCGGTCTCAAGGATGACCTTGAGAATGACTGGTCTTCCGGCCTCGGCAGCCTTGCGGTCGATCGCAGCCTTCATCTCGCGGATCTCCCTGGAGGCGGCATCGTAATCGCCGGCAAGGAAGGAATTGAGTGCCAGGACGATATCAATCTCGTCGGCACCTGCCTCGACGGCGAGTTCACACTCGCGGACCTTTACTTCCAGGAAGCTCTGGGCAGTAGGGAAACAGCTCGAGACGGCCGTGACATGCACGCGCGGATCGGCGCGGCGTTCAGCTACGACGAAAGCGAGGTTGGGATAGACACAGATGGACGCAGGCAGCGGGTACTCCGGGTAGTCCTGCGCCAGCGAATTGACCTTGTCCACAAGGCGGGACACGGAATCGACTGTGTCATCGTTGTGAAGGGTGGTAACGTCCATGATGGAGAAACACTCCTTCAGGACGTCGGGAGAGATGACGTTCTCGAGATTGGCAGCGATGATCTCAAGGCTCCTGTCAATCTTCTCTTTGTCCGGGGTATACCCGTATTTCTTGCACAAAGTATCCATAATATTACGAATGATTATCCTCTTATCTGTAAATTGAATCCTTCCTCGGCCAGGGGGGCGAGCAATCCGCGCATCTCCTCGACGGTAAACTTGGAAAGCCCCTCCTGAGGGGTGGCGCGGTCTATGGTATAGACCATGATCTCCCTCGGACGCAGGGTACGGACGATGTCCATCCAGCCCTGAAGGACCTCCGGGGAAGACGAATCGAAGCTGTCGCTCCTCAAGAACATGGTCTGGAGCACGAAATTCCCCTCGAAACGCTTCAGCGCCTCAACGACCCTTTCCACCCTGTATCCAGGGGCAGGACGGTTGATGAGCCTGGCAAGCCTGGTAGTAGGGGCATCTATCTTGAGTATGGGATTGTCGACCTTGCGCAGGGCTTCGAACACTGCATCCCTGTGCACCATGGTGGCATTCGAGAGTACCGATACCCGGGCGTCCGGGAAATACCGGTCGCGAAGCTCCAGGGTGATATCAACCATCTCGGGGAAATCAGGATTGAGCGTAGGCTCACCGTCACCCGAGAACGTGATGGAGTCGATCCCTATCCCTTCGCCCGCGCATGCGGAAAGCTTCGCCTCCAACGCATTGCGAAGGTCGGAGGCAGAAGGGAGGCGGGTATCTCCGCGCCCGTCGCGGTTCCAACCGCATTCACAGTAAATGCAGTCGAAATTACACAACTTACCCTTCTCCGGCAGCACATTGATGCCGAGCGAAGACCCGAGGCGCCGGCTGTGGATGGGCCCGAACACTATCTCTTCGCGCATCATAGCGTTCGTTCCTCCATATTTCTGAGACGCTTGGGAGCGTCAAGCCGCAAGGAACCTCCGTTAACGGACACTCCGTCAAGGGGTTCCCCATCGATGCCATAAACCGGATGGAATATCCTGGGCTTGGCACTCTCCCTCATCCTGGTAGCGGCTATCACCTCATCCCTTTGCGTCTCAACAGCCTTGAATTCGTTCTCCAACATGACATTGGACTTGTTCAGGATCCTTGAGAATCGGTCCGGGTCCTGGAGGTAATATGAAACGCTGGCCCAGTAATCCTCGACGGTATAACCGTATTTCTCGAAAATAGGCTCATAGAAAGCCATGGTGTCGGCCTTGCCCTTCACATCCATGGAAGAAGTGACCAGCCAGGAGTCCGCAAGGAACATCTCGGCATAGATCTTTGACAGCTTGGACTTGGGAATGACCCTCCCTTCCCTGCCGCAGGAGCAGAGACAGACGGCCAAGAGGAAGACCGCAAAGACTATCCGGGCGAACCTGACCATACTCTAACGCAGAACGGCTCCGAACTCGTTGGTGAAAGTGGAGAGAAGCTTGTCCATGACACGCTCGACATCGGAGTCGGTCAGGGTCTTCTCGGTATCCTGGAGCACAAAGCCCAGGGCATACTGCTTCTTGCCGGCAGGGATCTTGTCCCCGCGGTAGACATCGAACAGGGTGACCTGCTTGAGGAGCTTCCTGGCGACGCGTTCGGCGCTGGCCTGGAGGTCGGCATACTTGACGTCCTCGTCAAGGAGGAGGGCAAGGTCACGACGCACTTCAGGGAATTTGGGCAGCTCCTTGAAGGCGACCTTGTCGCGCTTGACCAGCTCGAACAGGGCATTCCAATCGATCTCGGCGGCGAAAACCGGCTGCCTGACACCGAAACGGCGGGACAACGCGGGATTGACCGCTCCCATGGTGAGGAGCTTACGCTCGCGGCCTCCGGGGATGCTGTAGGTCATGCCTTCGGAGAATACATCGGACGGGGCGGCAGTGCAACGCATCTGGGAAAGCCTGGCCCCATAACGGCGGAGCAGGAGTTCGACATAACCCTTGAGCTGGAAATAGTCGCTCTTGCCCGGCTCGTTGCGCCAGGACTTGTCCGGCGTGCCCGTGATGAAGAGTGCGAAGCACTGGTGCTCCTCGTAGCCGGCGAGGGTGGTACCCTCGGTCTCCGGCTTGCGGGAATAGACCGAACCATACTCGAAGAACTTCATGGACGAAGTCTGGCGGTTGGCGTTGTAGGCAACGACCTCAAGCCCTCCGAGCAGAAGGGTCTGACGCATGACGTTGAGATCCTGGCTGAGGGGATTGACCACGCGGGCGCAAGCAGCAGCCGGGAAGGTCTCCAGCTTGTCGTAATACTCACCCTTGGTGAGCGAATTGTTCATGGTCTCGACGAATCCATTGGCAGCCAAGAAGTTGGATATGGAGTTGCGGACCGCCTCCGGATCCGGTGACGGCGATGCGTTGACCGACATCTTCATATGCTGCGGCAGGTCGATGTTGTTGTAGCCGTAGATGCGGAGGATCTCCTCCACGACATCACATTCGCGGGTGACGTCGACCATATATGTCGGTGCGGCAACGACGGCACCGCCGGCGGTCTTCTCCACGAACTCATAGTTCAGATACTCGAGTATACGCTCTATGGTGTCAGAGCCTATCTCCTTGCCGATGAAACGCTGGATGCGGCCGTAGTCGAGGTCGATGCGCCTGCGCTCGATCTTCGAAGGATAGACTTCCTGGACCTTGCCGACGATCTCGCCTCCGGCGAGCTCCTGGATGAGGAGGGCGGCGCGCCTGAGGGCAAACGGCACGGCCTCAGGATCGGCGCCGCGCTCGTAACGGAACGAAGCATCGGTCTGGAGGGTCTGGCTCTTGGCGGTCTTGCGGATGGAGCCGGGATCGAAATATGCGCTCTCGATGAAGACATCGGTAGTGGCCTCGGTCACGCCGGAATCCTCGCCGCCGAACACTCCGGCGATACACATGGGACCCTCGGAGTTGGCTATGACCATGTCACGGTCGCAGAGCTTGCGCTCAATACCGTCCAGGGTGCGGATGGGCTCATCCTTGGCCGCCCTGCGGACGATGACCTTCCCTCCCTTGATCTTCGAGGCGTCGAAGGTATGAAGAGGCTGTCCTATCTCGAAGAGGATGAAGTTGGAGATGTCGACGACGTTGTTGATGGGATTGTGACCGATGGAGATGAGTTTCTTCTGGAGCCATTCCGGAGAAGGGCCGACCTTGACGCCCTTGACGGTGATCCCGGTATAACGGGGAGCGCCCTCGGAGTCGAGCACCTCCACGGGTATGCCCTCTCCTGCCCCCTCGCGGAAAGCGGAGACGTCGGGCATGTGGAACTTGCAAGGAATACCGTTGAGCCTCAACCACGCATAGAGGTCGCGGGCGACGCCGATGTGCGACGCTGCATCCACGCGGTTGGCTGTGATCTCATACTCGATCACGGCTTCGGTCTTGAGGTGCAGGTAGTCCTTGGCGGGAGTGCCGACGACGGCATCGGGCTCGAGCACCATGATGCCGGAATGGTCTTCGCCGATGCCGAGCTCGTCAGCCGCGCAGATCATGCCGAACGACTCAACGCCGCGGATCTTGGATTTCTTGATCTTGAAATCGCCGGGAAGGACGGTGCCGAGGGTGGCGAAAAGGACCTTCTGGCCGGCGGCGACATTGGGAGCACCGCAGACCACGGTGACAGGCTCGCCGTCACCGGCGTCCACCTTCGTGACGTGCAGGTGATCGGAGTCCGGATGCGGTTCGCATTCGAGCACTTCGGCCACCACTACGCCGGCGAGACCTCCGGGGATCTCTTCCTGTTCTTCGACCGAATCCACCTCGATGCCTATCGAGGTGATGGCATCCGCCACCTGGGCGGGAGTGAGATCGAACTCAAGATAGTCCTTGAGCCAATTGTAAGACAGCTTCATATCGTATCTGTATTTATTTCTTCAAATCTTCCGGGGTAAAGAGGGACGTGACGAACTCCTGTCGGTCGAAGACCTTGAGGTCGTCGATGCCCTCGCCTATGCCGATGAACTTGATGGGGATCTTGAACTGGTCCACGATGCCGATGACGACGCCGCCCTTGGCGGAGCCGTCGAGCTTGGTGACGGCAAGCGAAGTGACGTCGGTAGCACGGGAGAACTCCTTGGCCTGCTGGAATGCGTTCTGGCCGGTGGAACCGTCCAGCACGAGCAACACGTCATGCGGAGCGTCGGGGATAACCTTGCGCATGACGTTGCGGATCTTGGTCAGCTCGTTCATCAGGTCGATGCGGTTGTGGAGGCGGCCGGCAGTGTCAATGATGGCTACGTCCGCCCCGCGCGCCACGGCGGCCTTGACGGTGTCAAAGGCCACGGAGGCCGGGTCGGAGCCCATGTTCTGCCTGACGATGTCCGCGCCGGCCCTGTCTGCCCAGACCTGCAGCTGGTCCACGGCCGCCGCGCGGAAGGTGTCGGCCGCGCCGACGATGACTTTCTTACCCTGCTCCCGAAGCATCGACGCGAGCTTGCCGATGGTGGTGGTCTTGCCCACGCCGTTGACTCCGACGACCATGATCACGTAGGGCTTGTGCGAGAAATCGAAAGGAACTACCTCCTCAGTCCCGTCAAGGTCGATGAGCTTGGATATCTCTTCCCTAAGCAGGGCCACGAGCTCATCGAAGGACATGTACTTGTCCTTCTCCACGCGCTCCTCCAGCATATCGATGACCTTGAGGGTGGTATCCACTCCCATGTCGGACGAGACGAGAGCTTCCTCGATGGCGTCGAGCACATCGTCATCGACCCGGGAACGGCCTACGACCGCCCTCGAAAGCTTCTGGAAGAAGCTCTGCTTCGTCTTTGCTGTACCTTTGTCAAAAATTCCCATGGCACGATTCCTTTAACTGACAAATATAATCAAAAACGACGAACTAAAAAAAGGACGGGGCCCAAATCGGACCCCGTCCCTCTATAATCCGGAACCGGAGATTACTACGATCTTGTCTT
>ONNK01000098.1 GCA_900319185.1 uncultured Bacteroidales bacterium
TCTCCTACGGCGGAAGCAACTACAACATCTCCTTCCTCGTGCGCGAGGAAGACAAGAACCGGGCTCTCAGGGCCCTCAGCGCCAGTCTTTTCAATACACAGGAATAATTAATCATCAACGCCATGAAAGTACCTGTTTTCCGCGGCTCCTCGGTAGCCATCGTCACCCCCTTCGACAAGGAGGGCAAGGTCAACTACGCCAAGTTCCATGAGCTTGTGGACAAACAGATCGCCGGCGGAACCGCTGCCATCACGGTCTGCGGCACCACCGGCGAAAGCGCCACCCTCGACGATGAGGAGCACCTCGCCCTCATCAAGGACTGCATCGATTACGTGGCCGGCCGTGTGAAGGTCATAGCCGGAAGCGGAAGCAATGACACCCGTCACGCCCTGTATCTCAGCAAGGCGTGCGAGGAGTTCGGAGCAGACGCCCTCCTGGTCGTGACGCCTTACTACAACAAAACCTCCCAGCATGGCCTGGTCAAGCATTACGAGTATCTGGCAGATAATGTCCATACCCCCATCATCGTTTACAGCGTTCCGAGCCGTACCGGCATGAGCGCATCCGTGGATACGCTCAAGGCTTTGTCCAAGCATCCCATGATCAACGGAGTCAAGGATGCCAACTCCAACATCGGGGGAGTTGCCGCCACGCTGGCCGCCTGCGGTGATGAGCTCAACGTCTGGAGCGGCAACGACGACGAGACGGTCGCCATGATGGCCCTGGGTGCCCAGGGCGTCATCTCTGTCTGGGCCAATGTCGACCCGCGCGGCGTCGCGGACCTTACGGCCGCCTGCCTGCGCGGTGATTTCGCCTCTGCGGCTGCTATGCAGCTCAAGGCCTACAGCCTCATTAAAAGCCTTTTCATCGAGACCAATCCCATGCCGGTCAAGGCTGCGATGAACATGATGGGAATGGAGGTCGGAGGCGTCCGCGGGCCGCTGTGCGAGCTTTTGCCGGAGAATGAAGCCAAGCTCCGTGCGAAGCTTCTCGAATATGGATTGATTAAATAATTATGCAGAAGATATGAAGAAATTATACAATGTGGCCGTGGTCGGCGCCAGCGGTGCCGTAGGCCAGGAATTCCTCAAGGTTCTCGAAGAACGCGATTTCCCCATCGCCGAGCTTACGCTTTTCGGCTCGCCTCGCAGTGCGGGCAGCACCTACAAGTTCAAGGGGAAGGATATCACCGTCAAGCTTCTCCAGCACAACGACGACTTCAAAGGCATCGACATCGCCTTCACTTCGGCCGGTGCCGGTACTTCCAAGGAGTTTGCGGAGACCATCACCAAATACGGCGCTGTCATGATCGACAACTCCAGCGCTTTCCGCATGGATGCGGACGTGCCTCTCGTGGTGCCGGAGTGTAACGCCGAGGATGCCCTTGTCCGTCCGCGCGGCATCATCGCCAACCCTAACTGCACCACCATCATGATGGTAGTGGTGCTCAAGCCCATCGAGGAGCTCTCGCATATCACCCGCGTGCATGTGGCCAGCTACCAGTCTGCCTCCGGCGCCGGTGCCCAGGCCATGCTTGAACTCGAGCAGCAGTACAGGGAGTTAGTCGAGAACAAGCCGGTGACAGTCAATAAGTTCGCATATCAGCTTGCATACAATGTCATCCCGCAGATCGATGTCTTTACCGACAACGGCTATACCAAGGAAGAGATGAAGATGTTCAACGAGACGCGCAAGATCCTGCACTCCGACGTGAAGTGTTCTGCCATGTGCGTGCGCATCTCCGCGCTCCGTTCGCATTCCGAGGCTGTATGGGTGGAGACCGAACGTCCCTTGTCCGTTGATGAGGTGCAGAAGGCCATCGCCGCCGCACCGGGTGTCACCCTGCAGGACGATCCCGCGACCAAGACCTATCCGATGCCTCTGTTCACAGGTGGCAAGGACGACGTCTATGTCGGCCGCGTCCGCAAGGACCTTGCGAACGAGAACGGCATCACGCTGTGGCTCTCGGGAGACCAGATCAAGAAGGGAGCTGCGCTCAACGCCGTCCAGATCGGAGAATACCTTGTCAGCAAGGGGCTTTAGGCCCGTCCGGTCTGCTACTTGCAGACCATGATATCGAGAATGACCTCGTCCGTCTGCTCCATTCCTACGGAGCCCACACGGCCGAGGTTTTCTATTGTCTGCTCTATGTCGCGGTCGATGATGCCGTCGTGCTCGCTGACGCAGTGCCCGTCGAGGGACAGCATGGCTGACTGGATGGCGCTGGACACGCCGGAGGCGACTTTCATGGCACATCCGACCTTGGCTCCGTCGCATACCATGCCGGTGATGCTTCCGCTCATGTTCTTGATGGTGGCGCAGATCTCGGGATACTCTCCGCCCATGAGCCAAGTGATGCCGCAGGCTGCTCCGGTCGAGGCGACAACGCAGCCGCACAGGGCCGACAGGGGACCGAGGTAACTCTTGATGTGGATGGCTATGAGGTTGCTGAGTATCAGTGCCCTGGACAACTTTTCGTCGTCGACGCCGTAGCGTTCGGCGTAGGCGATGACGGGGACGCTGACCGTGATGCCTTGGTTGCCGCTGCCGGAGTTGCTCATGGCGGCCAGCGTGCAGCCGGCCATCCTGGCGTCCGACGCCGCGGCTGTCAGCGCCATAGCGTATGCCATGAAATGGTCTCCGAACAGTCCTGAGTTGTCTTTCAGGATGGTCCTGCCGACACAGAGCCCGTAATTGCCGGTCATGCCTTCCTTGGCCAGGGGGATGTTAAGTCGCTTGTCGTCCAGGATGAACTCGATGTCTTCCGCGGCTGCGGAAGTCGCGAAGTCGAGGATCTCGCGGACGGTGAGCCCGTAGTCTCCCGACTCTTCCTCAGGCCCGGCCTCACCGCTTTCCATCAGGACCTTGTCGCCCAGCATGGTACGGACGATGTTGTCATGGCTGTCCTCTATTACGGCGGATGCGGAACGCTCTCCGGCGCAGACCTCTGCCTTGACATACAGCTTATGCGTGGTATCGGCTATGCTTATCTCCGTAGCCTTGCCCTCGACAAGCGCCTTGGCACGTGCCAGAGATGCCGAATCCATGTCCCCGAGGACTTCCAACCCGAGCGCCGAGCGTCCGCATACGGCGCCGAGCGCCGCAGCGATGTGAAGCCCCGTCATGCCGGTGCCCGGGATGCCGACGCCCATACCGTTCTTGAGGATGTTGCCGGAGACGGCCACGCGTATGCGGATGTCTGCATTGAGACGGTCCAGTCCGCAGTCAGCCTGGAGGATTTCCGCAGACTTGGCCACGGCAAGTGCTACGGCTATGGGCTCGGTACAACCGAGGGCGGGTTTGACCTCGCGGTGGATCAGCCCGATTATCTGTCTTTCCCTGTCATTCATTTTTTATCGCTGATGTATTCTACAGATCTGTGCAATAAAGTTTCCAAGACATCCGCATCCTTGAGCACTTCGAGCGGGAAACCGAAACTGACCGCCCGGTACCCCTTAGGGTCATAGGCGACAGCTGCCGGCACTCCATTGTCGGAGTAGCGAAGTATGACGGACCCGTCCTTGTCTGCAGGCTGTATCCCGTCAGGGTTCTCTACGCAGTAGATGTCGGCGTTGAGGCTCTGGTGGAACTCGAACGGGCGCTTCAATGACTTGAGGTTCAGGGCTTTGGAGGAGGTATGCTCGATGCGTCCGTTGTAGCATCCATGGTCGGTGAGCCATTTGTATCCCAATACTTCCTGGACGAATGCCTGTGACTCCGCGCGCCATGCGGCGCTCTTCACCACGGGATAGATACCGTCTCCCCATACGTCCGTGCCGATATATGCTCCGGAAATGATTATGCCCCCGCCGTTGGAGGTGTGGGCCCTCAAGGCCCTCTGCAGGGCGGCGGGGAAGACCTCGTAGCGGTCGGGAACGCGGCCGTTTCCGATGACGGTGGTGACCTGTTTGCCGCAGATGACGTCTATGATGCTGCCTTCATCGGCCCCGCGGGCGGTGAAATCGTCCAGGGAAGCCGAATCGAAACTGTATCCTGCTGAGAGCAGGGCCTTTCCGTGTATGCTTATAAAATCGAAGGTATTTCCGGGAACGACAGTGCCGGCCTTGTCGGAGAATGAGCCACCGAATCCAGGCTGGTTGTTGTCCACGAAAGCGGATGCACGCCTGAAGTCGTACATGTCCCCGATGTAGTTGATTTCGCGGATGTATCCGACCCCGCTGTCAAGGTTGCGGTCGAAGCCCGCATACTGGGGGGAGTCGAACCACGCCGGAGGTGATACCCGGTAGAAGTCGTTGACCACCAGGACCTTGATCCTATGCCTCTGGCTGCGCCCGACGCTCATGGTTTCCGAAGGGAAACTCTTTCCCCCTTCGTTCTCGGCCACTATCCGGTAGCTGTAGACCATGTCGGGGTCTATGCCGACCACCACTGAGAAACGGTCTCCGTCCGTACGGACGTCAGTCAGCCGGACTCCGGCATCGAACGGTCCGTCGTCAATGCGGGTATACAGGATGAAGCTTTCGGGAACCGCGGTGGGTTCGTGGGGATCCGGCGTCGCCTTCCAGCTGAGCGTGACCTCACGCTCTCCCGTCAGGCGGGCCGACATGGCGCTGACGGGAAGCGGCTGGACCACATAGGGGATCCCATGCTCGTCGCTGAGGAACTTGAGTATGCCCTTGTACACAGCCCTCGACACTTCGAAACGGAAACTCGGGTCGAGTCCGTATTTCATGTCCGCGAAATTCTGGTGGGAAAGAAGCTCCAGCAGCATCCCGGGAACGGAAGTGGTGCGGGACTCGCTGTAGCTCCTGTTCCAAAGCTGCCTGCGCGTCCATTCCGGTTCGAAATCCGCCCGTATGTCGGCGACGACCTGGTCCTGGACGATCCCGGCGAGGTGGCGGCCCAGCTGACGGTTGCGGCCGTCAGGATACTTGGGTTTGCCGTCCGCCAGCAGGGTATAGATGGATAGCGTGCCTATGATACTGTCGTTCTGGGTGTAGCCGGCATCGGAATGGAATCCGAATGACAGGTCGAACGGTATATGTTTGCCCTGTCCGGAATAATCGGGATTGACCGATGATCCTCCGGACATCATGCTCACCCAGGCTCCACGGCTCGCGTAGTCCTGGGTATAGTCACCCTCCCAGTTCCTTGTGACGGTCGTGTCCACTCCGGCCCATTGCTCCCAGTAGAGGGCTCCTTCTATATAACTCGGCAGGCCGGAAGTGGTCCATTCGTCCCTCGGACTGTCGGCGGGGCCGCGGGCCACCTTGCCCATGCCCCCGCCGACCTTGACGGCGTCGGCCGAGACGACCGTGCCTTCCGCCTTGCCGTCGGGGACGATGTTGTCAAGGATCACCGAGCCGTCACTGCCGTCGGCGAAGTCGAAGGTACCCAGGTAGATCCAGGTCCCTCCACCCATTTTCTGGTTGACGAGGAACTCCGTCTCACCGTTGCGGTGACGCACGGTGTAGTGCGCGGCGTCCGTGCTGTTGCCAAGCGTCTTGTACGACACATATACGGCATAGGAGCCGGTCTCAGGGACGCGGAAACTCCATGTAGCTTCAGCTTTCTGTCCTTCCTCTTCGGTGGCGCATTCCGCTACGCGGGCTGTGCCCATCGTGAACGGATTCTCGTTGTCGACGTAGACTTTGCGGGAGTCTGCGAAACCTTCGCCCGCGGCGACCCACCGGCCCCGCTCATAGTATTCGCCCTTGCGCCGGAGCATGCCCTCGCGCTCGCCCCTGAAGGCAGGGTCGTTGTCGGCGATGACCTCATAGGGCTGGATATCGCGCTCGCGAGGAGTCATGACATAGGCTCCGGCATTCTCCAGCATGGGTATCAGGAAGGGCAGGACATAGCTCTGCGTGTACATGTCCTCAACCGTGGTGAAGAGCGGCGCCCTCTGCCAGGTCCATCCTCCCCAGCCTTCGTCGTAGTAGCGGCCGTGGCTCTGCCACACGGCGATATGGCGCTTGCCAAGGCCTTTAGGGTAATCCTTCTCCCCGATACGCGTGACGAGCGGCCGTACCTTTTCCCGTCGGTCGGCATAGCGGTAAACATACGAAGAGGTCCGCCCCCTGTTCCCACGCGCCGGGGTAACAAGGTCCTCGATCGGATCCTTCTTGCAGTAGATGCCTCCAATGGTACAATCCGAATACTCCGGGGGCATAAGGTCATAGATCTGGTCCTTGAACCAGTCCAGTCCGGACTGTGTCCACGGGTAGTCGCTGAGCTCCTGGCTGAATTGGAAGTCCAGTGACGCCCCCCTCTTCATCACGCTTTCGATCTTGAGTCCGGTCTTTACGGTTGTCCTTCGCAGCAGGCGGGCGCGCAGTGAATCGCTGGCAGGCATGAAATCCTTGGTGGGATTCTGTGCGGCCGCAGTCATGGCTGAAAGGATGAAGAGTATGGGGATCAGTATCTTACGCATGGCGTACCGTTTTGTTCATGTCGATTGCGAGGGTAATGACAGATGAGACACACAGTGCCAGGAAGTCGGCCATGAAGTCCTTGAGGTCGGAGGCCCGATAGGGGATCAGGTCCTGTACCAGCTCCGTCCCGGCAGCGATAAGGCTTCCCAGTGCCAGTATGGCAATCCCCAGCAATATGCTGTGCCATGGATTGCGTGTCTTCCA
>ONNK01000192.1 GCA_900319185.1 uncultured Bacteroidales bacterium
GCCTGGAAAATGCGCTCGGAGGAGACGGAGATGGGATAGGTGCCGCCTCTCAGGACATTGCCGAAGACCATGTATTTGAGGCTCTTCTCGTAGTACTCGTCTTTCACGTCCAGGTTCACGAAGCCCTTGGCGCCCAGTTTATAGGCGTTCTCTTCGTTCTTCTTGAGCTGGGCAGGGGAGAAACCACCGGTGTCCGCCGAGGCGGCGTACACTTCGTGGCCCTGGTTGGCGAGGTACATGACTGTATAGGAGGTGTCGAGGCCTCCGCTGTATGCGACGACTATTTTCATATTACTAGGCGATTTTTGATTTCGGGGAACAGGGGGGTGAGGGCGTCGAGGACGTCGTCGGACGAGACCTCGGCGCGCACGACCAGGAGGATGGTGTCATCTCCGGCGATCGTGCCGATAACGGGATAAATCATATGGTGGTCGATCAGGGACGCGACGGCGCTCGCGAGGCCGGGGCGCGTCTTGATGACGGCCAGGTTGCCGGAAAACTGGATTCGGAGGGCTCCGGCGGACAGGTCGGTGAAAACGGAATGGCCTTCGGTGGGAATGACATAACCTTCTCCGGGAACCTTGGAAATACGGAGGGCACGGAGGTCGCGGGAGAGCGTGGCCTGCGTGGAGGCGATGCCTTCGTCCTTGAGTCTCAGGGCAAGTTCTTCCTGGCTGTACACCGCTCCTGAACGGAGGATGTCCAGAATGGCTTGCTGTCTCTGCTTGGTGTTGTTTTGCATTTTTTCTGTATATTTATCCGTTCGTGGCACAAAGATATGCATTTTCTCCGAAATATTTGCATAATATGAAAAAATTTTTTTATTTTTGCACCCAGAAAGAAGAAGGTACCGAAAATGGAATTCAAAGTCATGGTGGCCGAGGAGTGCCACACTGTTTATTCTGAGGCAATTTGCGAGGAAATCTACATATCCTCCCTCGAGCGGAAGACGGGTATCGCCAACCGCTCCCCGGAATATGTCAATGAGAAGATCCGCGCGGGAAAAGCCGTCATCGCCCTGACCGATGAAGGCGAGTTCGCGGGCTTCTCCTATATAGAATCATGGGGAGGCAAGAGCTTCGTGGCGAACTCCGGTCTGATCGTCGCGCACAAGTTCCGCGGGATGGGTCTCGCGAAGCGCATCAAGGAGCAGACCTTCATCCTCTCCCGGAAGCTGTTCCCGGACGCCAAGATCTTCTCCATCACCACCGGCGCGGCGGTGATGAAGATGAACTACGAGTTCGGCTTCCGTCCCGTCCCTTTCTCTGAGCTCACGGACGATCCCGAGTTCTGGAAAGGCTGCGAGGGCTGCCGTCACTTCCATATCCTGAAGGACCGCGAGTACAAGATGTGTCTCTGCACGGGCCTTCTGTACGATCCCAAGGAGCATCTGACCATCCATCATCCCGGCGAGCAATGATCAAGGTAGGCATCATCGGAGGCGCCGGCTATACGGCCGGTGAACTGGTCCGCCTGCTGGTGAACCATCCGGCGGCGGAGATTGCCTGGATCCATTCGGAGAGCCAGGTGGGCAAGGCCGTGGCGGAGCACCATCCCGGCCTCGTCGGCGATACGGACCTCGTATTCACGGACGTCGTGGACCTGAACGGTATCGACGTCCTTTTCCTTTGTTCCGCGCACGGAAAGAGCCGCGCGTTCTGGGAGGAGCATCCCTGCCCGGAAGGGCTCAAGGTCGTGGACCTGGCCCAGGATTTCCGGGACGAGTCCGACGGCTATGTCTATGGCCTTCCGGAGCTGCAGCGCGACCGCATCGCCGGCGCGTCCAAGGTGGCCAATCCGGGGTGCTTTGCGACCGCCATCCAGCTGGCGCTCCTGCCGCTGGCGAAGGCCGGCCTCCTCAAGGGTGAGATCCACCTCCAGGCCGTGACCGGTTCCACCGGCGCCGGCGTCAAGCCCGGCCCCACCTCCCACTTCAGCTGGCGGAACAATAACTTATCGACCTATAAAGTCCTGACGCATCAGCACTTGGCGGAAATCCGCCGGAACCTGGGCGTCGGCGACAATCTCCATTTCATCCCGGTCCGGGGCGACTTCCCGCGCGGCATCTTCGCCGTCGCCGAAACCGCCTGCGCGCTCTCCCTCGAGGAAGTGACGGACCTGTACAAGAACTTTTATGCCGATGCGCCCTTCACCTGGGTGCTCCCCGGCTCCGTGGACCTCAAGCAGGTGGTGAACACGAACAAATGCCTCATTTCCCTGGAAATGCACGACGGCCAGCTCGTGGTCACCTCCGTCATCGACAACCTCCTCAAAGGCGCTTCCGGTCAGGCGGTCGAGAACATGAACCTGATGTTCTCTCTCCCCGAAACCGCCGGCCTGCGCCTGAAGGCCTCCGCATTCTAGATGGCCGACGATGCATAACGTCATTCCGGGCTTGATCCGGAATCTAAAAACGAACAGAACAAATGGACTTATTTAACGTATATAAGCGCTGGAACATC
>ONNK01000214.1 GCA_900319185.1 uncultured Bacteroidales bacterium
TCTTCACCTGTGAAGACATGAAGGCCACGATAGGCAAACTGCCTGTCCTCAAGCCTACCCTGCTTGTCATCGTTCCGGGTATCTGCGACATTCTCGCAGGCCTTTGCAAGATGTACGGCCCGCAGTTCCTCGGCGGAAGCCTGCGCCTCATCATCAGCGGCGCTGCCAACGTTCCTCCGCGCCTCGTGGATATCTTCACCAAGCTCGGAGTAGAATTCTGCTTCGGTTACGGCCTCACCGAGACTGCCAACCTGACCTCCGCCAACGCCGACGCGGTCACTCATCCTACCTCCATCGGCAAGATTTATCCCGGCCAGGAGACCAAGGTTGTTGACGGCGAGCTGTGGATCAAGGGCGACAACGTATTCTCCGGCTATTACAAAGATCCCGAGAAGACCGCCGAGGCCTTTACTCCCGACGGCTGGTTCCGCACCGGCGACCTCGTGCGCTTCGACGACGAAGGCTTCCTGTATATCACAGGCCGCATCAAGAACCTCATCATCCTCGCCAACGGAGAGAACATCAGCCCCGAGTCGCTCGAGGAGCCGTTCTACGCCGATCCTTGCGTGCGCGACGCCATGGTCAAGGAAGACGAGCTCAACGGCCACAAGGTCATAGCGGTGGAGATCCTTCCTTTCATGCCCGCATTCGACGGCAAGACCCCGGAAGAGATAGCCGCATACATGAACGCTCTGGTGGACAAGATCAACTCTACCCTGCCCTCCACCCACAGAATACTCAAGGTTACGGTCCGCAAGGAAGATTTCAAGCGTACCGGCAGCATGAAAGTTGCACGCGTATGACAAAAGAAGAAGTTTTCGCCGGCCTCAAAGAATTGATTGCCGGAATGCGTCCTCAGACGGACCTCTCTAAAGTGACTTACGATACCGAGCTTGTACGCGAGCTCGGTATCGACTCGCTGTTCATGATTCTGCTCTCGCTCGCCGTTGAGGAGAAGTTCAAGATGAGATTCCCCGACGGACAGGCTGCGCCTGCCACTGTCGGGGAAGTTTGCGACACTGTTATTGCACAGTTAGCAGAATAGAACTCTGCGGCTACAGGTCTTTAACGTAGCTGCGGCGGCGCTGATAAGGCACCGGGTCATATCCGGCAAAGAGCGACTGTACTTTATGGTTCTCCTCCAGCTGGGGATTGAGAAGCATCCGTTTGATTCCCAAGCGGATGTAATTCTCGTGTAAGTGCTTGAACATCAGCAGCGCCGCTCCCTTGGCCTGATACTCGGGAAGCACTCCGATGAGCAGGGCTTCCACAGTATCGTTGTGGCGCAGCGACTTGAGGATTGGGATCCAGCCGAACGGGAAAATGCGGCCCTTGGCTTTGCGTACGGCGGCTGAAATATGGGGCATGGTGACGGTAAAGCCCACCAGCTCGTCCTTGTCGTTGACGGCAAATGCCACCAGGTCTTTGTTCAGCACGGGCACGTATTGCTTGACATAACCGTCAATCTGGTCCTCCGACAGTTTGGTGTACTCGTACAGAGGGGCGAAGGCCTCGTTGAGCACGTGGAACATCTCGCGCCCGCGCTTGGCCATCTTGGAGAGGGTGTTGGCGGTGTAAATATGCACGCCGTAGCGCTTCTCCACCAGATCGGCATACTGTAGCATAGGAGGAAGCTGCTCCGGAAGATTGATCATGCGCTGCGTCCAGTCCACGTCTTTGGTGAAGCCCATCTTCTCCAGGTATTCGCCGTAGTAGGGGAAATTATAGATGACGGTAAAGGGGCTTTCGTTCTCGAAGCCATCTACCAGAAGGCCTTCGCGGTCCATATCGGTAAATCCCAGAGGGCCTTTTATCTTTTCGGCGCCTTTTGCCTTGCCCCATTGTGCGACTTTGTCTATCAGGGCCTTGGCCACGTCGAAGTCATCCACGAAGTCTATCCACCCGAAGCGCACCGTGTGCTCGTTCCATTTTTTATCGGCGTTATGGTTGATGATGGCGGCCACACGCCCGAGTACGCGGCTGCCGCTGACAGCCAGGAAAAGCTCTTTTTCGCAGAAAGCGAGGGAGGGATTGTCGGGGCCGAGGGATTTATATTCGTCGTCTTCGAAAGCAGGCACCCATTTGTCGCAGCCTTTGTAAAGGTCGATGG
>ONNK01000147.1 GCA_900319185.1 uncultured Bacteroidales bacterium
CGAGCAGTACGCCTATATGTACGGCAGCTCCGCCACCACCCTGGACAAGGTCATCACCAAGGAGGCCAAGGCTTCCGTGTTCGTGTTCCTGGGATCCCTGCTCGTGATCGTGGGCTTCGCGTTCTGCCAGATGCTTCACACGGCCGACGGCAAGACCATTGCCGAGGCGATCGCCATCCCGAAGATGAACATCTGCATCCAGATCATCATGCTCGTCGCCGCCGCCTGCAACATCATGTTCTGCAAGGCCTCCCCGAAAAAGGCCGTGGCCGGTGCCGTCTGGCAGTCCGGCATGGTCGCGGTGGTGGCCATCTACGGTATCGCCTGGATGGCCGATACCTACTTCGGCAACTACATGGACGAGATGAAGGCCATGCTGACCGGCCTCGTCACGAACTACCCGTGGTCGATCGCCTTCGTGTTCTTCCTCGTCTCCGTGCTCATCAACAGCCAGGGCGCCGTGGTCGTCGCCTTCCTCCCGCTGGCCTACCAGCTCGGCATCGCCGGTCCCGTCCTCCTGGGCGTCCTCCCGAGCGTGTACGGCTACTTCTTCATCCCGAACTACCCGTCCGATATCGCGACGGTGAACTTCGACCGGTCGGGAACGACGGTCATTGGCAAATACCTCCTGAACCACAGCTTCATGATGCCGGGCCTGATCAGCGTGATCGTATCCACGATTGTCGGCTACCTGATTACCACCGTCCTCTTCCCCGGCTACTTTGGAAGCTTCGTCCAGTAGGATATTCGGAATTTTTCCCTAACTTTGCACTCCCTTTCGAGGGAGCACGGTTCCGTAGCTCAGCTGGATAGAGCAACAGCCTTCTAAGCTGTGGGTCTTGGGTTCGAATCCCAACGGAATCACGAAAGGGCAGCCATGCGGCTGCCTTTTCGCGATGATGGCATTTCATGCATTGGGGGGCTGACCCCCCAAACCCCCTGCGTCGCTTCGCTCCGAAGGTGCCTCGATTCATCGTCGGTGCTTTTTCAGGCTTCAGCCACATGGCGTCCATCCTATGCTCATGAATTGGCCCCCCGCAGGGGAAGGGAAACAGGCGCGCAGCGACGGAATCCCAAGCCCCGTATCCGCACAATTGAAGAATAATGCTTATATTTGCTTGACTAACAGCTTATTGATATGAAACGAATTGTCCTTTTACTCCTCTCCTTGTGCATGATGACCGCAATGACAGGTTTCGCCCAGAACACGCCGGACGGCGGCAAGGCCGTCCTGGACAACATTTTCGCCCGCAAGAGCGTGCGTACGTATACGGACCAGCCGGTCTCTCCTGAGCAGGTGGAAACCATCCTCAAGGCAGCCATGGCCGCGCCGACCGGCATGAATGTCCAGCCCTGGCGCTTCGTCGTGGTCCGGAACCAGGAAGTGAAGGAGAAACTGGCGGGACGGAATACCATGATCGCCAAGGCGCCGGTGGTGATCGTCGTGTGCGGCCAGGCCATCCGGGGCGGCCGGGAGAACCAGAACTGGACGGCGGACTGCGCGGCCGCGACGGAGAACCTCCTGCTGGCCGCCGAAGCCATCGGCCTGGGTGCCGTCTGGACGGCCTGCTATCCGTACGCGGACCGCATGAACCCCACGATCGAGACCCTGGGCCTGCCGGAGGACGTCAAACCCTATTGCATTGTTCCTGTGGGATATCCCGGCGGCAACGACAAACCCAAGGACAAGTGGAAGCCGGAAAACATCCACTACGAGAAGTGGTAGCCTTTTGAGTTAGTATTGGATGGAAAGTGTCCTACTCCTCGTCCATTTTTTCCTTTACATCGGCTCGTATTTTTTTATAGAATTCTTCTCCGAAACCATACCAGGCTAGGGAAAGGAAAAGGCCGACAAAACCCCAGATGAGTACTCGCTTAGCACGGCTATTAATCGGCTGCTGTGGCAGGGTTGCTGGCTGCACCACGGCATAAACCGGTTTTTCTTCCTGAATTTTGGCCCGAGCAAGTTCCCGCTGTTGAGCCATCTGGGAATAAATGTCGCTGGCTAGGTTGGCATCAGCGCGGAGCCGTTCTTTTTCGGAATTCTTACTTTGGAGAATGACGCTGCGGTCGTAGTCCACAGAACGTGCATAAGCGGCCTGGGCTTTGATCTGGATTTCACGGGCTTCTTTTGCAAGAGCGACATAATATTCATAGTCTGCTTCTGCCTTCTTGGTTCGGTATTCTGTCACGTACTCCTGTAGCCGGGTACAGACCGTATCTGCCAGTTGCTTGGCCATCATGCGATCGTCCATCGTTAAAGAGATGGTAGTAATACCGCTTTTTTTGTCTACATTGGCTGAGATGCTTTTGCCGAGGGCCTTGACAACATTAGCCTGCTTGCGTGGCAGTTCTGTGGCATCAACAACTCCGGTGTAGGGCTTTTCATCCTTTTCCTTTTTCAAAGAAGACAACCATTTGGATAGTCCCTTCTTTTCCGTGTCCTCTCCTGAGAAGTGTTTATAAACAGTGGTATGCATGGGCTTTACACCTTCTTCCTGCTGTTTCTCGGACACATAGGAGGTGAGAGGAACGTCCAAGAGAGCAGCTAGGAAAGGCGTGCTCTGACAAATCTCCGGAAACAAGGTGATACTCATGGCATCAGTCCCGGGATTCAACGATACGCCGTTCAGACCCAGCATACTGGTAATGCTGCTGAGATTGTTATTGGCACGATTGGTGACTTCAGGAGCCAACGTCATGGTAACGTTGTACTGACGTGTCATAGTAAGGGCCGAAACGATGCCTATAACACCAAATATGAAGGAGATGAGGAAAATCTGTTTCCAATGCTTGAGAAGTCTGGAGAAGATACCCAACCAGTCGATCTCAAGTTCGTCGGAATCATCCTGAATTACGACGGGGCTGTTGGTCTGAAAACCTTCCATGGGCGACTACTTTTTGGTGAGATTGATGATCGTTATGATACTCATGGCCATGGTCGCTAGGGTCGATGCGGTCGTGGCAATGGTACTCATGGCTGCATAATTAAACTCGTTCTTCTGCTTCTTCTTGAGCGGCACGTATATTTCGGCGCCCGGATCAATTCTTGTCCAGGAATGGAGTCTCTTGGCTCGCCCATTCATGTTCACGACGTAGGCCTTTGAACGGAGTGCTTCCTCGTCAAAGCCGCCTGCTGCCTTGATATAGTCGATTCCCTTCATGGAACGGTCGTAGCTGACGGCAGTGGGATACTTCACAGCACCGTGGATGCGGACGATATTGCTCATGACAGGAACATTCAACACATCTCCTTCTCGGAGGACCACATCCTCGTCACTGCCTGGATTTGCCAAGGCTTTGTCCAAATCTACCGCAACCATAAAGGTGGTTTTGGCTGCCTGGCGCGCTTGAACATCCAGAGTATCAGTCTTTTGCTCAATAATCTCTACCATTTCATTGGCCTGGCGGAGTTCTTCCTCCGTAGCCCGACGTATCAGGCGGGCACCTGGGGCGAAAGCAAATTCGGTAAGTCCGCCAGCCTTCTTGATGAGTTCCGATATACGTTCCTCACGGGAGGTTAATGAGTATGTCCCCGGGAAATTAACTTCTCCGGAAACCGTGAAATGGCGCTGGATGTTGTAAGACGGGCTTCGGTGAACTACCACTTCGTCATAAGGTTCGAGCACAAAGGATCGGTCTCCATCATCCACAAGTCCATTCTTGATCGGAATGGAATAGAGTTCGCCGATATCGCTGGTGGCTACCATGCCATTGGCATCTTTTTTCCGGCGGGTTACATCCACACGGGCGGTGGAAGCTCCATCCTGCAGGCCACCGGCAAGAATGATGAAGTCCTCGATAGTCGTATTCTCGGCAAACGGAAATGTTCCTGGAGCATTCACCATTCCGGATATTGTCATGGTACCTTGATCCTTGAGATCGAAGCCGCTGGCAATGAAAAGTTCGTCGTTGTTCTGAAGCACAAAGTCAGGTGCCTTGCCATCCAAGATGGCGGAGAGATTTAAGGAGAAAATTTCCTTGGTCTTGTCCGGATGCTCGCGGTTTACTACTACGCGACCGCCGAATGCTTCAGG
>ONNK01000194.1 GCA_900319185.1 uncultured Bacteroidales bacterium
GAGGTAGCCCGTGCGGCGCATGATCAGAACGAAGACTATGGCGGCCGCCAGCTGGAGAAGGAACTTCGTGTTGGCGTGAAGGCCGAGGTTTGCCTTGTGTTTTATCTTCTCCCAGTCGTCGAGAAAGCCTATGGCTCCGAAGGCCAGCGCGAACACGAACACGAAGAGATGGACATACTTTCCCTCGCGCATGCTGTCGAAGCCGACCGTGATGCACGCGACAAAGGCCGCCAGTATGAACATCACGCCACCCATTGTCGGGGTGCCTGATTTGGATATGTGCCATGTCGGGCCGTTTTCCTTGATCTCCTGCTCGACTTTGACCTTCTTGAGCCAGGGGACGTAGAAATTGCCGAAAACGGATGACACTGCGAATGCCAGTATGAAAGCCAGTATCAGTTTTACGGTCATCAGCATTGGGAGCTTCCTTTTTGTTTTCTCTCTGAGAGATATCCGGCGACGATCTCGCGCTCGTCCATGTGGTGTTTGGTCTTTCCGACTACCTGGTAGTCCTCATGGCCTTTGCCGGCGAGTAATATTACATCACCGGGGCCCGCCTTGTCAATAGCCCAGCGTATGGCCGAGGGGCGGTCACATATTGAAACATAAGGCGTTCCGGCGTTTTCGACGCCTTCGAGGATCTCTTTTATTATCTCCTCCGGATCCTCCGTGCGGGGGTTGTCCGTGGTGACTATGCAGAAGTCCGCGTACTTTGCCGCCACCTCTCCCATTATCGGGCGCTTGAGCTTGTCCCTGTCGCCTCCGCAGCCGAAGAGCGCGTAGAGCGTTCCCCTCGTTAAGGGCTTCAATGTCTCGAGCGCGTTTTTGAGCGAGTCAGGCGTGTGGGAGTAGTCAATTATAACCGAGTAGTCCCCGTCTGTCGGAACGACCTCCATCCTGCCCTTGACTCCCGTCGCGGTGGAGAGGGACTCGCAGCAGTCTTTCAGCGAAAAGCCGAGCGCGAGGCCTATCGAGATGACTCCGAGCGCGTTGTGGACCGAGAAGAGCCCGGGGATCGCGAGATGAGCGCGGGCACTTTCATCCCCGTAAACCGCGTCGAATGTGACGCCCGATGCCGAGAGCTCTGTGTTTTCGGCTCTGAGGTCCGCTTCCCTGCCCTCAGCCGAGATGGTTATTAAACGGGCGGGAGATCCCTCGACCATGTACAGGCCGCGGGCGTCGTCCAGGTTGGTGCAGGCGATGTCGCATCTCGAAAAGAGGCTCTTTTTGACCGAGGCGTACTCCTCCATGGTCTTATGGAAATCCAGGTGGTCCTGGGTAAGGTTCGTGAACATGGCGACATCGTAGTGTATACCTGCCACCCTGCTGAGTGCCAGCGAATGGGAGCTCACCTCCATCACGCAGTACGTGCAGCCCTTGTCCGCCATCTCGCGGAAGAGCTTCTGGAGCTCGAAGCTCTCCGGGGTCGTGTAGTCCGAATGGATGTACTCCTGCCCTATCATGATGCCGTTTGTGCCGATGAGGCCGATCTTTGAAGGGACAAGGGTCTCGAGCATGTGCTTTACGAGATATGTGGTCGTGGTCTTCCCGTTAGTTCCGGTGACGCCGATCATCTTCATCTCTTTCGAGGGCTCGCCGAAGAAGGCGCAGGATGCGAGCGCCAGAGTCTCCCTGCAGTCCTTTACGAGAACATAGGGAATGTTATCCTCGGGCTCTCTGTCGCATATTACGGCGGAGGCTCCGGCTTTCAGGGCCTTCGGTATGAACTCCATCCCGTCGGAATTGAAGCCCCTGATGGCGACGAAGAGGTCTCCGGGGGCAACATCTACAATCTCTTTTATAACGACGTGGAAAATCCGCTTCGCTTCTCCTCCCACGAGGACGCCGTCAAGACGGATTTCCTGTATTCGGTAGATGGTGTCGGGAGCGTGATTTTGACCGAGGATGTGGAGAAGTTCAAGCGGCGGGTTGCAGAGTTGCAGGCCGAGGCGAGCGCGTTGCAGGTAAAGCTCGCCATGATGTTAAGGGAGAAGGTGTATGGCTTTGCGCATGAACTCTATCGCGCCCTGTGCGACGTCTGGGGAAGTGTTGAACCAGAATGGTGGGTGAAGTATCATCAAGAAAACCCGATGGACAACCGGAACCGCGAGGACGCTTTTAGCGATATGATGTTCAAATCGCTGTCGGCAGCACTGGAATTCAAGGAGCCTGATTTCTGGGTGTTGTTGACGCGATTCAATACAGAGATAGCCGCCGATCAACGATTGAGAAGAGCCTTCAAGAGCGCATTCCGACAGTACCTGCGTGCAGGATCGGGACGCGACTTGGATTGGCTGATAGGAAAGGATCCCAATGCCCAACCGACGTTGTTCTAAGGTACGCGGAAGGGTTGACGGGGTGCAACTTGTTCCAAAACGGAAC
>ONNK01000198.1 GCA_900319185.1 uncultured Bacteroidales bacterium
GAGTCCGTGCAGTTGGCCTCCCGAGAGAGGCGGAGGGTCACCCTGTAGGGGGTGTCCATCGCGACGATGTAGTCGCGGGCCATGCCGTAGGCCTCCTTCACTATGTCCCCTTCCCCGCGGCAGTCACGGAGGAGATCCGAGTAGCTTCCACCGGCGGGGATGAGTGTCTCCCACCCCAGACGGCCGGTCCGGCGTATCCTTACGAAGGTGTCCTGGTCCCTGTCAAGGAAATCTTTCCTGAGGGACGCGATCATCTGCTGCTTTGTAATATCTGTATTCATGGTGATATGCGAAAAAGGCATCCCCGGAGAGATGCCAAGTATCAATGCGATGTTAAACGGGTGCTAATATGCATATTACCATAAAATGATAATCATAAAATAGTAATATGTTGTAATCACATTTTCGGTGCTTTTTTCGGCGGAAAAATCACATTTTCCGTCTTAATGCCTCAGGAAAGTCTTGTAGACGACCCCTCTCTCCCCTTCGGTCTTCGTACCCTCGAAGAAGGGAAGGAAGTTGCGCTCCATCGCCTCGAGGACGCTCCAGCCGTCCGCGACCATCCGTCCGGCCCCGAGGGTCTCACGCGTGGAGAGCGTGCTGGAGACCTCCCCCTTGGTGTAGAGGCTCCTCACCGTCCGGGCCGTCTCCACGATGATCTTCGCATCGGAGGGTTCGATGCCGCAGCGCTTGGAGAGCACCTTTGCTTCGTTGTCCGCGTCCATGTACTCTATCTCCTGCATGAAGAAGCGGTCCACCAGGGCCCTGTCCATCTGGGAGGTCCCCGTGTACTCGGCGCCGATGTTGGCCGTGGCGATGAAGACGCACTCAGGATGGACCTTGATGTTCCTCAGGCCGTTCCCTCCGGCCATGTCCACGGGGAGCTCCCTCCGGGAGTCAAGGCACGGGAGGAGGATGTTGTTGGCGCTGAGGGGCGCCCTCGAGAGCTCGTCCAGGAGGATGATCCCCGGCTTCTGGATGTCCTCGGTGAACTTCGCGTAGTCGAACACCGAGCCGCCCTGCACGAGGCGGTGCACCCCGAGGAGGCCCGAGATCGGGTCCAGCATCGTTCCCATGTTGTAGATGTTCACCTCCAGGCCTAGCTTCTTACCTGCAAGGCATACGAGTTCTGTCTTGCCCGTACCGGAGGGACCGGTGATCATAGAGGCCGTCCTCGTGATGATGTTCCTTATGAGGAGATACCAGTCGGACTCCCTGACGAAGAAGCCGTCCCTGTCGATGTCGGGGACACCGTAGCGCCTGTCCTTGCGGATCTTCTCCAGGAGGGAGAGTTTCTTCGGGGCCGTCGGGGTCCCCTGTCCGGAGAAGAGGGTCTGGGCGGCTTCCTGCTTGGCCTTCTGCTTGTACTCCGCGTAGGCGTCCAGCATCTCCCTGGTGGGGGTCGGCAGGTTGAAGTCGTAGTTGGAGTTCCCCTCGAGGATGGGGTAGATGTCCCCGGCGCAGTAGTAGGGGGTCCCGGCGCGGGCGCTCAGCTCGCACATCGACGAGCAGAACACCGTCCCTATGGGGTAGGCCTCACGGAGCTTCATCCCCCCGGCGGCCACCTGGGTGTTGAGCTTCTGGATGATGGCCGTCCCGTCGGAGGCGGTCTGGAAAGGGAGCGGGTTGAGACGGTTGCGGGAGCCGTCCCTGACGGTCTTGAAGAAATAGTATTTCATGGTATGAGGGAATTGTGCCCTGCGGGCTGTTTTAACTTTGCTGACGGTTTTTGACTATTGGAAGGAAGGACTGCTTCCGCCCAATGGCGAAAAGCGGTGCAAACGGAAAAACAGGCGCACCCCTCCCGGCAAGGGTTGTTGGAAAAATACGCTCCCGGGAAGGGAGGAAGATTTTTTTAACGTTCATTGACGGGAAAGGGCGCGGGGACAATGCTGGATCACATACGAAGGCCTGTATTATTTGCTATTACGGGCTGATTTACTTAACTTTACAACGCGGACAAAATGAAATCCTTGAACTGACGATATGAAACGAATCCTTCTTCTTCTGGCCCTGTCCCTCCTTTCCCAGCCGGACTTTGCCACAGGCGGTCCCGGATCCCCGGAAAGTGCTCCCATCCAGGTAACGCAATCTTCCACCGTTCCGACCGTCCACAATCAACGGCTCGATGATTTATACAGAAGATTTGCTTCTAACAACGAAGAGCTAAATCAGGTCAATTCTTTAGTGAATGAGTTTTATAAGAACTACGGAACTTTTCTTGCAAGCGCATTAATTCAGCATGATTTAGACAGACAGCAGATCTATACTTTGTTTGACGAAGATACCAATACTCTTTCAAAAATAAACCCTAAGCTCGCTGAGGAAGTT